>CANKTH010000067.1 GCA_947486185.1 Deltaproteobacteria bacterium
CTCCGAGGCGGAGCCTATGACCTGACCCTCCGGTTCAAGCGGGAGATAGGGCCACATCTCCAAGAGGAGCGACGCGTCGTCCGCGCCCAGGGTCCGGCGCCAACCCTCGTCCCGTGGCGCCGCGGTCAGGGCCGCCAGCACCTCCTCCACCGCGCCCCCCGGCCGCTCCACCACGCAGCGCCCACGCACGGTGCGTACGCCACGCACCATCGCTTCGCGTCGAATCTGCTCGGCAGTACGCCGACGACCGCTGCCCGGCGGCCCACTCAACACGAGGAGACGGGGCCCCTCGCCCGCGAGGAGCCGAATGCCCGCCCCCAGGGCCATCCCGTCCCCGCCCCACACATGCGGTTCCGGCCACTCGACGCGCGCCTCTTCTTGACCGTCCAAGAGGTTGGCCAATTCCTCCGGATCGCCGCGATCGATGGGGTCGAGGGAGAGAAGACGCTCAATCAATGCGGAGACATCCCGAGGAATGCTACTGTCACGACACACGGGAGGCGGGAGGCGCTCGGTACACAGGGCGCGGAGCCAGTCGAGCGGCGCAGCGAGGCGGGGGCGGGGCCCCAGCAGCGCCTCATACAAGAGGAGGCCCAAGGAGAACAAGTCCGAGGCCGGCGTGAGCGGAGCCCCCGAAATCTGTTCGGGCGACATGAACGGCAGGGTCCCGACGAGCTCGCCCTCGGCCGTCAGGCCCGGGCCGCCTGCCCAAGGTTGCACGATCCCGAAGTCCAGAATCCAGGCGATACCCTGGCGGTCGACCAACACATTCGCGGGTTTGAGATCTCGATGGATGAACCCTGCCCGGTGTATGCCTGCGAGCGAACGGAGCAGCGCGGGGGTCACCGCGCGGATGCGCGCGACGCGACCCGCAAGATCGGGCGCGCACGCCACCCAGGCGTCAAAGGGCAGCCCGAAGACCCGCTCCATCAGGAACCAGAGGTAGCGGGCGTCGATCCCCGCATCAAGCACGCGCACCACACCGGGCACCGCGAGCCCGCGAGCGGCCTCGTACTCGCGCAAGAACCGGCGATCCAGCTGTACATCTCCGCGCCGCCGCACCTTGAGCACCAGATCCCGGACCGCACCGGGCGCGCGCGCCACCCACACCGCGGCGCTCCGGCTCTCGGCGAGCAGCTCGATGAGCTCGTAGGGTCCGATCATGGGCAAGGTGGGCGTCACTGTGCCCCCCTATCGCGCCCACTGCACCGAGCGGAGCGGCAGACGCGACGTTGGGGCGCCGATCCGTTATCTTTGCCCGATGTTCCTGCTCCTGCTCGCCTGCGCCGGCCCGACGAACCCGCCTCCTACCATCGCAGACCTCGGTCCGCGGGGTGACTGCAACCCGCTCGAGACGGGGCATTGCCTCCTCCCCTTTCCCTCCAGCTTCTACCTTGAGGAAGACCCCAGCCGTGACACGGGGTACCGCGTGAGCTTCGGCGATCTGTCTCTGCCTATCGATCAGTTCGACAACACGATGGATCCTACCGATTGGAATCGGCTCGACGGCTTCCCCTCCCTCGGCTCGCTCTACGCCCACCTGCCAGGAGCAGAGCTCGATGGTGCCGCGACGTTTAGCGCCATCGAGCGTTCGCTGGAGGCAGACTCCCCGACGATCATTGTCGACGCGGACACCGGCGAGCGAGTCCCCCACTACGTCGAGCGGGAGGCCTTCCCCGACGACGTCGCAGGCCGACTCCTCATTTTTCGCCCGGTACAACCCTACCAACATGGGCATCGTTACGTCGTCGGCGTGAGAGCACTGGTGGACAGCGCAGGCGCGCCGGCACCCGCCGCGCCAGCGTTCGCCATGCTCCGTGACCAACAGAAGACTGACAGCGCCGACCCGGAATCCGCCGATCTCGAGCGCCAACGTGCTGGCTACGAGGAGCACGTCTTCCCCGCGCTCACCTCCGCGGGGGTCGATCGGACCAGCCTTCAGCTCGCGTGGGACTTCGTGGTGGCCTCGGAGCGGGGTAGCCGCGGCCCGATGTCCCGGGTGCTCGAAGCGGGCCTCGCCGCGGTGCCGGCTGCGGGCCCGGCTTACGATATCGACCGGATCTCCGAGGGGGACTGCGCCGCCGGTGACGCAATCGCGCGCAAGATCACGGGCGAGCTGACCGTACCGCTCTTCCTTGACGACAAGGACTCCGGGAGTCGTGCGGTGCTCGACGACGAGAGGCTCCCTGTGCAGAATGGCGAGTACGAAACGCCATTTACCGTACTTGTCCCGTGTTCCGTCCTCGCCGCCGATGCCCCTGCGCGCATCATGAGCTTCGGCCACGGTTTGTTCGGGAGCCACAAGGACGTGACGGGATACTCGATCGGCGAGATCATCCACGGCTCCGGGATGATCGCCGCCTCGACCACGGCGCGTGGCCTCGGGATCGACGACATCGACACCATCGCCCTGATGATGGCCACGTCGCCCGACAAATTTGGGATGATCCCCGACAATCTCCAGCAGGCCCAGCTCGAGGCGCTGCTGTTGCGCGCCGCGCTCCGTGGCGCCTTGGGCGACGATCCGGCGCTGGCGGGCAGCAGCGGCTCGCTCGTTTCGGACGGACCAGCGGCCTATCTCGGCATTTCACTCGGCAGCGTCCTGGGCGGCGCCCAGATCGCGATGAGCGACGACATCGACCGTGCAGGCCTCCAGATCCCCGGCGGCCCCTTCTCGTTGCTGCTGGCGCGGTCCGCGTCCTTTTCCACTTTCCTCCTCATGTTGGAGTCCAAGTACAACGACCCGATGGATGTCTCCCTGTTCATCCCGCTCGTCCAGATGTTGTGGGATCCCGCGGAGCTGGGCGGCTGGGCCCATAGCCTCCCGGCGACGAGTGACGGAGTGGAACGGCAGTTCCTGATCCAGGATGGCATCGGCGACGACACCGTGACCTCGCTGGCGGCGCACGTGTACGCGAGGAGCGCGGGCGTGGGGCTGCTGGAGCCTGCGGTGCGGCCCGTCTGGGGCCTCGCCTCCGTAGAAGGCCCGGCCGAACGTGCCTTGGTGGAGGTGGATTACGGCCACACGGAGAACCCGGAGCCGCTGCCGCAGGGGCTCGATCCGGACCCCCATTGGTTGCTCACCGGCGAAGCGACCATGATCGAGATGATGACCGGGTTCATGGCCACCGGCGAGGTGATGCCCACCTGCGACGGCCCCTGCGATCCCGACTGACACCCAACCCACGGCGCACCGCCTTACCCACTGATCGACCCCACACACTCACCACACCTGCTCACTGACCGAACCCACCCCCTGATCGAAGCACAGACCTGCCGTGCCGTTACGAATTCTCCACCTTTATCGTCCACGAGTGCCCACAGTCCGCGCGCAGGCGGTCCAGGTCGTCCATACGTGCGAGGCGCTGGCAAGGCGCGGCCACGAAGTCACCCTGCTCGCCGACCGAGTCGGCGGCGCCTCCCCTGAGGCGTCGATGACGCCGGACCAGGCGCTCTCCTGGTACGGGCTCACGCGGCCGCCCAGCTTCCGGCTCCAGCTCGCACCCACGGCCTGGCCGCCGGGCGCGGGCCTGTGGTTCCGGGCGCAGCTCTGGGCGTGGTGCCGTGGCGGCCCCGGCATCGTCTACGCAAGGGCAAAGCGGTATATTTCCCTGGTCCCCGACTCGATCCCCGTGGTCCTCGAGGCGCATGAGGTCGACTCCGAGCTCGACCGGGAGGCAGACCGTGACCCGAGCGCCCACCTTCAGCTCGAATCAAAGGTGCTCTCCCGGGTCAAGGCCGTCGCGACCAACTGTAGCGGGACGCTCCAACTCCTCGACGCGGTGCACGGACCTCTGCCCCCGTCTCGGGTCATCCACAACGGCACGCGCGCCGATCGCCAGGTGGAACTTCACCCCTCGGCGACCCCGGTGGTGGGGTACACCGGCTCGCCCCGCCGATACAAGGGGCTCGACACGGCGCTGGCGTCGGTGTCCGATTGGCCTGTTGGGGTGGCGCTCGAGCTCGTAGGTGAGCGCCCCGACTGGGAGCTGCCCGAGCGGGTGCGATGGCGCCAGGCGGTACCCTACCCTCAACTACCAGCTTTGTTAGCTACGTATCACGCGCTTCTACTCCCGCTCGATGATAATCTGTTCGGCCGGCACCTCACGTCGCCGCTCAAGCTCTGGGACTACCTCGCCACCGGCTTGCCGGTGATCGCCGCGGACCTGCCCACCACGCGAGAGATTGGCGGTGAACGCCTGTATTACTACACTCCGGGCGACACCGGTAGCCTCGCGGCGGCGGTGCGTCGCGCCCTCGACGCGGGCCCGGGAGCGCCGCGGCTCCGCACCTGGGACGACCGCGCCGCGGAGATCGAGGCGCTGCTCCAGACGGTCTTGGTCGGCGGCACGGGCAGCTGAGCTACACCCCCTCACCGACCTCGAGCTCAGCCCGGAGCGGCTCCAGCAGCGTTCGTTCGCGTCCGTCCCGATAGAATAGGTTGTACGTATCAAAGGGAATGAGGCGCAGGTCCTCCGGATGGACGATGTGGACGCAGCTCTTCTTGACGCTCCGGAGGTCGAAGTTGTGGGCGTCGATGAACTGCATGATGATCACGCGGAACACCTTGTCGTAGGTCCAGTCCGAGGGCGCCGCCACGGACGGTAGGCAACAGAGCAGCGAGCGCAGGGTCTCCCCGCTGGTGCGCGGGCTATGGTTGGTCGCGAGGAGCTGCTTGAGCCAGTCACGCAGCGGCTCCTCCTTCTCGAAGCTGATGGTGTTGTTGGGGCCAGCAAGAAGCACTTCGAGCGGCACCATTCCGGTGAGCGGAACCACCGCTTCGGGGGTGCGTAGGGCATAGGCCATCGCGATAGCGTCGGGGTGGCAGGGCACCGGCAGGATGTCCTCGTCACGAAAGATCGTGCTTTGCTCCAATATCTTGCGGCGCACCTCCGTGAGCGTCAGGCGGTCGGTGACGGGGTTGAACGGCTCGGTGCGCCCTGCCGCCTGTACCGGTTGGAAAGTGACCCCGCGGACACACGGCCGCGTCAGCCCAAACTCCACCGTACGACCGAGCTCGTGGTCGTTGACACCCTTCATCACTGTCACGACCAGGGTCGTGTGTACGCCGGCTTCGTCGAGGCGATCCAGGGCCCGGAGCCGCTCCGCGCGCAGATCGGCCCCCCTGAGCGTCCGGAGAGGGCCCTCCTCGAAGCTGTCCCACTGGAGGTAGACCTCAAAATCCGGGTTGTAGGCAGCGAGACGACGCGCGAAGTCCGGCTCCCGGGCGATACGGAGGCCGTTGGTGTTGACCATGAGGTGGCGGATCGGCCGCTTCTTGGCGGCGTCGAGCACCGCGAAAAACTCCGGATGTAAGGTAGGCTCACCCCCCGACAGTTGCACGACGTCGGGCTCACCCTCACTCCGCACGATCGCGTCGAGCATCCGCTCGATCTGCTCCAGCGGCCGAAATCCCGGCCGGTGGGGCCCACTGTCGGCATAACAGACGGGGCACCGGAGGTTACACGCGTCAGTCAGCTCCACGATGCTCAGGCAGGAGTGTTGTTCGTGGTCGGGGCAAAGTCCACAGTCGTAAGGACAGCCGTAGCGGATCGGGGTGTGGAAATGCCGTGGGATCTCGGGCGCTTTGAGGTACACTTCGCGCGCACGTTTGTAGTAGGCGATGTCATCCGCCACGAGAGTCGTCTCCCAACCGTGGCGCGGACACCGACGCCGCATCAGGACCTTGCCGTCCTGGAACAAGATCTTCCCGTCCACCTTACGCAGGCAGGTGGAGCAGATCGAGATCACCGTGTCATAGAAGAGGTAGGGACGGACCGCGGCCATGCCGGCGCCTATCGCCTCCGGGCCTCTCCGTCGTCCCGAAGGCAGCGACGGAGAGCAGGACCCCGACCTGAGTCCGGCGGATTTCGGCGGCCGGAGCTTCGCGCTGTGCCACACACGGCAGGCCCAGAACATGCGCCGCGCGTACCCAGCCGACACGTTAGACGCGGCGAGAGGTCCCATGAACCAGCTCCCGATGCTCTACCCGAAAAACTATCTTGCTCGCCGTGTATTTGCCTTTCCGGGCTCCGCGTTCCGGATCGAGGTGGACGGCCAGCTCCGCTTCTACGTCCGGCAGAAGCCCTTCAAGCTCAAAGAAGAGATCACGGTCTTTGCCGACGAGGCCTGCACGACGCCCGCCCTCGGTATCCAAGCCCGGAGCGTACTCGACTTCGGCGCCACCTATGACATCACGGACAAGCTCACCGGCGAGAACCTCGGGGCGGGTCGGCGTCAGGGGCTCAAGAGCCTGTTCCAGGACGCGTGGGACATCCTGGGCCCATCGGGGGAGGTCATCGGATCGATGAAGGAAGATCGCATGCTTTTTGCGATCCTTCGGCGTTTCTTCTCCAACCTCATCCCCCAGCAGTTTGTGCTGCGGATCGGTGACCGGCAGGTCGGTACGTTCCGCCAACGGTTCAACCCCTTTCGCCTGTCCTACGATGTCGAGATGGGCGAAGGCCTCGACCCACGGGTGGGCGTGGCGATGATGGTGCTTGTGTTGGCAATCGAAGGCCGCCAGAACTGAGGGCCTGATCCGGGCGTAGCTCAGCTCGCCGCGCTCGGCTTGTCGACCTGGAACACGGAGGCCCACCCGGAGAGCGCCGGCGCATAACGTCGGGCGATCTTGCCGACCGACGCTCCGTTCGTGCTCGTGTCGCCATTGACCACCGCTCGGGCGTTGGTGAAGTTGGTGCCCGAGTCGTTGATGTAGTCGCCCATGGAGCGTCCAGTGAAGCTCCCGTTTTTCATGCCGTCGACCATGATTCGCGCCGCGAGCTCGGGCACCCGGTTGACGTGATCGGGGTGGGCCGCGAGGTCGATCGCCGGGTTGCCCTGGCCGCCGTAAGCCTGCCCGTCGATCTGGTAGGAAAATCCAATTGAGTTGAGGTGACGTGTCATCCCCTCGTAGTTGCTGCGCCCGGTGAGCTGCACGTAGCCGCGGCCGCGGAAGTTCCGCGCGTCTTCAGTCCCACGGGCGTTCCCGAGGCGACCGCCGTACGCCGAGTCCCAATACTTCGTCTCGAGCTCATCCTCGGTCTTGGCGGAGTTGACGCCTCCACTGACGTGGTTCTCGGCGCTATAGGTGCCGTTTCGGCGACGGCTGAAGGGGTTGCGGTCCTCCACCAGGGACTCGCTGCGGTCAAAGGCCGGGCGACCGAACTTGCTCTCGTGCTCTGTTGTCGCGAGCACGTACGCCACCTGATTGAGGTTCGTGACCCCGGAGGCCGCAGACTGCCGAAGAATGCCCGGGATCGCCGACTCAGCGTAGGTCCGCAGGTCCGCAGGCGCTACGGCGACCGCTGCGGTCGCGACGCGGGCGAGGGCCTCCTCATTGATCTGCCGGTCAGTCGCTGAACCAGCGGGCGTTTGACCCGTCGTCTGTGCCGTAGCGTCCTGAGTACCGACCTGGTTTGTGTCGGTTCCTGCGCCGATCCGCGCCCGGAGCGCATCCTGGGCCGCCGCGTTGCCCCGCGGCCCCGTGGCCCCGCCGAGCCGCTGGCCGACGTTACCCGCGAGCGGCCCCGGCGGCGTGACGCCCCTACGCTCCTGCTCCTGCTGACGTGCAAACCCGGGACCCGGCATCGTGCCCTCTTTACTCCCAAAATCTTACAAGAGCCTTGGAGGTCTGATGATCGGGCGAGCATCAATCTGATGATATTCCTTCTATCGGCTTTGCAGTTTGTTTATCCCCTGGAGCCGGCTCCGGTGAAGATCGAAACCATCCGCCCGACCTGCACCTCGAGCGTGTAGCCTCGTTGGACCAGGCGCTCCTTGCCCCGCTCCCCGCGCCTCCGTGCCTCCGCCGGATCGTCCACCGCCGCGCGGATCGCCGCCACCAACCCGTCGAGATCGTCAGGCTGGAGAACCCAGCCAACCTCGTCGTCCAGGAGCTCGGGGATGCCGGAGACCGCGCAAGTGATGACCGGCAGGCCGCTCGCCATCGCCTCCAGGATCGAGACCGGGATGCCGTCCATGTCACCGTCCGGCGCCTGTCGGCAGGGCAGCACGAACACGCTGGCATCATGGAGCAAAGCGGGGATCTCGGCGTGAGGCCTCAGCCCGAGCACCTCGATACGGACCTGGCCCAGGGCCTCGGGCGGGGGCAGGCTCGGGGGCTCACTCACCAGACGGAGGAGCAGGGCGCGGTCCACCCGCATCATCGCCTCAAGCAGAAGATCAAAGCCCTTTTTAGGGACCCAACGGCCGACCGCCAGCAGCACGGGAGGCGAAGGATCTGGCCCCCGCGAAAACATCTGCGTACGAATACCATAACGCACGATTTCGCACGGCACCTGATAGGTCTGGTCCAGGATCCGTTCGTTATGGTGGGAGATGGTGACGACGGTGGACGCGTCCCGAAACACCTGTTTCAAGGCTGGACGTGGCTTGAAGAGGTCCACAGCATGCGTGGTGACCGAGTAGGGGATGCCGACTCGGCGGCACGCGAGGCGGGCCCACTCCGCCGCCTCCCCAGCGAAATGTACGTGAACGTGCCGGGTGCCGAGGCGGCGCAAGAGCGCGGCGAGCCACAAGATCCGCAGCGACACGCCGGCAGCGCCAGCCGCGATCGCCGACGAGGCACGGATCGGCGTCGGCGCCCGTAGCCACTCGGCGAACAGCGCCGGCAGCGCCCCCAACCAGCGCGCCCGGTGGGGCTGAGGGTGAGTTGGGAGCGCCAGGGGCGCGACGCCGGGATCCCCGCGCGGATCAAATGCGGCGATCTGTACGTCGTATCCGCGCTCTGCGAGACCGCGGATCTCGTCGTGTACGAAGGTCTCCGTCAGTGTTGGGTAGTAGCGGAGCACGTAGAGGATCATGGTGAGTCAACCTGAAGGTCATCGAAGCGTGGCACCCGACGACCGAGTCGCGGGGCGCGCGCGACTGTAGCGCAGCCCGAGCGCTCCCGCTCAGCCGTGATCCGCCGTGTCAGCTGGCCCCGGATCACGCGATGGGCCAGCACGCGATCTCACCTTCTCTGGACCGGGAGGCTCCATCGTCGACGGGCTTCGATACACGGCGCGCCGGCTTCGTCGATGGCGGTTAGACAGGACACGCCAGCGCGGCCGCTACACGCTAAACTCCCGCCCTCCTGGACCCACCATGCTGCTTCTCCTGCTTGGGTGTGCCACCTGGTTCGACAAGGGCACATCCTGTGACTACAAAGCTATCTATACCTGGTCCGACGACGTGCTCGCCCATGTGTTGACCGGGGAGGGGGACGGCAGCTTCGACTACGACCCGATCGACGACCCGCGGGACCGCCTCGCGGGGAGCTACGACGTGTCGTCTGGCGACTTCTCGTGGGAGGTGTGGTACGACGACGACTACTTCATGGTGGACACACGGGTGGAGGGCTACGGAACCGCGTACCACAACGGGGACCTTGACCTCGCGTACACCCAGACCGACGTCGATGTGTTGGAAGAGACCGTCGAGACTGGCTATCGCGTGATCCGCGACGGCTGCTCGGCGGAGATCGCCACGTGGGACGCCGAGGACTCCTCCATCGAGGACGCCTTCGTCCAGACGGGCGAGTACGAGTCGGACGGCCTCTTTGTGTGGCAGGCGGAGGTCGACGGCTTCTTGTACACCGGAACGATCGACGACGATTTGCGCCGCACCCTCGAGATCGTCGGGGACGCGGAGAACTACGAGGCCTGGGAAGACCACGACCCCTCCGGCACCTCGGAGTCAGGCTGGGAAGGCCAGTGCGGGGACGACCTCAAGTGTATCGTTGACCGGAAAACCGCCTTTGACGGCTCGTATGAGGAGGAGTGGAAGATCCGCTCCGACGGTGAGGACTACGGCAGCGGCGAAGGCGAGTTCGACTACGACGGGAGCGGAAAAATAACGTACAAGTTCGATGAAACCGAGTGCGTGTACACCTTCAAGTCGAGCGGCAAGTGCAACTACGAGTGTGATGACGGCAGCGAGGGTGCGTGCTGAATCGCCGGACGGAGGGCCCCTCATGAACTCGATGACCGGCTTCGGACGCGGCGAAGCGTCCAACGGGCTGGTGACGGTGGTGGTCGAGATCAAGACGGTCAACAACCGTTTCCGCGACCTCCAGATCCGTGTGCCGAGGGAATACCACGTCCTTGAACCTCGTTTTGTCAACCTGCTGCGCGATGGGGTGCATCGCGGCCGTGTTGAGGCTAACGTTCGACGCAGCTCGGTCGAGGGCGCCACACGCATCATCGCCGACATCGTGCTCGCCGAGCAGTATCGGCGGGCGATGTGGGACGTCGCTCGACGGCTCCAGCGTGAGTCGCACGAGGTCCCGCTCGCGCTGATCCTGGCGCAGCCGGGGGTGCTCATCGCGACCGACCACGAGCCCGACGCGCTTTTGGAGTGGGACCTCTGTGAAGTGGCAACCCAGGCCGCCCTCGAGGACCTCCAGACCATGCGTGGGACGGAAGGCGCGACGCTTCACCTGGATCTTCGCCGGCACCTCCACGACGTCATGCGGCTCCGCACCGAGGTCGCGGAGGTCAGCGAAGGAGTCACGGAGCGGCTCCGGATCCGATTGCTGGAGCGGATCACCCGGCTCCTCGGCGAGCGCTTGGACAACAACCGCCTCAGCCAGGAAGCCGCGATCCTCGCGGAGAAGGCTGACATCTCGGAGGAGCTCACCCGCCTCGGCTCCCACTGCGAACAGTTCGAACAGGCGCTCGGCGCATCCGAGCCTGTAGGCCGGAAGCTGGACTTCCTGCTCCAGGAGATGAACCGGGAGATCAACACGATCGGCAGCAAGTCGGCGGATCATCCCATCTCCGCGCGCGTCGTCGACATGAAGTCCGTGCTGGAGCGCCTGCGCGAGCAGGCCGCCAACGTAGAGTAGCGACGGCCCTGGGACGTTGCGGTCGCGGGTCGCGCCACAGTGTTAAGGCCCCGCCTTTACGGGATCAGGATGCTACGCCTCTCAGCACCCGATCAGGGCGTGCTCTTTGTGGTCAGCGGGCCCTCTGGGGTCGGGAAGAGCACGCTCTTACGCCACGTCTTCGCGCGGGTGCCGGGTCTCGCTTTCTCCGTGTCGGCGACGACGCGGGAACCGAGACCGGGCGAAAAAGACGGCGTCGAATACCACTTTGTCGACGCAGCCACCTACGACTCGATGGTCGCGCGGGGCGAGCTTCTCGAGCACGCCCGGGTATACCAACACGGCTATGGCACCCCGAGAGCGCCGGTAGAAGCCGCCCTACGAGCGGGCCGGTCGATGGTTCTGGATATCGACACCCAGGGGGCGGCACAGGTGCGCGTGTCCTATCCCGCGGCGGTCGGCGTCTTCATCTTGCCGCCTGTGGTTGGCGCGTTGGAGGACCGGCTCCGGCGACGGGGAACCGACTCTGAAGAGGTGATCGCCCGACGTGTGCGGCAGGCGGACCTCCAGCTCTCTGGTGCCTCCGACTACGATTATCTCGTCCTCAACGATGAGATCTCGGTCGCGTCAGCGCTCCTGGAGGGCATCTTCCTCGCGGAGCTCTGCCGGCGGGGGCGTCGGCAGTCATGGCTCAACCTGGTCACCCGTGGCGCGGTGCGCGCAGTCCGCGACCCGACCGGGACTTGACGAACGTATGACAACGCGCCACGATCAACCCCGCAGCCGAGTCGAGCCAGGTGCCACGAGCGGCGCCAGGGAGAGCCTTGAGTAGCCCGGAGACCATCGATGCGGTGATTCAGCAGGTTCAACGTTACGCGCCCGGGGCGGATGTCGGCCTCATCCTGGACGCCTACCAGTACGCCGCGCTGGTCCACCGGGGGCAGGTCCGGAAGAGTGGCGAGGACTACCTCGTTCACCCCCTCGCCGTGGCGCGGATCCTCGCGGACCTCGAGATGGACGTCGAGACCATCGCGGTGGGCCTGCTGCACGACACCATCGAGGACACCTTCGCGACCCACGCCGAGATCGCCGGTCGTTACGGCGTCTCGGTGGCCGACATGGTCGACGGGGTGACCAAGCTCTCCAAGTTGCAGTATCGCGGAAAGCTCGAGGAGCAGGCGGAGAATTTTCGGAAGTTCGTGTTGGCCTTCGGGAAGGACATCCGCGTCATGATCGTCAAGATCGCGGATCGGCTCCACAACATGCGGACGCTGGAGCATCACAAGCCTGAAAAACGTCGGTCGGTCGCCCAGGAGACCATCGACATCTACGCGCCCCTCGTACACCGTCTGGGGCTGGACCGGATCAAGTCGGAGATGGAAGACCTCTGTCTCGGCGCGCTGTGGCCAGACGCCAAGAAACGCCTGGAGGAAGAGCTGGCCGAAGGCGCCGAAGAACGCGAACGATTCGTGGCGGAGACCGTCGCGCTCATTCAGGAGCGGCTGCACGACCGTGGACTGGACGTGGAGGTGTCCGGGCGGGCCAAGCACCTGTACAGCATCTTCCGCAAGATGGAGAAGCAGGAGAAAAACCTCTCTGAAATACGCGATCTGCTAGCTTTTCGGGTCCTCGTCCCCGACCGGGACCAGTGTTATGTGACACTGGGTTTTGTACACGCCGAGTTCTTGCCGGTCGCCGGGCGCCTCAAGGACTACATCGCCGCGCCCAAGCCAAACGGCTACCAATCCCTCCACACGACCGTCATGGTGCCGAGCGGGCGCGAAGTAGAGCTTCAAATACGGACTCATGCGATGCACCGCATCGCCGAGACGGGCATCGCCGCCCACTGGCGCTATAAGAGCGGGCGCCTCGCCGTGAGCAACGCCGAGCTGGAAGAGTTGGCGCGAATCCGCGGTTTTATCCAGATGGCGCAGGACATCGAGGATCCCGCGGACTTCATGGAAGCCGCCCGCGGGGATCTCGCCGCGACGATCCACGTGTTCACCCCGCGAAAGGACGTGGTCCTCATCTCCGAGGCCTCCTCCGCGCTTGATTTCGCGTACCACGTCCACACCGAGGTCGGAAACCACGCGCAGGGGGCGAAGGTCAACGGCCGTCTCGTGCCGCTACGAACCCGATTGCGTAGCGGCGACACCGTGGAGATCGTGACCCACGCGGACGCGCGGCCCAACCGCCAGTGGCTGGAGTGGGCCTTTACCCACCGAGCGATGGAGAAGATCCGCAAGCGCCTGCGGGACCAACTCCAGGATCAGGGCATCGGCCTGGGACGCGAGATGTTGGAGAGCGCGCTTCGTAAAGCCAATATGTCGCTCAAGCGCGTCATGGCCGATCCGAAGCTCAATGAGCACCTGGATAGCGCAGGCTACAAGGACCTCGACCAGCTCGCGCTCGCGCTCGTCGCGGGAAAGGTGAGCCCGGGCGAGGTGGGTCGCCTCCTCGTGCCCGATCCGGAACCCTTCCCGGCCGCGCCCAACACCCTGGTCTCGTGGTGGCAGAAGGTCCGCAAGGCCGAGAGCACCGCGATCGTCGTGAGCGGCCAGAGCGACATTCTCGTAGATTATGCCCGTTGTTGCCGGCCTATGAAGGGAGAACCCATCGTGGGCTACATCACCCGCGGACGGGGGCTCTCGGTCCACCGCGACGACTGCGCGATGGTGAAGGGCCTCGACGTAGATCGGATCGTCGCGGTGACTTGGGACGGCGCGGCACAGACGCTCCAACAGAGCCTGCTCCGAGTCGTCGCGGACGATCGACCGGGATTGCTGGCGGATATCACCGCCTTGTGTGCGGGTATGAAGATCAACCTCTGGCGGGCCAATGTACGTGCCGAAGATCAGCAGGCGATCTGCGAGCTCGGGGTGGCCGTGTCGGACATCAACCAGATGTCCAATCTCGTACGTAAACTCAAAGGGATCAAAGGCGTGATCTCAGTTCGCCGCGAAGGTGGCGGGGACTGAGTTGCCCCACAATCCTTGAGGCGGCTCAGCGCAAGCCGGCGCGCCGACGAAGGAGCCAGGACAAGGTCCAGAAGAGCACGATCCCCGTGAACAACAACGGCGCACGGTGGAGCGCCGTCTCCTCCCGCTCCGACACGCGTCTCGCGGCGCCAACGTCACGGAGCGGGGCGTCGTTCGACCCGGGGCCGACGTACCGGCCGCCTACTGCTTCGGCGAGCGCGCGCAAGAACGCCTCATCGGGAGCAACTTCTTCAAGCTCCGGATCCCGCGCGCTCACGGCGAACACCGTCCGGGCGGCGCCGAGCGCCACTCCGTCCGGCCCGGTGACGCGCACGCTGACCCGATAGGCCCCGCGCTCCTGCGCGCCGAGCGTCACAACCGCGGAGCCATCGGGGCCGGCTACGCCGTTGTGGGTGGTACGCCCTTTGGGGCCATCCACCTCGACGAACGCCACCGCGCCCGCGATCGCAGAAAACGCCACGTTCCTCGCCTGAACCAGGATCTTCACCGGCTCGGCGGGCAGGTAATTCTCCTTGTCCGTGGTGACGGCGACCGGCCGGTCTTCGGGATCGCCCGCGAGCCAGCGCATCGAGTTCTTCCAGAAGCGCAGGTAGGCCTGATTGCCTCGTCCTTCGCTGGCCTCCCCGAGAAACCAGCGCCAGGACGAGTCGCCCATCAACGCCATCGTGCGCCCTTTCCCGTACTCGCCGACCGCGAGCACCGGGAGCGGCACGCCGTCCGGGCCCACCAGACGAGGGTGTGCGAGCAACACGGCCGCCCCCGGCGACGCCCCGGTCGAGAGGTTGAGTCCATCAAGCGCCGAGAGCTTGGACCAGATCTGTTGGTTCTCTCCGGGCTCCGACACGAGCTGAGTGATGGGGTGGCGCGCCCCGGCTTCGGTGAGCGTAGCCTGGAAGCTCTCCAGGTTCACCGGATCCCCGGTGACCCCGAGACCCACGGGGAGCACCCCGGCTAAGGGAGTCTCCGCGTACGTACCGAGATCAAAGCTGCGATCCCCGCCGATCATCACCAGCGACTTGCCCCCGCGTACGTAGTCCGCGAGGTTCTGGAGGAGCGTGTCACTGTCGCGCTCGAAGTAAGGCGCGTGATCGAAGTTCTGGAAGATCACGAGGTCGAAGCTGTCCAGATCGTCGGTAAAGAGCTGGATGTACGGGAACTCGATCAACGCCAACTCGTCACCCCGGTAGCCGGAGCCCATGTCTCGACCGGTGCGGAGGATGAAGAACGAGACCAAGTCCACACCCGGATCCTCCTTCAAAAACAGCCGAAGAAACTTCTGATCCCACGATGGCGCCCCGCAGACCTGCAACACCCGGACTCGCTCCCGGACGACCCGGGACACCAGCTGTGCGCTGTTGTTGGCCGGGACGGCGTCACCTTCCACCAGCGGCACGCTCGCTTCGTACACGTAGCGGCCCACCTCCATCGCGCGGACCGGAAATACTGCCGTTCCGCGGCCTTCAGCATCCAATCTGACCGTACGCCGACCGGCCGGCTGGCCGTCGCGGGTCAGAGTCACCGGCAGCTCGGCGAGCTGGGTGCCGGAGACGCGAACGTCGACCGACAGCTCGGATTCAGCGCGCAGGAACGCGAAATCCGCTCCGTGAAGCTCCACCACCGCGGCGTCTACCCTCGCGCGGTCGTCGCCGACCTGGTAGACCGTCAGCGGCCCCCCCAGCCGGGGAAGCACCTGCCCCTGCCCGCCCAACAGCCGCCGACGCAGACCGCCCCGGTCGAGGCCGTCGCTCAGGATCGCGACCCCCTCAAGCCGCTCGCCCGCGTGCCGCTGGGAGAGCGCCGCGAGTGCGCCGCCGAGATCCGTGTCCGCACCTTGATAATCGGTAGGTAGACCCGGCGCGAGGCCGTCGGCGAAGTGGTACACCTCCGCGGCACCCAGCTGCGCCAGGATGCGCTCTACCGCGGCCGCCCGCGGCGCGCCGTCCTCCTCGACCGACATCGAGCGTGAGCTGTCCACCAGGACGACAAAACGACCGGGATCCTCACGTTCCCGCTCCTGTAGCCAGATCGGGCCCGCGAGCGCCAGGAGCAGCAGGAGAGCGCCGAGAGCGGAAAAAAGGTACTCCAAGCTCCGTGAACGACTGAAGGGCCGCGCGGCGAGCAAGAAAGCCAACCCCAGCAGCGCCGCGCCCAGCGCCACCACGCCGCTCGGGCTGGTCCACACCAGGCTGCCCCCAACGCTGCAACAGCCAGCCGTCCACCACCTCAGGAGCTCACTCATCGTCGCACCCACCCCGCGCGCCCGTCGCCGCAGCGCGGTGCGAGGTAAAGTTCGGGTTCTTCCTCATTCGAGGCGCCCCGCCCGCATGAGCTCCCGCACATGCGCCTGGTCCTGCTTGTAGTTGGAGGTCAACGCGTAGAGGATGAGGTTGATGCCGAGCTTGACCGCCTCCCGCCGCTGCTCGCGGTCTGGCCCGGGCGTGCAGGGGAGCACCGGTAGACCGGCGGCGTCCCGGTCCAGCGCGCCTGACAAATCGTCCCGGAAGTACAGGAGCGGGTGCATGGACCCTTGAGGCACCCCTTCGATGACGCCGCGGCTCACAACCCGGCCCATCGGTCGTTTCAGAAGGAAAAAGCTTCGATATACCGAATGATCGGCCGGCAGGACCGCGAGCGGCCGGGTGGGGAAGAGCTGGGCGACGAGCCTCCGTACGGACGTGTCCACCTCGGGGCTCGAGAGGCCAGTGGTGTCGTCGATCAGCAAAAACCCGCCATACATCAGGTAGCGTTGGAGCTGCTCCCGCTCCCGATCGCTGAGCGCGGGCAGAGCGCCGCTGACCAGCAACACCGAGAAGGGGTGGGCGAAGAGCGCGGGATCGTCCGGCGCGAGCAAGACCGCGCGCGGCTCACATTCGACGGACGTGGTCTGCATCGTCTCAAAAAGCAGGTTTACCCAAGCGTTGGGGCGCGAGCGAGTGCCCGACCCGAGCTGGAGCTCAGCGATGTCGAGCTGAGAAACGTCGCCGAGAGCGTGCGCCTTCGGGCTCATGAGCGTGACGCCCAAGCCGAGGCCGGCGCCCAGGACCCGGCGACGCGACCAGGATCCTCGCCGCTCACGCATGGCGCCCCCCCGCGATGGCTGCGGCCGCCAGCAAGAGGCCACTCGCCGCTAACAATGCCAACGTACCGAGCTCCTTCCTTTGGAAAAGTCGATCGGGCACCAGTCGGAGCTGGGCAGCCCGCAAGGTCTCGCCAACCCGGATGTCTGACTCCACGAGCGGCACGTTGACGGCGACCTCCCCCACCGGGCGCCCGTCGCTGGCCTCCACGAGGTGAGGCCCAGGAGCGGTCGGAACAAATACGAGCTTTCGGTCCTCCCACTCCGACGACAGACCCCGGCCGTCGGGCCCGACCACGGTGACGTCTTGCTCGGAGCCGGCGATCTCCAGCTCGCTCTGCTCTCCCACGATCCCCTGCCCACGCGCCACGCCGACCGCCAACGAGCCGCCGAGCCGTGAGACCATGCGCTGGATCATCGGAACGTAGACACTCTGAACCGGCAGGTTGGTCCACGCGAGATCGAGGGTGGATAGCCACACGATCACCCGCCCGGTACCTACCTGGCGAGAGAGCAGAACGGGCACGCCGTCCTCCGTGCGGAGCAGGGTCTCCACCTCGCCCTCGCGGTAGGGCTCCACCGTCATGAGCCGGCGCACCCGCACCCGAGCGAAACCCTCCCGCCCGCCGCGGGCAAAAGCGTCGAACAAGCCTTGAGTTTCTGGGAGCGCCAGGCCAACGCCCGCCTCGTCGAGGCCAGCGACATCCCGGACCAGGCGGAGCGGCGCCGGCAGGAGCGCGCCCAGCGCGCCGTTGTAGCGGTCGGCGGTGACGTTGTCGCCAAGCCCGATCACGAGGCCACCCCCGGCCCGAACGAAGTCGACGAGGCTGCCTGAAATACTGGAGGGATCGGCGACATTCGCCAGGAACACTACCCGATGCCGGGTGACGTCGAGCTCCTGAATGCCGTGCGCCGCGACCGTGTCCACCGCGACGCCACCGGCCCCCCACGGGGCGAGCGCCCGCTCCACGAAATAGACCTCCGACCGGGTAGGAGACGAACCCGGATCGCCGTCCACCACCATCACCCGACTCGCGCCGACCCGCGGGAGGTGGAAGTAGAAGGTATTGTCGAGCTGGAGCGCAGGATCATCCACCTCTACCCGGCCAACGCCACCCTCCGCCTGTCGTGGCACGGTGAACAACGCCTCCACCATACCCGGCACTCCAACACCTTCCTCCGAGAGGCCGGGAACTGCCACGAAGGAGGTGATCCTCTCCCCCTCCGGGAGGTGGACGGTCACCGGCACCTCGACCTCGCCCGCGCCATAGTTGAGGAGCTTCACCGTCAACGTGCCGCCTTCGAGGCCGTGTCCGTAGCGCGCGGCGGCTGGGACGACGTTGTTGGCGTCCGCGGGCCCAAACACACGGGGGAGGACGGCGGAGCCCCGCGTGAGAAGTGCGTGGAGATCCGCTTCCGCCGCCGGGATCACCGCGGGACCACTCTGATCGGTGTAGATCAAGACCTCGCCGGGCACCTCGCCCAGGAGCTCGCGCACCAGCACAAGCGCGCCATGCAGGTCGGTCCCGGCCGAGCTGACCCGGGCGTCCTCCACGAGCGCAGCCGCGCGCTGTACGTCATCCGTCCAGCCCGAGGTGAGGAGCGTCGCCGGGCCGCCCGAGCTCACCACCGCGACCTGCACCCCCGCGGGCAGACCCCGAAGCACCGCCGCCGCATCCGCGACAGCCCCCGCGAACACCGCCTCACCACCCTCGCGCTGGTCCATCGAGAACGACTGGTCGAGCACCACGATCACCCGCCCTGAACCCCCAAAAGGCGCGGCGCCCTCTGGCCAGCGGAGCTCCGGCTGACCCACCGCGAGCACGACGAGCCCGAGCGCGAGCAGCCGTAAGAGCAGCAACCAACGGTCGTGAAGCTGGCGACGCCGCTGCACCCGTCGCAGCAGCCGATCCAACAAAAAGAGCAGCCCAAACGCACGATCTTCCGTTGGCTCACGCCGGGTCAGGTGGACCAGCACGGGACCGAGGAGCAACGCGCCGAGGAGCAGCGCCAGCGGGGCCAGAAGGGTCAGACTCACGCGACGCGCCCCAGCGGATCACCTTCTCCACGAGCGAAACGGGAGAGCACTGGAACAAGATCGGCGTCCGCCGGGACCAGTTGATGCTGGCCCCTCCGCGACAGGAAGGCGCCACGAACCTCCGCGAAGAACCGCTCGACCTCCGCTTCGAACGCCGGCCGCAGCGCCAGCGGATCGATCGGCCGCCGCCCATCGGCCTCGAGCGAGTACACCCGCAGCGGTTGCGGATACTGGAGGCCCGCCTCCACCGGATCGTACACCTGGAAGGCTCGCAGGTCTGCCCGCCGCTGCGCCAGCGCGTTGAGGCTCCCAATCCATCCTGACGGTTCTTCCGCGAAGTCCCCAACCACAGCAACGAGGCCCCGACTGCCCAACTGGCCCGCGACATCGTGAAAAAGCCGATCCAAACCTGCACGACCCGCGGGCTGCACCGAAGCCAGCATGGTCAGGAGCTGCGCGAGGTGGCGCCGCCCCGACCCCGGTCTGAGCGTACGAAGCGCCACGCCCTCCCCGGCGCCGAGCACGAGGCCCACGGGTTCACCGTCCAAGCTACAAAACACCGCGAGGGTCGCCGCGAGGGTCACGGCCTGCTCGAACTTGCGGGGCGTAGAGCCCAGATCGGCCGATACATCCAGCACGATCGTGCAGCAGAGCTCCGCTTCGGCGCGGTAACGACGCACGACGAGCCGGTCGGAGCGCGCGAGCACGCGCCAGTCCAAGTCGCGCAACGAATCCCCCGCCGTATATGGCTTATAATCGGCAAACTCAACATCGTGGCCGATGCGCACGCTCCGGCGCGTACCCTGGTACACACCCTCAACGAGCTGACGCGCGCGGAGGTGCAGGTGCCGGACCCGGTCCAGCACGTCCCAACGGGCTCCCAACATCGCCTACGCCGTCCCGCGCGCGCGCATCAACGCTCCCGAACCTGGTCGAGCAGACGGCTGACCACGTCACGTGCCCGAATCCCCTCGGCATCCGCCGAGAAGTTGAGCACCATGCGGTGCTGGAGCACAGCGTACGCCACCGCCCGCACGTCCTCCTGGGTGGCCGTGTCGTGGCCGGCGAGCGCCGCGCGAACTCGGGCGCCTAACGCCAGGAACTGGCTGGCCCGAGGACCAGCGCCCCAGAGCACGTACTTGCCGGTGACCTGCGGCGCGTCGGCGCCCGGCCGCGTCGCGCGCGCGAGGCGCACAGCGTAGCGGCTCGCCCCGTCGTCCATCGGCATACGACGCACCATTCCCTGCATCGCCAGCAGCTCGTCTCGGCCCAGCACCGCCTTGATCTCGGGGAGCACTCCCACCACCGTACGCTCGACGATCTCGAGCTCCTCCGCCTCGCTCGGATATCCGACGTCTACGGCGAACATGAACCGATCGAGCTGGGCTTCGGGCAGAGGGTAGGTGCCTTCTTGTTCGATGGGGTTCTGGGTGGCGAACACCGCAAAGGGCCGCTCCAAGGTGAAGGTTCGGCCGCCCGCCGTGACGCGCCCCTCCTGCATGGCCTGGAGCAGAGCGGCCTGCGTGCGCGGCGGGGTGCGGTTCACCTCGTCGGCGAGCAGGAGGTGGGTGAAGATCGGCCCCGGAATGAAGCGCATCTCGCGCCGCCCGGTGCTGCGGTCCTCCTCCAGGACGTCGGTGCCGGTGATGTCCGCGGGCATCAGATCGGGCGTGAACTGCACACGGCCACTCTGAAGCCCCAGCGCCTCGGCGAGCGAGCTGACCAGCAGTGTCTTGGCGAGCCCAGGCACGCCGATAAAAAGGCAATGCCCCCCTGCGAAGAGCGCGACGAGCATTTGCTCGATCACCGTCTTCTGGCCGACGATCCTGCGGGCGAGCTGCGCCTCCACCGCGGCGCGAACCCCCGCGAGCCGATCAAAAAGTTCGCCGTCGTTGGGGGGCGGGGTCGGGTGACTCATCGTACGTGCTCCGCCTCAGCGCCGCGGTCAAAGCCGCCGCTCATGAGGATACGCCGGTTTCTCTGGTGAAGCTCGGCGAGTTGCTTCTCGCCTCGCACGCTGTACAGGTCGGCGAGGGCCGCCTGCACTTCGGGATCGAAGGGGTTGATGTCGGCGCTTGCCCGGTACTGCAGGAGCGCCGCGTCGAGCTGCCCAACCGCCTGGAGCAGAGCGCCCAGGGTCTTCCGAGTGAGGGCGAACTCGGGATAATCCAGCACTGACGCCTCAAGGACCTGCCGAGCCTCGGCGTGCCCGCCGGTCGCGATCCACGCCTGTGCCATATGCGCCGACAATACCGGGGAGGGCGGCTCATCCGCGGGAACCGCCTTTCGGTATTCAATCAGCGCCGCTTGCGGCCGATTCTTTTCGAGCAGGAGGTCTCCGAGGCGCGCAAAGCCCGCGAGGTCCGCCCGCGCGGCGAGCAGCGGGTCAAGGCCGTAGTCGTCGGTCGGGTCGAGCACCGTCGGGAGCGCGCCCAGCTTACGCGCCACGAGGTCCATCGCCGCGAGGCCGGCGCGCCAGCTGGCCATGAACTGGTCGGGGCTCATACCGGCCACCTCTGATACCGCCTCCAACGCGTCTTTTCCATCGCGCACCCGGTCGAGCACCCGCGACACCGCGTCAGGGCCGGCGGTACGGTGCAGATGCTGCATCATGGTGCTGACCTGGGCGAAGGCGAGCGCTGCTTCATCCGCGCTGTCCAGGAAGGCCATGCTTGGGTGCATCCGCTCAAGGGGAACCAGACTGTCGCTCGCCAACGCACGGGCCAACAGCGCCTGTTGGTTTGGTGCGAGCGGCGCAAACTCAGTGTCGCGCCACAGCGACTCATACGAGCGGGCGATGCCCTCCTGAAGCCACACGGGCGCCTGATCACGGGTGCGCCAGGCCACGACGTAGTGGATGTATTCGTGCGCCACCGTATCCTTCCACGCGTAGCCCCGGCCGAGCGCCTTCGGGCTCGTGACCAGGAGCCGCGTCCACTTGGACAGCGCCACCACCCCGGTGGTCATGACCGCGGATCGCGGTAGGCCGCTCGCGAGCGTGAAACGATCCGCCGTCGGGTAGATCTCCATCCGCACCCCACCCGGCGGAGCGCCGCCCAGCATCGTGCCGATCCGGCTCCGGGCAGCATCGAGCGTGCTCAGCGCCTCCTCGATCAGGATCTGGTCGGTTCCCGGCTGATAACGCAGCTGGATGTCCCCACGGGTCGCGGTGTCGAATCCCTCCGTGGCCGCCGCGGTCGCGCGGTAGTGGGCCAGCTCGTGCTCAAACCGTTCGTCGCCCTCATGCGAGGGAGCCAGCGCGCTCATCTCCCGCTCCGCGGCAACAAAATCCCCGTCATGAAACTTGATCTTGGCGCGGAGCAACGCCGCCGCGTCACCCGAACCCTCGCTCGCCGCGCGCGCACACTCGAGGTCGTAGACCGCGAGGCAGCCGAGCCCTTCCGCCGCGTTACCTGCTGCGGCGGGCGTCACGAGCCCTGTGAGAACCAGGAGAGAGAGTAGGAACAAGCCCATCTATTGACGCACCAGCTCCTCATAGTAGCGCCGATTGAGGGGGCGATACTCTTCGGGAACCTCACCTTCCATGCCCTCGAGGAGCGCACGCCGGTAGGCCTCGGGGGTCTGAAAGGCCTCGGGGGCCGGGAGCAAGATCGGAACTGGCCGGCTCTGGGTCCCGTCGGCCGGATCCCCGCCAGCTCGTCCCTCTTCACCTTCCTCTTCACCCCCGGCGCCTTCCGATTTCGTTCCGCCGGAGCGCCGACCCGTCCGCGACAGCTCTCTCTGGTTCTGCTGGGCCTCCGACAGTGCGTCCCGCGCGCGCTGGAGCCCGGCCTCCGCGCCCCGCTGACCACCCTCCGCGGCCATCGCGTCGCCCTCCCCCATCGCCGATGACGCACGTTGTCCCTGACTCTTTGCGGTCTCCGCACCCTCTTCCAGGCCCGGCGCCTTCATCGGTAGCTGCTGGGCCACCGAACCCGCCGCTTCGGCGGCATCGGCGATCTTCTCGTTGAGCGCCTTCTGCTGCTCGGCGAGCGCCTGGAGCTGCTCCTGCGTCTCGGGGCTGGCCTCTTGTTGCTGCTCCCGCATCTTCGCGAGCAGCTCCAAGATCTTCGTGACCTCCGCGGCGGCGGCGTCGAGCTCGCGGCGAGAGGCAGCGCTATTGCCAGCCCCCTTTGCGGCGAGGCGGCGGAGCTGCGTCGAGAGCATGGTCAGGCCGGGGAGGGCCTGCTGGGCGCGGCGCATCGCCACCTCGGCGTCACGGGCACGCGCGGAGTCGTACAGCCCGTCTGCGTCCGCCACCACACCATCGAGCGAAGCTCGATAGCTCGCCATACCGTCGGTGGCCGCCGCCCGCGCAGCCCGCGCCCTGGCCCGCGCCGCGTCGGCGTGAGCTTCGACCTGTTCCCACATCGCGGCCACGTCCTGCGTGTTGCTGTCCTTCTCCCGTACGGACTCAGTCTGTTGACGCAGAGCCTCCTGCTCTTTTTGAAGCGCCTCCAGCTCGTCGGCGAGCTTCTTCATCGCCTTGCCCAGCGCATCGTCCTCGCTCTGTTGCCCTTCTTGCATCTGCTTGGTGTTCGCCGACATCTCCGCCAGCTGGCGCGCGAGCTGGTCCATCATCTTCTGAGCGTCGTCCATTCGACCCTCAGCGATCGCCTTCCGGATCTCGTCCATCAGCCCCGAAAGCTCAGCTCCTCGTTCGTTGACCCACTCCGCGAGCTGGCCGCGCATCGCCTTGGAAACCTGCGCGAGCTGCTCGAGGAGCCGCTCGAGCTTGCTGAGCCGCGCCAGCGCCGCGGCCTGGCTGAGCGAGCCCAGCTCCGCCTGCAAGGACTGGGCCTCCGCCGCAAAATCGTCCATCAAGGAGGCGAGATCCGCGGCGGCCTGGCGCACGACGAGCTGATCGAGGAACAGCACCGTCTCTTCGACCGCTTCAACATGCTCCGCCTGGAGTTCAGACAGCCGGGAGAGGTCGGCTAACGCCAGGTCACCCGTTCCCTGCCCCAGGCTGTAGCTCAACGTCATGAGCGCGCTCCGCGCGAGGTTCAGCCGCTCCATCATCCGCGCGTCCACCGCGCTCAGCACCCCCGCCCCAGCCTCCGTGAACAGCAGGTCAACCGCCTCATAACGGCGGGCGGCGTCGAGGCTCCAACGGTTGAGAGCGGCGCGCGCGTCGCCGGGAGGGGAGGTGTCCACGAGGAAATCCGCGAGAACGATGATCAGCTCGTCAAGGAGCTGTCGGCGCCAGGCAACCAGGCGGGCGCTCGAGCCGTCGGCGCCCCGAACATCCAGCTCCACCCAGGCCGACCAGCCAACCTTCGAGCCCGCCACCTCATCGTTATCCCAAGCCCCCACCCGAATCCGTGCGGCTTTACCCTGTTGAATCCCTAGATCTCGCGGACTGAGGTCCAGCGCGCCCTGCAGTGTACGAGGATGTTCAGCCGGCTCACGCAACATGACCGTCCGGGCCGCGGCGCCGGCGACCTGTACCTCAACAACCAACTTCATAAGACCATAATCATCGCGCGCTGTCCAGGGCACGCCCAGCGGCCGATCGACCACCGTCGCGCCGACCCCCAGCGGAGCGAGCGTAACGTCGGGCGGTAGGTCGGGTTCCACCACCATGAGGAAGTCCGCGGAGGGCACTCCATCCAGCAGGAAGCGCCAGGTCCCACTCTCATTCACCAGGATGGACCCCAGAATTCGCCGACTCTCGGGCGACGATGCGGCCAGCGGCTCCGCCGTGCCCACCTGGATCTTGGCGTCCGTGAACGGCGCGCCGGCGCGCCCGCCGATCTCCACCATCGTGCCGGGCGGCGCGTGAATCTCCCCGTTGGAGTTGGGTACTTCGAGCGGAGGAAGACCCGTGTAGGTGGGATACAGGTACCGCAGGGTGATGTCGCCGACGAGCACCCGGCGGCCGTCCGTCGGCGCGGGCGGCGCTTCCGCGGCCCCACGCGCGACCAGGAGTCGGCTTAGCACCTCGAAGGGGCTGAAGGGGCCCGCCCAGGCCACCACCAGGAAAATGCCGAGCACAAGACCACCGCCGCGGGCCGCGCGCCGGAGCGCCTCGTCGGGCCACACCCGCGCGGGGTCAAGGCCAGCTGCGACGGTCGCCGCGCGGCGCACCACCCGGGCGAGGAGCGTGACGCTCCCGAGCGGACGGGCGCTTCGGTCGAAGGCCGTGAGCATAGCGCCACGCAGCACGGGTTCCAGAAGCTCGGCGCGCTCAGCCTGACGGCGAAGCTCACCCGTGCGCCTCAGGTCGGACAGCGGCCGGTAGCAGGCCACCGCTACCGCGACGCCGCCGATCAACGACCACAGGGGCAGCTGTTCGGGCCGCGCCCGCCCCAGCCAGGCGGCCACGAGAAGCAGCGTCCAGACCGACACCGTCGCGACCAGAGCCCGGAGCAGAACCTCCCCAAAGAGCAGCGCCCGCTCTCGGCGCCGCCAGGCACGGAGATGCTGGTCCACTGGCACAAAAAGCGCCTCGGTCGATCGCTCGGCTGCCGCCTCCCGCAGCTGCCGTTCTGGCTCAGCCATCCGCCACCTGCGGCGCCTTATCGGACGGCGACGGCTCGAGGTCAACCGGCAGCGTGATCACGAATTCTGCGCCTCCGCCCTCTGGGATTCTAACGGAGATCCGCCCACCGTGTTGCTCGATCACGCGCTGCGCCACGGCGAGGCCCAGGCCCGTGCCGTGGCCCGGCGGACGCGTGGTGTAGAAAGGCTCAAAGACACGCGCGACGTTCACCGGCTCGATCCCATGGCCATCGTCTACGCACCGTATCACTACGCCGTCGGCACCGTGTGTCGCGAAGAGTCGTACCGTGTGTGCGCCGGCGTCCAGCGCATTGAACAGCAGGCTGACGAGGACCTGATGCACCTTGTCCGCTTCTACCCTTACAAAAAGCCCGTCCGCGGCCCCGACCTGCACCTCCGCCCCCCGACGCGTGAACGCCGGACTCACGCTTCGCGCCGCCTCCGCGAGCATCGGGCCTACCGGCGCCCGTACCGGCGCCCGCACCTCCTCGCGTGCGAAATCCAAGAGATTCCTCAATAGTTCGTGCATCCGCTCCGCCTCGACCCGCGTGCGCACGAGCAGCTCCCTTTGCGGGTCAGGCGCCGGACGCGCCGTGTCGACCAGGAGCTCCAAGTACCCGCGCACCGACGTCAGGGGGTTACCGAGCTCATGGGCGAGCCCGGCGGCGAGCCGGCCGACGCTCGCGAGTCGTTCACTTCGAACCAGCGCGTCTTGGGCCGCTCGCAGCTCGTCGTTGGCACGCTCGAGGCGGTGAAGCTGGGTTGTGGTCTGGTCACGGTACGCTGCGAGCGCCACCGACATCCGGTTGAGCGACTCCGCCAGGGCCGCGATCTCGGCCGCCTGATCCTCGGGGAGCGTCGCGCCGAAGTCGCCCAGGGAGATCCGCCGGGTGACGGCCTGGAGCTGGACCAGCGGCGTGATCACGCTCCGTCGAAGGGCGATGCCGCCAAAAGCTGCTATCAACATGGCGGAAAACACCGCGTGTGCCGCAACGACCTGCCACGCCGGCGTCAGCAGATCCGACGCCGGCAGCCGCAGCCAGA
>CANKTH010000068.1 GCA_947486185.1 Deltaproteobacteria bacterium
GACTCGGGGGAAGTCCTGCTGGATGGCCATGATTTTCACACGCTGCTCGCCGCGGACCGCTCGCAGGTCGGGGTCGTCCCCCAGGACGACATCGTCCACCCCGAGCTCACCGTCGCGGAGAGCCTGGCGTTCTCCGGCCGACTACGCTTCTCGGACGATACCCGGGACCACGAAGTGCAAGCCTCGGTCGATCGGGTGCTCGCCGAGCTAGGCATCGAGCACATCCGTGACAGTCGGATCGGCGATGCGCTCCGCCGCGGTATTTCGGGCGGCCAACGTAAACGTGTCAACCTCGGGCAGGAGCTCCTGACGAGCTCCACCCGCCTGCTCTTCCTGGACGAGCCCACCTCTGGCCTCGACCCCCGCGCCGCGTCGGACATTGTTCGCCTGGTACGCCAGCTCGCTGACCGAGGCCGCATCGTCTTCCTCGTGACCCACGACCTCTCGCCACAGATCATGGCCCAGGTGGACCACCTGCTGGTGCTCGCTCCGGGTGGTCGCCTGGCGTGGTTTGGGCCGCCGCGGGAGGCTTGCCGATACTTCAGCGTGCCCACGCCCGACGCCATCTTCAGCAAGTTCCACGAGCAGACTCCCGAAGCGTGGGGCCTGGCTTACCGGGAGAGCCCCGAGTTCCAGAAGTACGTAGAGACCCGCGAGCACCTCCTGGGCATGGACCTCCGCCGCCCGCCGCCGGTGGCCGTCGCGCCCAAGCCCCAGTCCCCCCGCACCCAGTTCAGTACCCTGCTGCGCCGATACCTGAAGGTGAAGCTCCGTGATCGGGTCGGCTTCTGGGTGCTCGCCGCCCAGCCGCCCTTCCTCGCTCTGGTCATGACCGTGGTGTTCCCGCGGCCGACTCCGTCGATGCTGTTCATGTTGGCGCTGTCCTGTCTCTGGTTCGGCATGAGCGTCGCGGTGCGCGAACTCCTGTCTGATCGGGTGATCTGGCGCCGTGAACGCCGGGTTGGTGTTGGCGTGATCCCCTATGTCGCCAGCAAGGCGCTCGTACTGACCGCCATCGCGGTCGTCCAATGCACGTTCCTGGCCCTACTCAACTATTCGAGCCACTCCCTATGGGAATGCGGCTTCCATCCCTTGGTCTTCGCGGCGATCTCCTCACTGGCGGGGGTGGTGGGTGTCGCGCTCGGGCTGCTGATGTCGGCGAGCTTCAGCTCGTCTGAAGCGGCGGTTGGGACCTTACCCCTGCTGTTGATCCCGCAGATCGCCTTCTCGTCGATCCTCGTGAGCCTGAGGCACATGGAGCCCCTCGCCCGCGCGTTGTCTTGGTTGAACCCTCAACGTTACGCCTTTGACGCGCTGCTGAAGTCGGGGCAGACCATCGCCGAACCGCCAAGATATGGCCTCGAGTGGAAGGACCCGATCCCGCTCACCGGCCCGCTCTACGAGTATGGGCTCAAAGGCAGCAGCGTCGACGACATGGGTTTGACCCTGCCGACCCTGGTGATGGTGCTGTCGGGATTCACGCTGCTCCTCGGCGCGGCGACTATCCTTCAGATTCATCGCCGCGACCGCGAAGGCTGACCGCCCGGGCGGCGGCTGGCTAGCGCCTCCGGCGACGCAGTCCAGCCAACCCGAACAGCAGCCCCACGAGCCCGGCCGAGGCCGTTCCGTCTCCGCAACCGCAGCCTCCCCCGCCGGAGTACTTCGCCGGTAGGCCCCCCGAGTCGCCCGCCGCGTCAAGCGGCGGACTGTCCGGACCGGAGCTCTCGTTCGGGTCGCTCTCGATCGGGTCGCTCTCGTTCGGCTGGCTGTCTTCGATGAAAGGATCGACGTAGTTGGCGATGAGATCGCCGTCGTCGTCGCCTTCGCCCTCGTCCGCGTCGAGCCGCCCGTCGTTGTCGCTGTCGGTGTCAAGGTGGTTGGACACGCCGTCCCCGTCGGCGTCGACGTCGGCGTCGCCGTCGCCGGTCGCGTCCACAGCGAGCTCCGAGGCGGTGGGGATGCCGTCGCCGTCGTCGTCGGCGTCTTCGGCGTCACTGAGGCCGTCGAGATCACTGTCGCCCGCCCCTTCGCTCATGTCGGAGAGGCCGTCGGCGTCGCTGTCATCGTCGAGGTGATCAG
The DNA here is from genome assembly GCA_947486185.1 of Deltaproteobacteria bacterium. Taxonomy (GTDB): domain Bacteria; phylum Myxococcota_A; class UBA796; order UBA796; family SXON01; genus CANKTH01. The sequence continues at coordinate 2,080 of CANKTH010000068.1, forward strand.
GGGTCCCGTCACCGTCCACGTCATCGGGCGTCGCGTCGGGGTCGGTCCAGTCGTAGGCGCCGATCTCGGAGATCGTATCGATACCATCGCCGTCGTCGTCGGGGTCACTCCAGTCGGCGAAGCCGTCCCCGTCGTGGTCCGGCGGCGCGCCCAGGTCGGGCAACACCTCGTCCCCGTCCGACAGGCCGTCGTCATCACTGTCAGCATCGAAGGGGTCAGAGCCGATGCTGTCCTCTTCACTGTCGCTCAGGCCGTCGCCGTCAGAGTCGAGCGCCTCAATCACGCCGTCACAGTCGTTGTCGATCCCGTCCGGAAGCTCGGGAGCGCCGAGGTAGACGCTGGGATCTTCGTCGTCACAGTCGTCGCCACCGTAGCCTTCACGGTCCATCCCGTCGGCGTCCTGGTCGAAGTCCGAGGTGCCGGAACAGTCTGCGTCGACCCCGTCATAATAGACTTCTGTCACCCCGGGGTTGATCGCGGGATCCGCGTCGTCGCAGTCCTCGCCGCCCCAGATCGAAGCTACGTAACCGTCACCGTCCGCGTCGAGCTCCTCCGCGGGATCCACAAACTCGGGAATAGCGTCGCCGTCAGTGTCGTCGGCGCCCTCGTCGCTGTCGAGGATGAGATCAGCATCACTGTCAAGATCGAGGTGGTTGGGCGTACCATCGCCGTCGGCGTCCGGATCGGGCACCCCGTCGAGGGTGGCGTCCACCGTCACCTCCACCGACGTGAGGATCCCGTCTCCATCGTCGTCTTCGTCCGCCCAGTCCTCCACATTGTCGCCGTCACTGTCGGCGGGTACCTCCGGGTCGGCGCCGACCTCCTCTCCGTCCTGAACGCCGTCCCCGTCGGTGTCCGGGTTGAAGGGGTCGCTGCCGATCGCATCTTCCTCCATGTTCAAGAGGCCGTCGCCGTCGGTGTCATCCGAGCCCGTCATGCCGTCACAGTCGAGATCGGGACCCTCAACCGGCTCTTCCGCCCCCGGGTAGCTGGCGGAGTCCAGGTCGTCGCAGTCCGTGCCGCCGTAGGCGTCGCTGTCGTAGCCGTCGCCATCCTGGTCGAAGTCCGAGCCCCCGACGCAGTCCTGATCGACACCGTCGTACCAAGTCTCGAGGGCGCCCGGGTTGATGCTCCCGTCGGTGTCATCACAGTCGAAGCGGCTGTCGAAACCGTCGCCGTCAGCGTCAACCCACGCGTCGACCCCGTCACAGTCCTGATCGATGCCGTCGTAGGGAACCTCGACGCCGGTCGGCGACACGGTCGGATCCGAGTCATCACAGTCCGCGTCGTCCGCGACGTAGTCCGCCGGGGCCGTACACGCGGTCAGCGAGACCGCGGCGTCACCGTGGCCGTCTCCGTCACTGTCCGCGTAGAAGGTCAGTAAGCTCCCTTCATCGACTTCGCCGTCGCAGTCGTTGTCCACCTCGTCACACACCTCTGAGGCGGCGGGAGAACGATCGTCGCGGCTATCGTCACAGTCGGTGTTGTCCGCCACAAATCCTTCGGGCATCTCACACGAGAGCACGAGAGTCACGGCGTCGCCGTACGTGTCCGCGTCGACGTCCGCGTACCAGGCGAGGCTGTCCAGCGCTTCGCCCTCGTCGATAGTGCCGTCACAGTTGTTGTCCACGCCATCGCAGAGCTCGGCCGCGTCCGGGTTGACCGCGACTGAGGTATCGTCACAGTCGCCCCCGTCGGCGATGTAGCCCTCGGGCCCGCTGCACGCGCTGATCCCGCTGTCGGTATCACCAAACCCGTCTGCGTCGGCATCAACGTACCAGCTGCTGCTGTCCACCGCGGTGGCCTCGTCGATGAAGCCGTCGCAGTTGTTGTCCACCCCGTCACACTGCTCAGCGACGCCAGGCGAGACGTCGGCCCGGGTGTCGTCACAGTCCGTGTTGTCGGCGACAAACGAGGCGCCCGGCGCATCACAACCGACGACAGGATTGCCCGCATCCCCATACGCGTCGCCGTCGAGGTCCGCGTACCAGGTCGCGGCGTCGATGGCGTCCTCTTCGTCGGTGAAGGCGTCACAATCGTTGTCCACGCCGTCACAGAGCTCGTCGGCGTCAGGAGAGACTGTGATGTCACCGTCGTCGCAGTCCAGGTCACAGACGTCCGCCGCCGAGCCGTTTCCGAAGGTGTCGCCGTCCGCGTCGGTGCAGGGGTCGCAAGCGTCTCCCAGGCCGTCGAGATCGGCGTCGGCCTGGTCGGAATTGGAGACGTCCGCACAGTTGTCCTCAAAGTCCTCGAGCCCGTCCCCGTCCGTATCCAACACACCGGTGGCGCTGATCGGGAAGCTGAACTCCGCTTCGTCGGCGTCGTCACTGTCGATCACAAGGGTCGCCGAAGTGGCGCCCGAGGCGACCGGCGAGAAGGTCACGGTGAACGTGGCGGTGTCTCCGGCGGCAAGCGGCACAGGAGTCGCGCTCACATCGTAGAGGCTCGCGTCGGTACCTTCCACCCGGAGATCGCTGAAGTTGAGCGGCCCCAAACCGGAGTTGTAGATGGTGAACGTGGCGATTGAGTCGGCGCCGACGTTCGCCGCGCCCAGGTCAACAGCGGCGGTCTGCTCGTCCACAATCTCGGTGCCTGATGTGCCCGACCCTTCAAAAACCTGGATCTCCGGCGGCACATCGGCAGCGGCGTCCTCGATTCCGATGGTGAAGCCGTTCCAGTACTCGTTGGAGAGGCTGGTCCAGGTGATCGTGCTGAAGGTCCCGATGAACTGAATGGTGCCATGGGGTTCGCCCGCGCCGATCAGATCGTAGGTGGTGACGCCACCCGAGGTGGTGGTGGTCTTCGTCAGGGTACCCGCGCCCCAGTAGCCATAGGCGTAGCTGAGGATGTCAAAGTCCCGGTCGAACCGGTAGCCGTTGCCGTTGAGGCTCACCACCGCAAACACAGGGTTGGTGACCGGCTCCGAGAAGGTAAGGGTCTTCGAGGTGGCGGCGCTCAGCGCGATGATGTCGCACTGGCTGGAGGAAACGCCCGAGGCGTTGGGCGCGTTGAGCACGTTGGCGCTGGTGTAAGGGTTGGTAGAACTCCGGGAGATCCAGTAGTCCGTACCGCAGGAGGTCTGCACAAAAGCGCGCTCGCCGGTGTAGGTCACCCCCACGACCGTGCCGAGCGCCGTGGTCGCGGTGCCACTCACCGTCGTAGCCGTGGAGGAGCTCCAGTTGGCCCAGCCGATGACCCCCGCGGACGCTGGCCGAGCGACCAGTGCGGTCACGAGAAGCAAGAATCCTAACGAACCACGAGATCTCAAGGGGGCTCCGGAACTACTAGAGCGTATCCTCCGATTTCAGGATCGCGTAGACGCGCGTCGGAGAACGGTGCGCTGTTACCGGAACGGCCCTGTCGCGGCATCAGCCTTGTCCAGGGGACAACGTTTCGTTCCCTCGACACTTCGGGCCGCCGCCTCCCATCCGCTCTGACGCGCGGACGTGGCCGACCGCGCTCAGACGCCAGGACTCAACGCCGCCGCCGGAGACCAAACAACCCGAGCAAGAGGCCGAAGAGACCGGTGGTCGCCGAGGTCTGGTCGCAACCGCAGCCGCCGCCCCCTTCGTAGGTCCACTTGGGATCATCCATCGGCGGCATATTGCTGTCGCCTATCCCTGTGTCGTCCGTGGGCCCGGTGTCGTCTGCGGGCCCGGTGTCGTCTGCGGGCCCGGTGTCATCCAGGGGCGGGCTGTCCAGCTCTTCCGGATCGACGTAGTTGGCGACGCCATCGCCATCGTCATCACCCTCACCCTCGTCGGCGTCCGGCAGACCGTCGGCGTCACTGTCGAGGTCGAGATGATTGGGTGTGCCATCGTTGTCGGCGTCGGGGTCAGCGTCCCCGTCAGCGTCGGCGTCCTCGTTCACCTCATTCCAGGTGAGGATGCCGTCGTTGTCGTCGTCTTCGTCCTCAGCGTCCGGAACGCCGTCCTCGTCCGTGTCACCCAGGCCCTCCACACCGTCGGGCACCATGTCATCGTCACTGTCGAGATCCAGGTGGTCCGCCACCCCGTCGCCGTCGGTGTCGTCGTAGGTCGACGCGGAGTCGGTCCAGTCATAGTCCCCGATCTCGTCGGCCGTATCGAGGCCGTCGTCGTCATCGTCCTGGTCGTTCCAGTCGGCCTGGCCGTCGCTATCGGAGTCCACCGGGGCGCTCGGATCCGGCACCTCATCGCCGTCAGACAGCCCGTCCCCGTCGGTGTCGCCGACGGTTGGGTCCGACCCAACCGCAGCCTCCTGGTCGTCCGTCAGACCGTCGCCGTCTTGATCGTTGTCCTCGATGAGGCCGTCGCAGTCGTTGTCGAGGCCGTCGGCGAGCTCCGGCGCGCCGGGGTAGACCGAGGCCAAAGCGTCATCACAGTCGCTGCCACCGTAGTCCTCGCTGTCGTACAGATCGCCGTCGGCGTCGTAGTCGGACGTCCCTGAACAGTCGGCGTCGATGCCGTCATACCAGACCTCGCTCACGCCCGGGTTCACCGCCGCGTTGGTGTCGTCGCAGTCGGCGCCGCCGTAGCGTACGTCATCAAATCCGTCACCATCGACGTCCGTCACGGTGAGCGGATCGACGAAGTCGGGCACGCCATCACCATCTTCATCGTCGGCGCCCTCGTACGCGTCGCTCAGGCCGTCGTTGTCGCTGTCGTCGTCGAGATAGTTGGCGACACCGTCCCCGTCCGCGTCAGGGTCGGGCACCCCGTCCAGGTCGGCGTCCGCCTCCTGCTCGACCGCGGTGGCCAGGCCATCACCGTCATCGTCGGCGTCTTGGAAGTCCGCGAGTCCGTCGCCATCGGTGTCATCTACGCCCTCTTCGCTGTCGAGGAGCCCATCCGCGTCGCTGTCGTCGTCCAGGTAATCGACGACCCCGTCGCCGTCGGTGTCCGGCGGGCTGGCGCTCGGGTCGGAGGCGTCGTAATCGCCGACCTCGTCCGCGGTGCCAATGCCGTCACCGTCGTCGTCGGTGTCCTCCCAATCCTCCACGCCGTCACCGTCGCTGTCGGAAGGCACGTCGAGATCGTCGCCGACCTCATCCCCATCCCAGACGCCGTCGCCGTCGGTGTCGGGGAGGGTCGAGTTGCTCCCGATTTCGGCCTCCTCTCCGTTGGTCAGGCCGTCGCCGTCGGTGTCGTCGTCCTCGACGATCCCGTTACAGTCGTTGTCCAGGCCGTCCCCTAGCTCGGGCGCGCCGAGGTAGACGGTCGCGTCGTCGTCGTCGCAGTCCTGTCCCCCGTACACATCCGCGTCTTGCCCGTCGGCGTCGGCGTCATAGTCCGAGGCGCCGTCGCAATTCGTGTCGATCCCGTCATAAAAGGTGTCGGTCGCGCCGGGCCGGATCGTGCTGTCTTCGTCGTTGCAGTCCGAGCCCCCGTCCAGCGCGCGATCGTAGCCGTCCCCGTCCTGATCGTAGTCCGACAAGCCGTCGCAGTTCTGATCGAGCCCATCGTACCAGGTCTCCGACTGCCCCGGGTTGACCCCACTGTTGTTGTCGTCGCAGTCGTCCCCACCGAGGGCCGCGTCCACGTAGCCGTCCGCGTCCGCGTCACCGTCCGTCGCGTTGTAACAGTCGGTGATCACCCCGTCGCCGGGTGTGTCAGGCGCCCCCGGGTAGACGTTGGGATCTCCGTCATCACAGTCGGCACCCGGCTCGCTCCCGGCATCAAAACCATCGCCGTCCGCGTCTGTGTCGTTGCCGTCGCAGTCCTGGTCGATGCCGTCGTACCACACCTCCGAAGCCCCGGCTTGGATACTGGAATCCAGGTCGTCACAGTCCGTGCCGCCCGCCGTGTCCGTGTCCTCACCGTCGCCATCCTGGTCGTAGTCCGAGCCGCCGTCACAATCCTGGTCCACGCCGTCGTACCAGGTCTCGGTCGCGCCGGGATTGATACTGGCGACGGTGTCATCGCAGTCCAAGGTCTGATCAAAGCCATCGCCGTCGGCGTCGGTCACCCCGTCGCTGCCGCTACAGTCCTGGTCGATTCCGTCATACGGCACGTCGGTCGCGCCGGGGTTGATCGCCGGGTCCGTGTCGTCACAGTCGATGAGCTGGTGATAGCCATCCCCGTCCTCGTCAATCTGTCCGTCGACCGAGTCACAGTCCTGATCGATTTCATCGTAGGGGATTTCAGTGGCGCCCGGGTAGATGCTGCTGTCGTTGTCGTCACAGTCGGCGAGTGAGTTGACGCCGTCCCCGTCTACGTCGATATCCGCGTCCGACCCGTCACAATCCTGATCGACGCCGTCATAGGGCACGTCGGTGCCCCCGCTCGAGATGAACGGGTCGGCGTCGTCACAGTCACCGCCGCCGTAAAGCTCGGAGTCGTCTCCGTCCCCATCTGCGTCGAAGTCCGAGAGTCCGTCGCAGTCGGAGTCGACGCCATCGTACCAGGTCTCTGGCGCGCCAGGGAACACGCCGGCGTCCAGATCGTCGCAATCGGTCGTGGGCCCGGCCCAGCCGTCGCCGTCGGCGTCATCATCGTTACCGTCACAGTCCTGGTCGACACCGTCGTACCAGACTTCGGTCGCGCCCGGGTTGATCGTGGCGTCCGAGTCATTACAGTCGACGGTCGAGTTGTAGCCGTCCCCGTCGACGTCGACCACCGCGTCCGAGCCGTTACAGTTCTGATCGACCCCATCGTAAGGCGTGTCGACCGCGCCAGGGTTGATCGCCGCGTCCATGTCGTTGCAGTCGGTACCCCCGTAGCTGGAGCTGTCGTACCCGTCGCCGTCCTGGTCGTAGTCGGAGCCCGCACCACAGTCCGAATTGATCCCATCGTACCAGGTATCGGCCGCGCCCGTGTAGATCGTCGCATCGACGGGATCACAATCACCGGTCGCCGAAGTGAAGCCATCGCCGTCGTAGTCGGCGACCGCTGAGCTCGTGCTCCCCGCCGCGCCGTCGGTCGCGTTGCCCGGGCCTGAACCGCCGTTGACGTTGACCGAACACAAGCTGGAGGCGGTGTCATAGAACTGTTTGACGCGGCCACCGGCCCCACCGCCGCCATTGTCGTCGATGTCGCCGCCGGCACCGCCATACGCGGAGATCGTGCCGGTGCAAGAGAGTTCGGCCGCGAACAAGAGCACGCCACCGCCCGCACCGCCGCCTGCGGCGTCGTTGCCGGTGACCGGCCCCGCGCTCCCGAAGCTCCGAATCGCGCCGGCTATGACAATTTCGTCTGCTTGAAGCCAGATCGCCCCGCCGCCCGCGCCGCCGTAGCCGCCCGAGTCTCCGTCCAAGGCGCCCGCCGCGCCGCCGGCGCTGCCCATCTCGATGGTCATCGTCGTGCTGCTGCCGTAGGCGGCCCCGCCGCGGCCGTCCGGCGTGCTGTTGTCATCGCGGACCGCGTCGCCGCCCGCGCCGCCGTAACCACCACCCCCGCCGCCGTCGGCGAAGCCCGAACCACCCTGCCCGCCCCCGGTACCTTCACCGTAGCCGTTGAGCACCCCCCGGTAGCCCCTGCCGGAGGCGCTGATCGCCGAGGTGGCGTCGACATAGATGTAGTCGGCATACAGGGTGAGCGTGCCCGTGCCCGCGCTCCCATTGTACGTGGTCACCGCCAGGGTGCCGCCGTTGATGACGTACACGTTGTCGTAGGAGGCAGTCCCCGACATCGTGACCGTCGTACCGTTCACCGTAAGGTCAACAGCGAACGCAAGATTCGGCGCCGCGAGCGCGAGCAGAAGAGACACATGGACCTCCAACCGGTCCGTAGGATAGCTCAGCGGCGACAACGCCGCTGGGCTCGTTCCCGACCCCGCAGGCCGGCTCAGTGCCACCGCGTAGTCGTGCCTCCAGTCAGTGCCCCGTTCAGTGCCCTGCGGCGCCGATCACCACGGAGTCCGCCGCCGTCGGGTCGGTGTCGCCGCGGAGGAACAGCTCCCCGTCCACCTCCACCCGCATGAGGCCGCCACTTCGGCTCACGTGGCCGTGGTCCTCGGCGAAGGGTACCAGGGCGTGCCCGGCCGCCAGCCATTGTAACGCGGTGTCCCGATCGATCTTCCGCGGCGTCATGCCCTTGAAGCGCACCTTCAACGACGATACCCGCCCTTCCTTGATGTCCACGCCCAACACTTCGATTTCGGCCACGATACCCCCCCGCCGCGGCCAGTTATCGGGTCGGGGCCTGCGCGGCACCTGCTTTTCCCACGCCCGGTCCGGGCGGGCGCGGCGCCGCCTGAGCGCCGTGATGGCCCTGTGTTCCTGCTTGTTGGGCTTCGGCCTGGTGGTGCCGTCGTGCGCCGCGCCGAAGCAGCCCCCCGTCCCCACAGCCGCCGAGATCGGCTTGACCCCGCGGGTCCGGTCGCCTCGCGGCACCCTCTACGTCCACGGCAGCCGCCCGCCGATCGACCCGCTCGTCGCGCAGGTCCTTGGCGGAAAAGCATGGGATGAAGTGCTCTCTGGCGCGGCGGTCGGCGTTGCGCTGGAGGCGCTCTCAGGTGCACCCCTCGACGCCGCGCTCGCGCGATGGCGCGCGGTGGTCGCAGGTTATCCCTACCCCATCACCGCGGTGGCCTCCGAGTCCGTACCGGTCGACACCCTACCGCACCGCCTGATGGCCGCTCTGCCCGAGCTCGAGGGGGACCTCGGTCTGGTGCGGGTTCGGGGCATGGACGGCGATCTCTGGGTGCTGCTGCTCGGGCGAAGCCGCGCTGAGCTGCCGCCGGTGCCGAGGGAGGTCTCGCTGGGCCAGTCGGTGGACCTCGCTGGGCACTGCTCCTGGACCGTGGGCGATCCGAACGGCGGCTTTCGTACGCTCTCGGGCAAGTTCGAGCCGGACCAACGCGGGGAGTGGCTGCTGCAGGCCCGGCGGGGCGACGAGGTCGTCGCCACCCTGCCGATCTACGTGGGCGAAGGTACACCCGAGGGCCAGCCGATCCCCCCAAACACCGACGCCCGGGGCGCGCTCCAAGAGCTCCGCGGCTGGTACGGTCTCCCAGAGCTCGGCGACGAACCGCTGCTCGATGGTATCGCCCGGGCCCGGCTCCGCGCCGCGGTCGAGGGGCTGCCCAACCCGGCGGTGTCCGACCAGCTCCGCGCCGCAGGTTTTGACGGTGTCGGCGCCAGCGGCGGCTGCAAGGCGGCCACCGTCCAGGACTGCCTCTACGCGCTCTGGTGGGATCCCGAAGACCGCGCGGTCCTGGTCGGCGCGAGCATCGGTATCGGGATCGCGTCCGTCGAAAGCGAGGGGCAAGTACGATTGATGCTGGTCAGCGCCGGGTGAGCCGCGCCGCGTGCGCCAGCCTCCTGGTCCTCTTCGGGTGTACCCGGCACCCGCCGGCGAGCGAGGAGGAGCGGCCGATGGTCGGCCATCAACCCAGATCATGTGAAGACCTGGTCTGCCATGACCCTCGGCTCGATGCGGCGTTGGAGGAGCTGACGGCTCGCGCTACCCGGCTCGACGCCTGGCCGTCGGGCGAAGCGGTGCGGGAGGCCCTGGCCCGCGCCGGCTACCCGGGAGATGCGCAAGTGAGCGTGACGCGTGGATCATCCGCTTTCCCACTGGAGCTTCGCGGAGGTGAGCCCGCATCCGTCCCGCGCGATGTAGCCTGGGCCTCCCGGCGTTTTGTCGGTAGCGCCGCGGACGACGCCGACACCTGGTGGGTCTACGCTTGGGCCCCACGAACCCTCGAAATGTCGCTCGTCCCACGTGATCTCAGCCGTGGCGAGAGCCTGCCCCTCCGGGTGGACGGCCCGGGCCCGCTTCGGCTCCTGCACGCCCCACCGACGGGCTCGGTGGAGGAGCTGAGCTTGAGCCCGGGCCGCCTCCGCTTGTTGAGCGGCCTGACCGAAACGGGTGAGCACCGGATCGAGGTCATCCGGGATGAGTCGGTAGAGCTGCTCTTTTCGGTGTGGGTGGACAGCGCGCCCCCGCCGCCGATGCCACTACCCGGCCCCGAGCTTCGCCCGTCGGCCGAGACGATGGCGCTCGACCTGCGGAGCCGCGCCGAGGCGCTCAGGACCGGCGCCGGGTTGCCGCGGTTGGAGCCCTACGCTCCCTTTGTGCCCCTGGCGGAGGTCCAGGCCGCCTGTCTCGCCCGGCTCGGCCGCCTCCTCCACGACAGCGCCACGTGCCCCTCCGTCGCGCGCCGGGCTGGCGCCGCCTTCTATCCGCTGGCCGCGATCGCCGAGAACCTCGCGCTCGCCAGCTCGGTGGACGAAGCGTGGAGCGCGCTGTACGCCTCACCCGGCCATCGGCGCAACCTCCTCTGCGACACCTGCACCCACGACAGCCTCGCGGTGGTGGCCGACGCGTATGGAAGCCTGTGGATCGTTTGGGAGTTCATAAACTTTCCCGCCGGTTTTCCGAGGCCCCACCTTCACTGAGCGCCGCCGACGGCTCCCTGCTTCGGGGGAGGCCCTTCCTTCCTACGGTTTGGGCGGATACGTTGCCGCGCGAGGGAGTCACCATGAGCGAGTATGAAGAGGCGCCACCTGCCAGCGGGTCGCGCATCACCGGCTGTATTGTGCAGGTCCTCACCCATTGTCTGGCGCTCCTGGTAGGCGCAGTCGGCGGCATCGCGGGCGCGAACCTGTACGAGGTCATCGCACACCCGGAGCTGGCGCAGCGCCCGGAAGGTGACCTGTCTCGTGCCGATCTGCTCGCCAAGCTCGAGCAGACCGAGAAGGCGTACGAGGACCTGCTCGCGGAGACCGCGCGGGTGGGCGAAGAGCAGAAGGCCGAGCTCGCCGTGGCCTCGGAGAAGGTGACCGGGCTGCAGGGCGACATCTCGAAGAAGCAGGAAGAGATCCGTATCCTCGAGGAGAAGTCCAAGAAGAGCGCCAACCGCTCGGCCGCGCTCAAAAAGGAGCTCGAGGCGAAGAAACTCGAGCTCGAGGGCCTGCAGGGGCAGCTCACCGTCGCGCTCGAAGAAAAAGCCAAGCTCGAGCAGGATCTGGTCGTGTCGCGTGAGGAGACCGCCGTCGCGCGCCAGGAGACGGACGTCGCGCGGAACCAGACGGTGGACGCCAAGTGGGTCGGCTTCAAGTCCGATGTGCTGCTGGTGGTCTGCGAAAAAGGCAACAAGAACAAGCTCGCGCGCTGCCGTGACGAGGTCGGCGCCGCCCTCACCTCCTCCCGCGCCTCACGTTTCAAGCACTGCCTCGCCTCGGGCCAGGCAGAGCCGCGAATGGTCCGGGTGGACGACAAGAAGGAGCCGGTCAATCTGCCCCCCTACTCGGAGTGGGTGAGCCAGGAGTCCTCCTTCACCGAGAGCAAGTTCTACTTCGTCTTCTGCGACCCTTCCCTGCCCGAGGCGGGTGAAGGCGAGGAGCTCACTGACGACCCGCTCTGACCCGCGCGGCGGGCGCGACCCCCACGCGCCACCCGGCGCCCCCACCGGCACCTGGATCGACCTGGGCCTGTGGGCTCCCCCCGGCGCGCCCCTGCGGCCAGTGCGGGCGTGGTTACCGGCGAAGAAGCTCCCCAACCACGCAGATCGGCCCGCGCTTGTGCTGCTGGACGGGCAGAACGTCTTCGGGGACCACGGGAGTTTTGCGGGCGGCTGGCGGGCCGACGAGGCCGTGGCCGGCATGGGCACGCGTCGTTTCCGACCGCCGCTCATCCTCGCGGTGGCGAACGGCGGCGCGCACCGGCACATCGAGCTCGGCAAGGATCTTCCCCAATTCCTCATCGCATTGGCCCATGAGCTCCTCCCGCGCCTCCGCGCCCGGCTCAGCCTGCCCGTTCAGGTGACACTTGGCGGGTCTTCGCTTGGAGGCCTGGCCGCGTTGGTCGGCGTCCGGCGGCACCCGGAGGTGTTCGGGGCCGCCCTGGCGATGTCGCCCTCCTTGTGGTTCGCCCACCGGACGCTCCTCCACGAGCTGGAACGTGAGGGACTTCCTGCCCGGGTGCGGGTGTACCTCGACGCGGGCCGCCGTGAGCGTGGACGGATGTTCACAGACGCCGAGCACCTCGCGCGCGTGCTGCAAGAGCAGGGGCTCGGTAAAAGCCGGCTGCTGTGGCGGCCCGATTCGCGCGGCGCCCACCACGAGCGTCACTGGCGGCGACGGCTGCCGCGAGCCCTACGTTTCCTCTTCCCGGCCTGAGCTTGTGACGACACCGCCGCCGTCGTACCATGTGGCCTCTTCCGGAGCCCCAACTAAACAAATGGTACGTATCGCCGCTTGTCTCCATGGTTTTTTACGAACGGGCTGGTCCATGGAGGTGCTGGCGATGGACCTGCGGCTCGCGGGTTACCGCGAGGTGCTCACCCCCACCCTGGGCTACCACCTGGGTTCGATGGACGAGCACCTCGTGCGGCTCGCCCGCACGTTGAGGGCGTTGTACGACCGACATCCGGGCGCTGAGCTCGACGTGGTGACCTTCTCGTTCGGCGGCGTCATGATCCGTGCTGCGTTGACCCACCCCGAGGCGCCGCCGATCCGCCGGGTGGTGATGTTGGCGCCGCCCAACCAGGGCGCGTCGCTGGCCGCGTGGATGCGCGAAAAGATCCCGGTTCATCGGATAGGCTGGGATCCGATCGCCCCGCTGCTCCCTGGGGTTGCTTCGGCCTGGCCGCCACCTGCGGCTGAGCTGGGCGTCCTCGCGGGAGGCACCGGCGGTACCGGCTATTCGCCGTGGTTGGGGGCGGACAACGATGGAAAGGTGCGCGTCGACGAGGCGATGATCGCCGGCGCGGCCGACTTCCTGGTCCTTCCGCTACGGCACCCGTTCTTTCCGATCTCACCCATGGTTCGCCGCCAGGTACGTTCATTTCTGGAGACGGGGCGCTTCTCGCGGCCCTGAGCGCGCACCACCCTGGCACGACCGGGACAGAGCGGGACGCCGCGTCGGTCACCATCCGGCCTCGGGGCGCCCCCGCCAGAGGCGGGCGCGTGTCCTGCGCCCTCGGCCTTCGCCCTCGATCCTCGGCCTCCGGCCTTGGATTTCGCCGCAAGGCGGCGAGGCTCCGGCCCCGCTGGCGCGGACCGAACCCCGCGGCCTGGGGCTTAGTGGTGCCCGGCGCCCTTCAGCGCATTGACCAGGCCCTCCACCATCTTCCGGGCGTCTCCAAACAGCATCAGGGAGTTGTCGCGGTAGTAGAGCGGATTGTCAATGCCCGCAAAACCAGGGTTCAGGCCGCGCTTGATCGTAACAACGGTCCGCGACTTCCACACTTCCAACACAGGCATGCCCGCGAGCGCGCTCTGCGGGTTCTCCAACGCATCGGGGTTGACGATGTCGTTGGCCCCCAACACGAGGACCAGGTCCGTGTCGGAGAAGTCCTGGTTGATATCATCCATCTCCAGCACGATCGGGTAGGGCACGTTCGCTTCGGCGAGGAGCACGTTCATGTGCCCGGGCAGGCGCCCGGCCACAGGATGAATCGCGTAACGTACGGTAGCTCCTTCCTTCTGGAGGAGCTCGGTCATCTCCCGCACCGCATGCTGGGCCTGCGCCACCGCCATGCCGTAGCCGGGAACGATGATCACCTGCCGGCTGATCCGCATGAGCTCGACGACGTCGTCCACCGCCGTGGACTTGACCCCCTTCGCGGCGAGCCGGGCCGCCTCTTCACTCGGCCCCCCGGCCGCGGTCGCGCCGAAGCCGCCGAGGATGACGTTGAACAAGGAGCGGTTCATCGCCTTGCACATGATGTGACTCAGGATCGCGCCCGAGCTCCCCACCAACGCACCGGTGATGATCAAAAGGTCGTTCCCGAGCAGGAAACCCGTCGCCGCGGCAGCCCAACCCGAGTAGCTGTTCAGCATCGACACCACCACCGGCATGTCGGCGCCGCCGATCGACATGACCAGCAGTACGCCCAGAATACCGGCGAGCGCGGCCCCAACCCACAGGGGCACCGCGCCCTGCGTCATCACAAAGGCAGCGCCCAGCCCGAGCGAGACGAGGAACAGGCCTCCCGTGACCATGTGGCGCCCCGGATAGAGCAGTGGTTTGGAAGAGATCCACTCCTGCAACTTCCCGAACGCGACGACCGAACCGGTGAAGGTGATCGCGCCGATGATCACCCCGAGATAACACTCAACCAGGTGGACCACCCGCGCGGCGTCCAAGGTCTCCGACGGGTGATTGTAGTAGCCCGCCACACCCACCAGCATCGCCCCGACACCCACAAAACTATGAAGTAACGCCACAAACTGTGGCATCGACTCCATCCGGATGCGGTTCGCGATGACCGCGCCCAGCACGGCCGCAGGCACCATCGCCGCCACCATCCACAGGGGATTGGGCCTGCCTGAGGCCAACGTAGCGCCGATGCCCAGCACCATGCCGATGACACCGAGTAGATTGCCGCGCCGCGCCGTAGCCTGGGTGGACAGACCTGAAAGGGCAAGGATGAAACAGACCGAGGCGACAAGCCAGAGAAATTCGATCATCGGTCACCGCTTCCGGAACATGGAGAGCATACGTTGGGTGACCAGAAACCCACCGGCGATGTTGATCGTCGCCACGAAGAGGCCGATCAGCGCGAGCACGGTCGCGATGCCCATTTCTTCGCCCACCGACAGCATAGCACCCACCACGACGATGCCCGAGATCGCGTTGGTGACGCTCATGAGCGGGGTGTGAAGGGCCGGCGTGACCTTCCAGATCACCTGGTAGCCCACAAAACAGGCGAGCACAAAAACCGTCAGGTGTTGGACGAACTCGTCCATCAGCAGGCTCCTTTACGAGCTTCACCCTGGTGAACCAGAGTGATCGCACCGGTGATTTCGTCTTGAAGGTCGAGCGAGAAGCCCGCCTTGCCATGGAGGTGGAGCACCACCTGCAGCAGGTTTCGGGCGTAGAGCCGGCTGGCATCCCCCGGCATCCGCGACGGCAGGTTGGTGTAGCCCAGGACAATCACACCTTCGTGATCCACCCGCTCGCCTCTCCGCGCGACCTCGACGTTGCCGCCCTGCTCGATCGCCAGATCTACAAGCACCGAGCCAGGCTTCATCCCCTCGACCGCCGCCCGGGTGATCAACAACGGCGCCGGTCGGCCGGGGATGAGGGCGGTGGTGATGACGATGTCCGCCGAAGCGGCCGCTTTCGCAAGAAGCTCCTGCTCTTTCTTCAGCACCTCGTCGGGTGCCGCTTTGGCGTAACCACCGGCCCCCGTACCGTCGAAGTCCAGGTCGAGAGTGAGAAACTCGGCGCCGACGCTCTTTACCTGCTCCCGCGAGGCCGGCCGGAGGTCGAAGGCCTTCACCACCGCGCCCAGACGTTTTGCGGTCGCCGCGGCCGACAAGCCCGCGACCCCCGCGCCGACCACCAGCACTTGCGCGGGCGGCACCGAGCCGGCGGCGGTCATCAACAGCGGCATGAACCGGCCAAACACCGCGCAGGCCTCGAGCACGGCACGGTAGCCCGCGAGGTTGGCCATCGAGGACAAGACGTCCATCTTCTGGGCCCGGGTGATCCGCGGCACCGCCTCCAGCGCCAGGGCGCTCACCTTACGCGCCGCGAGCCGACTGACCGTCTCGGGATCTTCGTGAGGATAAAGCATCGAGACCAGCACCGCGCTCTCCCGCAGCCGATCCACCTCGTGCCCACCCCCGGCGATCGCGCCCGGCCGCTGCACCTTGAGCACGAGCTCAGCGCCCCAGGCCTCATCTCCGCTGACGATCTCCCCGCCCGCGGCGAGAAAATCGCGATCACGGATCGACGAGCCGAGCCCAGCGCCCGTCTCGATCTTGAGCTCGTGGCCCCGCTCACGCAGCTTTTTCACCGTCTCAGGTGTCGCGGCGACGCGCCGCTCGCCCGCCAGTGTCTCCAGCGGGACTCCGATGATCATGACAACACTCCGGACAGGTCTACGTCGGTCAACAAGGTGTGGGGGCCGTCGGCTAACTCACCAAAGGCCGTTCTGAAAGCGCCCGTCGCCGCGAGATGCTGCATCCGTCCAAGGAGGCGTCCATCGCGCGGTGAGCCCGGGGGCCAGACGCGGTAGAATGGGGCGGCGGGGCATCATGGGCGAGAAGCAGCGCAAGATCGGGGGCGGGGATCGCGGTACGGCGCGTGGCGAAGCGGCCGGAAGGGAGGCCCTCCGCGACGCCAGCTCGGCCGAGCTCGCAAAACTCGCGAAAATGCTTGGAAACGACGACGTGCAGCGCGTAATGACGGAGGCGGCGGGAAAACGGGACGCGCTCCTGGACCTGGTGATGCAGCGCCTCCACGCGGTCAAGGAGCTCCAGATGTTGGAGGTCCACGAGATCAAGAACCGCAAGAACTGGTGGCGACAGGTGGGCCAGCAAAACGCGGGGTTTGGGCTTCCCGACGCGGGCCGGTGGCGCGGCCCGGCGCTCGCCTGGCGGCAGGTCGCCCAGGCGCTCGCGCAAGGCCAGCTCGGGCGAGCCGCCTCGTTGATTGACCGGGCGGTCGAAGCGGAGCGGGTGGCGCGCGCGGCGATGCCCAAACAGATTCAGGTCCCCACCGCGCTCCGGGCACCCCAGAAACCGACCGAGGTTGGCGACATCGGCGCGGGAGAGGGCTGCCCCCCGGCCTCGGCGTCGTCAGCGTTCGCGCTCGCGGATCGGGTGATCAGCCAGGCCGATCGTGCCGAAGATGTACCGGTGCCCCGCCTCTTCCAGCCCCACCAATGGTGGCTCACCGACGCCGAGCAGGAGGAGGCCAAGGACGCGGAGAAGAAGGGCGGCAAAGGCGCGGGGCGGCGTAGGGGCAAGAAGACGCCCGAGGGCACGGCGGCCGAGACCACCACCCAGGCCGTGGAGACCAAGGACAAGGGCGCCGAAAAGGAAAAGAAAACTCCCGAGAAGGGACCCGAACCGGTCCAGGAGCGCGCGCCCGAGCACGAGCACGACCGCCCCCTGACCACCACGGGCCGACCCGACGTCGCCGAGGAGCCCATCCCCCAGCCGAGCGTCGCCGCGCCGGCCCTCGGTCCGCCAGAGACCCTCAAAAAGCCGGCTCGCCGTCGTGGCGGCCCCGGAGCCCCATGACCGCCCCTGTTGAAGCCCACCTCGCCGACCTCGTCGGCTTCCCTACCGTTTCGGACCGGCCGGTGGATGGAATATTATCATGGTTGGCTGAACGTTTTGAGGGCCTCGGCTTCCGGATCGAGCGTCTGGACTCCCCCTCCCCGGGGAAGGCCAACCTGGTGTGCACCGCGGGGCCCCCGGGCACCGACGGGGTGCTGCTCTCCGGTCATATGGATGTTGTGCCGGTAGATGGCCAACCCTGGACCAGCGACCCCTTCAAGCTCACCCGCGTGGGCCAACGTCTCGTGGGCCGCGGCGCGTGTGACATGAAGGCCTTCCTCGCCGCGACGCTCGCCGCCGCTGCGCAGCTCCCGATCCGGGAGCTCCGGAAGGAGCTCATGTTGGTGTTCACCCACGACGAGGAGGTGGGCTGCCTGGGATCCGCACAGCTTGTGCGTCGCTTTCTGGCCGAGGGCCGGCCCGTGCCCAGCGCGACGCTCATCGGAGAGCCCACCTCGTTCCAGATCTTCCGCATGCACCCCGGGCACGTGGTGGTCCAGATCGTGTGCCGGGGCCGCGCGGCCCACAGCTCCAAACCGGACCTCGGCGACAACGCGATCCGGCTCGCGCTCCGTGTGGTCGAGCGACTCGAAGCGATCGCCGAACGATGGCGTACAGATATACGTTTTCCCGAGCTCCTGGAGCGGCCTTTCGTCGTGATGAACATCGCCCGCATCGCCGGGGGCGGCGCGATCAACATCGTGCCCGATCGGTGTGTCATCGATCTCGGCTTCCGACCCTTGCCCGGGATGGCCGTCGCCGCCCTCTTTGACGAGATCCGCGCCGATGTCGAGGCGCTGGGAGAGGTGACCGCGAGCCTTGGCCGTGTCACTCCCGCGCTTCTGACGCCCGACGGAACGGAACTTCAAGGCCTGCTCCGCGCGTTCGCCGTCGATCCTTCCGCTCGCGCCGCGGCCTACGCGACCGACGGCGGTAACCTCCAGGAGCTGGGCACCAATACCTTGATCTTTGGCCCTGGTAGTATCGACGTCGCGCATCGTGCCGACGAATACGTTCCGGTAGAGGAGCTTTTCCGCTGTGTAGACGTCGTCGGGGCGGTGGTTTGGGGCCGTTGTGCCTGAGAGGGCTTCAAATCGGGAGCCTAGTGTGGCACCATGCAGGGCGGAGGAAGCCTGATGCGTCGACTTTTCGTGCTGTCGCTCGTCGCCGCCTGTGAATCCGCGGCGATTGAGCTTGGTGGAACCCAAACCAAAGCCGACGACAGCGGAGGCATGCCGACGGACAGCCAGCCGTCAGGTGACGACACGGCAGCCGCGGTCAACTGCGAGACCGGCCCCCAGGAGGCCGCCCGGCTGAACGTCACCTTTGACGCCTTGGGCGAGAGCTGTCCTTGGGGCGAGAACGGGAACGGCGATGCAGAAAACGGGCTGTACACCGCCCGGATCGAACAGGTCTCGAGCCTGGAGATTCCGGCCGGGACCACCGTGTGCGGCCTGGGCATCAACATCGGCGAGGACAACGCCCCTCCTCCCCTCCAGTACGACGACGCCTTCCTCCTCACTTTTGACGACGTGGTGCTCGCCACCAGCGACCGTCCCTTCCTCGAACGTTTCGCGACCGAAGGCAACTTCGCGATCTACGACTGGCCGAGCCTGCGCGGCGCCGAGCTCGCCAGCCGCGCCTCGGAGACCTGGTGTATCGGTCAGGAGAATGAACTCTCTGTGTGTGAATTCCCGCAGCCCGCGGAGCGCGGCAGCTTCGCGCTGTCCGTCGGCGATGGGCTGATGGCCGACCTCACCGCCCGGGCGCGCGAGGCGGACCGGTACGACTTCATGTTCGTGGTCCTGGGCGACAACGACAACGGCGACTGCGCGCACAGCGCGCTCTCGTTCGAGGTTGAGCTGGCCTATGTCATGCCCTGACCGGCCGGCGCGCGGAGCGCGCCGCTTCCCGAGTCGCGCACGCCGACTGGGCTTCCTGCTCGTCGTGGCCTCCATCCTGGCCTGCGCGGGCCAACCCGAAGACGAGAAGGCCGATGAGGGCGACGACGACGACAACGGCGCCTGCGGGGAGTGGAGCAGCTACGACATGGAGGTCGTCGCCAAGGTGGAGGATCCGAGCGGCCGACCCTTGGGAGATATTCGGGTGTACCTTGACGATCTGGCCACCGGCGACGGTGCGCTGGGCGAAGGGATCACCGGTGCCGACGGCGAGACCCGTTTCTCGACGCCCGGAGTGGAGTTCGCCGAAGACTGCATGGGCACCTTGTTTGATTACAGGATCATCGCCGAGGATCCGTCAGAGGCTTATACCGAGGCGAGCGACGACATGAACAGCAACCTCTACAACGCGACCCTGGACGGCAGCTTCGTAGCCGACGTACGCAACGTGCCGCTCGTCATGGATGAAGCGGAGTGACGGCTCCGCCCCGGATCTCGAGCGCCGAGGTGTGGCCTCCATAATGTGCCGACGCGCCGGTGTCGGTCAGCCATAGGCGGCCCTCACAACGAGACCGGATCCGGCCGTCTTCCTGCACCGTGTGCCCGACCACCATCCGCGCCGCGTCCAGCGCCGCCAACGTCTGGGTGAGCGCGTCGCATACCGCGGCCTCGGAGGCGACCAATGCGAAGGAGCGGTTCCATAAGGGGCCGTCATCGCCGAGGATCTGCGGTTTCTGGCGCGCGTCGATGCCGTCACGGATCGCGGCGTTGATGCCGTCGATACCGAGAGCCGCCCAACGCGCGTCGATGCCGCCGTGTACGAACACGCTGTCACCTACCTTGGCGGTCGCCGGGCTTCCGCGGAGCCAGGCGCCGTCCTCACCCTTGGCGGAGTACGCAAATCGGCGCTCCATTTCTCCGCCATAGCCCTTGAGGTCCTCCGGTGAGACGTAGCGCCAGTCCCCCATCATGTTCATTACCTCGTGGTTCCCCAGCAGGCTGATGACCCGACCGCCGGCAGCAGCGGCCTCGGATTGCAGGCGGCGCAGGAGGGCGAGCACCCCCTTGCTGTCCGGGCCACGATCCGTGGTGTCCCCCGTTTGAACCAGGGTTGCCGCGCCGCCGCTCCATCGCCCCTCGGCGTCCACCAGGCCGGCGAGCCGCAGCCCCGCGAGCGCCGCCGCCGGATCGCCGTGGAGATCGGCGATCGAAACGACGCGCTCCGAGGCGGGGAAGATGCCGACCGGTGGTGGGCGCGAAGGTGGCGGAGTCGCCGCGGGCGGAGCGCTTGCGGGAGGGGCGCTGGCGACAGGGGCGACAGGGGGAGCCGGGGAGGGCGGCGCCGAGGCGCAGGCGAGGAGCAGGAGCCACATGCCGGGCTGTTAGCTGATTGGGGGCTCGGGTGGCGGGCAACGAGGACAACGCGCCGCCCGCTCGGGGCCGGTGCCCTTCCCCCGACCCCGCATCGGGATATCTGGCGCCACCGGCCCCGCGGCCGGCCGGAGCGAAAATGGACGAGCGGACCAGCGTCGTGAGCCTCATCAAAGCGGCGAAAGAGATCGGCGCGAAAGGTGCAGAAGCGCTGCGCGTCGCGCGAGAGGAGGTCGAACAGCACGGCTCACGGTTGCCGGCGACCACCCGCACGCAGCTTCAATTCGTCGTGCGCGTGTGGCGCGACGGCGGCGCCGCCGGGGTTGGGACCGCCACAACGGGGAAGGCCGCCTTGGCACAGGCATGGGACGACTCCGCCAACCACGGCCCGGATCCTCTGGCCGGTCCTGCAGAGCGGATGGCGATCCGTCCTGCAGGATTTGGCATCAGCGACCGCCGCCACAGCCAGCTCGGTGACAGTGACCGGGCCGAGATCCTCCAGCTGGCGGAGAAGACCCTCTCCGGATGCAGCTTCCGGCCTGAACTTCTCTCCTACTCCCAGCTTATGGAGTCACGCTCCTGGGCCTCCTCGCGCGGCGTCGACGGCGCCGAGAGCTCCACCCGCTACCGCCTCCACGCCGAGGTCGTCGCCCACGGACTGCGACTCCGGCACGAGATCGCGTCACGGCACTTTTCGGACGTTGCAAGTTTGCCTTTTGGCACCGAGCTTCGACGCCGGGTCGAACCGTTGCTGCGCCCGCTCCCGCAACTGCCGGAGCTCCCGGTGGTGCTCGAATCCCGGGTCGTGGCCGAGCTCGCCCGCTCCCTCGCCCCGGCGTTCGCGGCCGATCGCGTGCGCCGTGGCACCAGCTTTCTCACCGGCCGGCTCGGCAAGCGGCTGGGGCCGAGCATGCTCCACCTGACCGACGACGCCGGCCTGTTCGGGGGCCTCTACACCCATGCGTTTGATGATCGTGGGGTGCCGCCGATTGCCGTAACCCTGCTCAAAGAGGGTGTCGTAAGCGGCCTTTACCACGATCCGGAGAGCGCGCGCGCCGAGGGCCTGCGCCCCACCGGCCACGTACGCGGCGGCCTGCTGCAGCCCTCCAACCTGATTGTACGCCCCGGCTCACGCACCCGGAACGTGGTGCTCGCCGAGCTTGGGGCATACGTTCAGCTCGACCAGTTTCCGACCTTGAACGTCGAGACGGGTCGGGTGCAGGGCACCGTCGCGGCGATCCTCGTCGAAAAGAATGAGCGGCGCGGCTTCCAGCTCTTGAAGCTCGACTTGCCGATCGAGACGGTTTTGGGCACGCTGTCCGAGATGATCGCCGATCACGAACGGAGCCTTGAGGTGGACACGCCGAGCGCGGTGTTCTCCCCGGCACTGCTCCACGGCGCCACCCGCGTACTTCCGGCATGATGCTGCTCTGGCTGCTCGCGGGTTGCCGGGAGGAACCTAAGATTCCCGGTATCGATCTGCCTGACGTGTCGGCACAGAACGTTCTGGTGCTCAACCTCGACACTACCCGCCGGGATCGCCTGCCCTTCGACGACTACACGCGGCAGACCCTTCCGCTGACCGGCGAGCGCCCGTTCAGCGTGATCGACGGCGTGTGGTCGGGCGCCGGATGGACCGTACCGGCGACTTCCACCCAACTGTCGGGCCGACCGGTCCACCTCCACCACGTACGCGACGACGATCTCGAGAATGGCGAAGGGGACCTCGAGGGCACCCTCCTGACGACCCACGTCCAGGATCTAGGTTGGCAGGCGCATTTCTTCGGAGGAAACCCCTACTTCGAGCGGGTCGCCGCCTTCGCCGAGAGCGCCCCGGTCACCTACATCCCCGACGCGGGCGAAACGAGCAACGCACGTGCGCTCGCCGAAGCGACGCTGACGTGGATCGACAGCGTCCCAGAGGACCAGCCCTTCTTGGCGTGGGTCCAGCCGATGGACGCGCACGGCCCGTGGGACCCGCATCCGGAAGATTTCGGCACCTGGGCGGACGTCGATGCGGTGCCTTTCGACATCCAGGCGGAGACGCGCGACCAGGAAGCCGCGATGGAGGCAGAGCTTGAAGGAGCCTCGGCAGACGAGGTGCGTCAGGCGGTCTCTGACGTCTACGACGAACAGCTCCTTGATCTGGATCGGGCGCTCGACGCGCTGCTCACCGAGCTGGAGGCACGCGGTCGCCTCGATCACACGCTCGTGGTCCTCACCTCCGACCACGGCGAGCAGCTTTTTGATTCGGATCCCCTGGGTTATGGTCACCTGGAGTGGCTCACGCCCGCGGTCACCAACGTAACCCTCGCGCTGATGCACCCCGACCTGCCCGAGGCGGTGTGGCCGTGCCTGACCAGCAGCGCCGATCTCGCACCGACCCTCTTGGATCTACTGGATCTCCCCGAGCTTCCGGGCGCCGAGGGCGCCTCCATCCGCCAGGCCTGCCGCCAGGTCGCCACGAGCGAGTTCTGGCTTCGCACCACCCTTCATCGGGTCTCCGCCGTCAGCACCGACGGGCGGATCGAAGCCGACTGCAAGACCGGCGAGATCACCGGGTTCAACCTCAAGACGGACCCCTTCAACCGGCAGCCGCTCAGCGAGGCGGACACCCCCGACGCGGCGCTCCTGCGCGACGGCCTGGTGGCGCTGCGTGACAGCATCGAGGACGAGACCCAGGAGCGATGCCGGCTCGATACCAGCTGGTGAGCGCCCGCTGGCGGCCTCCGTCAGATCAGTAACTATCCGCGGGAGCGGCTGGTTTTCTGAGTACCACTCGGACCACGAGGGCGAACGCCCCCATCACGAAGAAGAGAGGCACCAGCACCGCGGGGTGCCATGGTTTGTAGCTGAGCAGGTGGAGCGCCTGCTGTCCGGTGCTCCAAGCCGGCTTTCCGTCATCGGGGCCCGAATAACTGAGCGACGTGAAGGTGGCGCGGAGGGCATCGCCGATCTGGTCCCCCGTGCCCTGCTGCCCCACCGCGGTGCCGACGAGCCAGCCTTGGTCATAAGGCACGACCAACGTACGGAGGTCGTACTTGTTGGCTTCGGGCGACAAGGCGATGCCCAGACGGTCCGGTAGCTCGATGGTGCTGCCGACCGGCACTTTGTCCGCCGCTTTCCCGTACAACAGGGTGCGGATGGACTTCTCCACATCTGTCGCAGACGCCTCGTCAAACAGACCGAGCTGCCAGCTCCGTTGACAGATCACGATCACGCTCCCGGTACTGTCAACGTTGGGCCGCGCGCCACGTACACAGAGCTTCTCGTCGTATTCGCCCGTCAGCGCCACCAGCGACGAGACCGCTTCGGCCTCTTTTCCTGGCAGATAACCACGCCAACCCGCCGGAAGTACCACCTCGACCCCGGGGACCCCCTTCAGTGGGCCTTCCGGGAGCGCCATAGGGGGTTTATCCAGCTTCAACCGATCAAGCACCACCTCTAAGCCCTGCTCGACCTTGGCGGCGACCCCGGCATCGCCATAGGTCGCCACGTGCAGCGTCTTGCCTTCACCGGCAAAACCTGCGGCGTACATCACCCCTTTTGCCCCGACGCGGTCGAAGTTGAAGCGCATCTCCACGCGGCCGGTAGCGCGGCTGCCCACCTCGGCGACCACGGCGCTCTCCATCCGCACATTCTTGACCTTCTCGGCCTCGATTCGGGTGCGGTAGCGCGCGGCCCAGCTCTTGACCGTGTCCTCGTCTACAACCGGCTGGAAGGCTTCGTACCATACCAGGAGGGCGACGTTGCCCTCGGCGTTGGTGGCGCGAAGCTCGTAGTCGGTCCAGACCGAGGGCGCCCAGCCCTTCGGAAGATCGAGCGTGACGCCCGCGTCGTTGAGATCGTAGACGTCGGCGTGAAGGAGGGTGCACAGGGCCAGCAGCATAGCCGCCGCCCTAATCCGAAACCCGCCCCCGGGCCGCTCGCGCCCGGTTAGCCCCAATGCCGGTCACTTAGCGAATAGTGATCCTCGAACCTCAGGTTCTACTGAGTCGGCGTAGAATGTTTGTTTTCGACGATCACGGGCGATAGATCGGCGCATCCCGCGGTGCAAAGA
>CANKTH010000069.1 GCA_947486185.1 Deltaproteobacteria bacterium
CAGGGCGCCGCGGGATGCTCGAGCCGCACCGAGGACCTCGACATCGTGGGCACGCTCGAGGGGCGGCTGGACAGCGGTCGGCTGAGCCTCGATTGGACCTTCGAGGTCTGGGAAACCGAGCTCTCCGCCAGCACCCAACACGCCGTGATGGGTGACGAAGCCGAGATCCTGATCGAAGTCGAGGCCCAAGCCGACGGACTGAGCCTGCTCGCGGTGCTCCGGGGCCAGGCAACCGTCGAATAGCGACGGAAAGCGCGGGGCGATGGGCCGTCAGGGGCTGATCGGGCAGCGACGGCATCGATCGGCAAACTCCTCGGACACTCCGAGGCGCGCCGCTGCTACCGGAAGCGGCACCAGCCAGCCGCAACGGTAGAGACGGCCGGGTGCCCGATAGGTCCACTCGGCGATGAGCAGTGGGGGATCGACCATGGTCGCCGGGGCCTCGAAGGTCCAGTAGCTCCAGCCCTCTTCTTCACGGGGCTCCGCGGTGGCAGTCACGACGCGGCCCAGGCGCGCGTGCCAGTCGGAGCTGAGCCGGGAAGCGTCCAACACTTGCCCGTGGGCGAGCACAAAAGCGCCGGCGAAGATGCCCGCCTCGTCGCCGGTGTCGGCGTGCCAGCTTCTTAACTCGCCGAGGTCGCCCGGGTGGAGGGCGTAGCGCCCCGGGAGGGTCAACTCCCAGCCTTCGCTGCCTGGTACCGCCAGGGTGACCCAGGGCCATCCGCTGAGCGCCGGCGACCGAGCAAGGATGAGGGCGAACACCGCCGGAAACGCCGAGAATGACGCCCCCGACACGAGGTTTCGCCGCAGTCGCGACGTCTGTCCGGCGACCGGCGAGAGCGTCTCCGGCGCGACGAACAGCGCGGCGAGAACGCCCCCGGCGAGTCCGCCGAGGTGCCCCAGATGCGAGACGCCGGGCGCGCTCAGACCCAGGGGGAAAAGGGGGACAAACACCAGGAAGCTCCCCGCGCCGTAGAAACGGCGCAGTCGAGCCGGGATCGCCGTGTCGAACCGCACCCCGAGCATCATCTGCGCGCCCCACGCGCCGTACGCCAGCATCGAGGCGCCCACCACCACACCCTCACCCAGCCCGACCACAAAGAGGGCTCCGACGGCCGCGGCGGCCCCGAGCACAACTGCGAGACCACCGGAGCCCAAGACCCGCTCGCATCGATACCCCGCGTACGCGAGCACCAGGAGATTGCCCACGAAATGTAGAGGACGAAGGTGCACCGAGTGCGCGCTCCATCCCGCCCACCAACGCCCTTCGAGCACCATCGGCCCAAAGCCGAGCCCCACCTCGGAGGCCCCAATCCCGAGCAGGAGCTGCGCCGCGGTCAGCCCCGCCATCACGAGCACCACGAGGGTGATACCGACAGGGAACTGATGCTCCCTCAGCCTGAGGGCGAGCCGGGCCCTCGGCTGCGACCAGGCCTGCGCCAGCGCGGACACCGCGCCGGCGGCGGCCCATCCGTCGCCCGTCCACGGGGGGAAAGCGAGCTCGGCGGTGGGATCCACCAGCCCAGCGGCCACGCGCTCCTCAACCTCGGTCGGATGAAGGTGGCTCTCCAGCTCGTCCTGGCGGAGACGTACGAGCATGAGCGTACCTAATCGCGCCGCCCTCCCGCACACCGGGCGCGGTGTGTGCGGACTGTCAATCCGACCCTATCGGCGCGGTGCGATCCTGCGATGCCAGAATCTGTCCGCATGAGCTGAATTTATATCCAGACAGCTCCCCCCGGGGAGCGCCTGAGGATAGGGAGGCGCTCCTTCTGAGGTCGTGATGCAGTTTGTGCTGGTCGTCGGAAAAAGAGCGCGCCGTCGTACCTTCATCGCCACTCTCTCCGGCGTGGGCGACAGCGCTGAGGCCGCGTTCGCTGCCGCGAGCCCAGCGGTGGTGGTGCTCCTGGCGGGAGACCGGCCCTACGCCGCGCTCCTGCCCGACTCCACGGAGAGCCGCGCGCTGGTCGGCTACGTGGGGGCACGCGCGCTGGTTGAATTCCCTGGTCGAAGCCCGCTGAAGTATCGACTGGCGCGGGTCAGGGTCCCTGACGCACCCGGCGCAGCGCTTCCGACGTCCACCAACCCGATCCGGCTCACGCCCGACGGGGCGCCGCCGCTCTATCTGTTTGCTGACGGCGCGCTCTCGGCCCGCGTCGAGAGCGTCGACGAGGGGCTGGCCGCCGGCCCGGCGCTCGTCACGGCGGCACGCTGGATCTCGGGGCGTCGCACCACCACCTTTGAGCGGCTCTTTCCGCCGAGCGCCTTTCACCCCGACATTCCGGTGCGTGAAGAACGCCTGAGCGTCGAGCAAGCCGAGGGCCTCCTCGCCTTCCTCAACCGGAGCCTCGACGCGACAGCGCCGAGCGCCTCGGCGCCGGAAGGCTCCGCCGAGCTCCGTTCGGCCGCGCTCACCGTGCTGTCGCACCTGGTGGCCACCGCTCTGCGTGACCCGGGGTTCAGCCAGATCTCCGAGCGGGCGGCCGACCGGATCCTCCAGCTGATCGACGCCGAAACGGGTGCGGGAGCGGTGCCCGCCCTCCGCGCGCACGGGATCAACCTGCTCCAGCTGCGCGGGCCGGCGCTGTCCGAGGCCCACCGCGAGGCCGCGCGGAGCCTGCTCCGCGCGAGCTTACGACTCCGCCCGCCGTACGAGCAGCTCCCGGAGGTCTGGCGGTTCGCCGTGTGCTCCGACCGCGAGTTCCACGAAGGCGAATGCGACATCCTGCTCAAGAACCACTTCCGCGAACTCCCTGAGGAGCAGCGCGAGGTCCGGAGCTACCGGGTCTTCGAAGCGCCCTTTCGGAGCCCAACAGGCGGCCCCATCCGGTTCTACGCGAGGGACGCCAGCCCCCACGACGAAAACGAGGAGATGGGGGACCCGGAGTTTGTCGGGCTCCTCATCAACCGGCACGCACAGCTCGGGGTCTACGACATGCGGGCCGCGGCGACCCGGGTGCGGCAGCGGGGCTACAAGCTGATGATGAACAGCCAATGTGCGGGTTTGACCACACGTTATCAGATGTCCCGACTCTTCCCCGACGCGGACATCTACTCCTCCTGGGACTCCACCTACTTCCGCACCGGCGCCGATCGGAGAGTGACTCATTCGGAAGGAATGGACTGCTTCCTTGCAGTGGTGACCGGTATGGCCGCCGGAGAGGATCACGCTCGGCTCTCGGCCCGGAGCGCCGCCGCCCAGTGGCACCACGAGGCCGCGAACGCGCCGGGGTTCGTACAGTTCGTCGGGCCCGCCCACCCCGCGGTGACCGCCCGTTTCGCCGACGTGAACAACGACGGAAAATCAGACATTTACGACGGTTATCTCGACCTCCGCCTCGCCGAGATCGCCGAGGACCTGCTCGCCGCAAGCACGCCAAGAGATCCGGGCGTCGCCGCTTCCCAGATCGGCGGCGAAGCGGCGGTAGGCCTCGTTTGGGCCGCCGGCAGCCTCAACCGGGTGACCCAGTACTCCGACCTATGGGATGGCCTCCCAGCGAGCGCCGAGCGGCTCTATCCGTTTACCTCTGCGGGCTTTTTCGATGCGGGTAGCGCGCCGGTCGACGTGCCCGGGCTGTTGCCGGGCGAGGACCCAGGGGCACTCCCGGCGGTGTGCCGCTACCTGACCGAGCCGACCACCCGGCCCAACGCAGGCAGCCGCGGGGGCGGCCTCTCGTGCGAGGTCCTGTTCTCCGGGAGGCTGGCGCATGCGCCCAAGGAGCTCAAGCGGCTCCTGGTGCTGGCCGAGGCGACGCAACGCGCCTTCGACGCGGGCGTGCTGCCCGCCCGCGGCGTGCTATCGAGCCCCGCCGCCCGCCGGGCGATGGTTCTGCTCGGGCTTGCAGGCCTCCTGGAGTTCCCAGCCGACCAGAATCGGATCGACCTGTTGTGGAGCCGCGCCCTGGTCATGTTGAAGCTCCCCGCGATCTCACGCTCGACCGTTCGGGGCTGTATCTCCCACGCCGACCACGACGCATCGAACTACTACGGCTCGTTGCGCGGCGTACAGCAGCTCATCGGCCGCGACGACCAGGATCGGGGCGTGCTGGAGGCGGTGGACGCGGTCGCCCGCCGCGAGCTCGACAGCCCCGACCCGTGGGTCGGTCGGGCCGCAGCGTTGTGATCCGGCCTTGCGGCTTCCGCCGAGCCCGGACGCCCGTCAGGGAGCGGTCACCGACAGCTTGTCGCGTGCGCTGAGCGCGATGTTGGGCCCTGCAAGACCGAGATCGCCGCTCACGAGGGTCGCGGTGTTGGTGCCCATCACCGTCTGGCTCACCGTCACCTCGGCCGCTTTCGCGTTGAGCTTCCCGCCCTGGGCGCTCGGGAGCACGAAGCTCAGGCTCCCTCCCGGCGCGGCGACGTTGACCGCACCGGTGAAGGGCGTGCCCTTGTCCGGCTCTACCTTGACGTCCCCACCCGACGCCGTAAGGGTGAGGGCCGTCATCTTGCCCGAGGCGTAGGCGCCGCCCGTCCCAGCCGTCACCTTCAAAGCACCCGAACAGTTGAGCACTTCTACCCAACCCTTTCCCGAGTGCGTGATGGTGAGCGCCTTGGTACCCGCGGGGATGTTGACCGTAACCTGGACGTCGGAGGTGGTGACCCCGGACTTCGAGCTCGGGACCCGGCTCTTGACCGAGCCGCCGGCGGCATCCCCGGAAACCGACATCCCGATCCCGTCACCAAAAGCCTTCATCCCGGCCTCGGAGCTGCCCGTGAGGCTATAGCGGATGCGCGCCGAGAGCGTGTCGGTGTCGACACACCGCACCGAGAGGTTCCCCTGGCTGTGTGCGACAACTACGGGCTTTCCCGCCACGTAGTTCGGCGCGCTGCCGTCAAACCCGCCCGAATAGGCGAACTCGCCTTCCTGGGCCGCCGCGAGCACCACCCACCAGTAGCCGATCATCCTGCCTCCCCGGCGTCTCCGCCACCCGACTCAACACCTTCGCTGCCCCGACCTTCCTCGCCGGAAGCGCCTTCGCCCGGCCCGCGACGACGGCGGCGACGACGAGGGCGCCGACCCGGATCGCCGCCGCTGGCGCCGTCCTCGTCGCTGCTGACAACCCCTCCATCTGGCTCGCCCGCCCGCGCCCCACCAGGTTCGGAGGCCCCCGACGCGTCGGCTACCTCAGAAGCTCCGCGCGAAGCTTCGCGTTCTGGCCGGTCACCACCACGCCCGCCGCGCCGGTCTCGCCGGGGCTCGCTCCGCCCCTCCGGCCGGCCCGTGCCGTCCGCCGGGCGGTCCGCTGCGCTCGTCTCGCCCTCCGTAGGCGCGGCGTCGGCCGGCCGCTCAGCGCGAGGAGGTCGATCTTCCCGGCGAGCGCCATCCCCGTCGCGGCGGGGCTCGCGACGCTCATTACGGTCGCCGTCGCGGCGTGGTCCCCGGCCGTCACGCCGCTCACCATCACGTGCGCGGTCCGGGCCGTCACGCCGCTCACCGTCACGCGGGCGGTCGGGGCCGTCACGCCGCTCACCGTCACGCGGGCGGTCAGGGCCGTCTCGCCGCTCGCCGTCACGTGCGCGGTCCGGGCCGTCACGCCGCTCACCGTCGCGACGCGGCTCCCGGGCCTCCCGGAAACCGCCGTCACGCCGCTCGCCACCCCGGGGCTCACGCCGGTCACCGTCGCGGCGCTCGGGCCGACGATCTGAGTCCCGACGACGGTCCTCGGGCCGTAGCTCGCGTGCCTCACCCGGCCGCCCGCCGTCGTCGCCCCCTTCGCCCACCGAGGCGTCGGCCGCCTGAATCCGGCGCTCGCGGTCCCACATGACGAAGGCGCGCATCGCCGCCGCAAAGATGTGCTCGGCGTCAGGCCGCTCTTTCACCTTCCGCACGAGCTCGAGGTAGCTCTCGTAGACCATCGTGTTCATGGCCTCCTTGAGCATACGGACGAGGCGCTCAGTGCGCAGCACGGCGCTCTCCTCGGCCGTCGGCAATACACGGATTTCAAACTTGATCTTGTGGATGCGCTCCAAGCTGAGCCGGCTGGAGAAGTCGGCGCCGCCCGCGAGGCTGATGCAGACGCCGTTCTTGCCAATACGGCCGGTACGACCCGCACGGTGGGTGTAGACCGCCGCGTCATCCGGCAAGGCATAGTTGACGACATGGGAGAGGTCAGAGATGTCGATGCCGCGAGCCGCCACGTCGGTGGACACGAGGAACTGCACCGCGCCCGCCTTGATCCGCGCCATGACGCGCTCGCGCCGCGACTGTGGAAGATCTCCGGTCAACATCTCCGCGGAGAGCCCCTGACGGTCGAGGTAGTTGTAGACCGTCGAGACGTCCTCCTTGGTGTTGCAGAAGATGATCGCCGACGTGGGCCGCACCATCTCGATGACATCGAGGAGCGCGCGGGCCTTGTGGTAGTCCGGGCTCGACTCGAAGAGCAGGTGCTGCACCAGGTCGACGTTGTCCCCATCCGCCGAGAGCAGGATTTCTTCCGGCTCTTTGGTATACCGGTCGATCAAGCCGCGTACCTGTTCGTTGAGCGTCGCCGAGCAGAACATCGACTGGCGCACCGGCGCGCAGCGGTCCAGGAGCTTTCGTACATCCTCGACAAAGCCCATGGACAGCATCTCGTCAGCCTCATCCAGCACGACGTGATCCACCGTTTCGAGCTTGAGATTACCGCGCTTGACGTGGTCAAGCAGGCGGCCGGGGGTGCCCACGACCACCTCGACGCCGTCACGCAAGGCCTGCTCCTGCGGGCCAAAACCGACCCCGCCGTAGATTGCACAGACCCCGACGTCCTTGAACCGGGCGATGCCGGTCAGCTCCTGGGCTACCTGGAGCGCCAGCTCCCGAGTCGGGGCGAGGATCAGCGCCCGCGGCTTCCGGGTGCCCGCAGGGATCCGGTCGAGCACCGGAACCCCGAAGGCCGCCGTCTTCCCCGTGCCCGTCTTGGCACGGAGGAGCAGATCACGGCCGGCAAGGCCGGGTTCGATGCTCGCCGCCTGGATCGGCGTGGCGTGTTCGTAGCCCAACGCTGCCAGGCCCGCGAGCACCTCGGGCGAAATCGCGAAGTCGGCGAAACGGCGCCCACTGCGGTAGTCGGCGCCGAGCCGTCGCTCGATCCCCTTGACCTCCGGCTCATCGGCGTCGGTGCCCAGGGTCTCGGCAGCAGGGGTCTCGGTAGCAGGGGTCTCGGCAGCAGGGGTCTCGGCAGCAGGGATCTCGGCGGCAGGGGTCTCGGCGGCAGGGATCTCGGCGGCGGCGGTCTCGGCGGCAGGGATCTCGGCGGAGCCCGCCGGGGAAACGGGGGAGCGCTCGACCGCAGCGGCGGGAGCACCCATGTCGGAAGGAAGAACAGCGGGATCAGTCGTCAAACGCGTAGCCTCGTGGGATGATGGAGGCCTCCGGCAAAAAAGCAGGCCGGAAGCATCATTCCCCGAGCAGGCCATCTTCGAGCGCGGCCCGGCGGCTGGCGTGGACCGCGCGGCACCCGAGCCCGAGGACACACGTTGAGGGCCGTCTCCGGGGAAGGCGGCTTCTATCCCGGTACGCGGCCTCGGGCAAGGCGCGTTCGGGTCGCTGCGGGGACCGAATACGCGCGCCGGCAGAGTTGAGGGCGCCATCCAACGGCACACCCTTGCGGCGGGCCCGATATCGAATAAGGACGACGGTCTTTTTTGGGGCGGCGGCATGAACAGGGCGGGAGAGCTTCTGGAGAGGGTGCGCGGCAGCGGCGCGGTCCTGCTCACGGGACCAGAGGGTCCAGATGGTGACAGCATCGGCGCGTGCCTTGCGCTCCGGCGCCTGTTCCTGGCGGTCGCGCCCGGCGTGCGGGTCGACGTGGCGGGGAGGCCGGGTCATCGCTACGCGGACCTACCCGACGCGGACGTGATGGTCGCCGACGATCAGATCGGCAGCTACGACGCCGTGATCGTGCTCGACGGGGATCGTAGCCGGGTCTCCTCCCGGGTCGCCGCGGCCTTCGACGCGGCCGGGTGGACCGGACTCATCGATCACCACCGATCCACCGATACTTCCGTGTACCAGGTCGCGCTCTTCGAGCCCGAGGCCGAGAGCACCTGCGGCATGGTCTACCGCCTGGCGCAAGCGTGGGGCGTGCCGCTGGATGCCGCGCTCGCGGCCCAGATCTACACGGGCGTCATCTTCGACACCGGAGGCTTTCGGTACTCCAACACCCAGCCGTCCACCCACCGGATGGCGGCCGAGCTCCTGGGCACCGGCTTCGACCACACGGCGCTCACTCTCCGCGTGCTGGTCGAACGCCGGCGCCCCGCGATCGACCTGCTCACGACCGTGCTCCAGCACGCGCGCTACAGCCCAGACGGCACCGTGGTGCTCGCCGGCTGCCGGCTCGCCGACTTCGCCGGCTGCGGGGCCCAGGCCGAAGACGCCGATGGCATCGTCGACACGCTCCAGCACATCACTGGGGTTGAGCTCGCAGGTCTGCTACTTGAACGTGATGAATCCCGCGTGAAGGTCTCCCTCCGCTCGCGCGGGGCGGTCAACGTCGCTGAGCTCTCGCGGGGCCTCGGTCGCGGTGGCGGCGGCCACGCCAAGGCGGCGGGTGTCACGCTAGCGATGCCGTATGACGAGGCGGAGAACCTCGTGTTTGAGCGGATGGTGGCGTCGCTGGCCGAGAGCGGAGCTCCGTGAGTCGGGACCCTTCGCCGTCGCGGCGCTTCCGGCGGATTTGTGTGTATTGCGGGTCCAATACGGGCGTTGATCCGAGATATCGCGGCGCCGCGGTCCGGTTGGGAGAGCTCCTCGCGGAACGAGGCATTGGCCTCGTGTACGGCGGTGGCTCGGTCGGCCTCATGGGGGTGATCGCCGACACCGTGCTCGAGGCGGGGGGCGAGGTGATCGGGGTGATCCCCGAAAAACTCCAGCAACTGGAGGTGGGCCACCGGCGCCTGAGCGAGACCTACGTCGTCGACGGAATGCACCCCCGAAAGATGTTGATGTCCCAGCTAGCAGACGCGTTCGTGGCGCTCCCCGGGGGATTTGGAACCCTGGAAGAGGTTTTTGAGACCACGACCGGGGTGCAGCTCAACTACGTACTCAAGCCCATCGGGCTCCTCAACGTGGGCGGGTTCTACGACCATCTCCTTCGGTACCTCGATCACGCCCGGGGCGAGGGCTTCATTCGCAGTCTCCATCGAGACATCTTGCGCGTGTCCGACGATCCGGCCGCCCTGCTGGACGACCTGGCGACCTACCCGATCCCCCGCCTCGCGGAGTGGATCGGACCCGCCGCGCCGCCCCTGGGCCAGCCGTGAACCCCAGCGGCCCGGTCGCCTTCGTCACCGATGCCAAACGCCCACAATTGACGGACGATGATCGCCTCGTGCTCACGCCGGCCGCCGCCCTCGGGGTGGAGCTCGTGCCCGCGCGGTGGGACGATCCGGGAGAGGATTGGGCCCGATTCCGCAAGATCATCCTCCGCTCCACCTGGACCTACCATCAGCAGCTGGACCGCTTCGAGGGCTGGCTGGGTGAGCTCGAGGGCCTGCCGGTGGCCAACGCGCTCCCCACCCTACGCCGTAACCTTCGTAAAACCTATCTTTCTGAGCTCTCGTCCCTCGGTGTGCCCATCCTGCCTACGGCCTGGCCGCGCGTCGGAGACGACCTGGCAACGATTGCGCGCGACCACGGCTGGCATGACGTGGTAGCCAAACCCGTCGTCAGCGCTGGATCCTGGAACACCTTTCGCGGGCCGCCCGACGCGCTCGGCGACGCCCAGGCTCTGAGCGACGCTGGCGTACAGATGATGCTCCAAGCCTTCTGTCCGGCGGTGCTCGACGAGGGTGAGTGGTCGCTCATCTTCTTGGGCGGTCGTTTTTCCCACGCGATCCTCAAGGTGCCTGCGGCGCAGCAATACTTTGTGCAGGAGGAGTACGGCGGGCGCATCCTGCCACGCGTCGCGCCGGCCCAGCTCCACACGCTCGCTCGGGCGGCGCTCGACGCCTGGCGCCTCCTCGCGCCCGAAGCCGCGCTCTACGCGCGAGTTGACCTGCTACGCGGCCCCGAAGGTTACGCGGTCGCCGAGCTGGAGCTCATCGAGCCGTCGCTCTACCTGGGGCTCGACCCCCAAGCGCCGACGCGGTTTGCCACGGCGATCCTGGCCTCGCTGAACGATTGAACGCCTCCGGAGCCCCAGGCCAGCGGGGGGGCTGGCGCTATACGCGTCAGCGCGCTAACGCCCGCCACGCCGGGCGGAAACGTCTTCCTACCGCCCCAAAGGACTCCATGACGCTACCTCCCTCCCCGCCGCTCCACGCCGGAGCCCTCGCCGAACGTGAACAATTCCAGCGCGCCGTGCTCGACGAGGTGGTAGCCGCGGTGACCGGGAACGCGGTGGTGGTGGTCGGCATGGGGTGGAACCCGGTGGTGGGCCAGGCGAGGCGGTTCCTGGATGAACGTCAGGTTCCCTATACCTACATCGGCTACGGCAACTACCTGACCGGCTGGCGGAAGCGCCTGGTCATCAAGCTCTGGTCGGGATGGCCGACCTTCCCGCAGGTCTTCGTCAAGGGCACGCTGCTCGGGGGAGCCGCCAACCTGAAGAAGTTGGAGCAGGCCGGGGAGCTCAAGGGCCTCCTCGCCGCGGCCGGAGTCAGCGCAGCGGGCGTGAAGTAGCAGCGGTCAGGCGGGTTCTCACGCGCGCCTCTGACCGAGCGCTGGCGGCTCAGGCCCGACGTAGACGCCGCTCGCCCGTCTCGTGGCACCAACGACCGCCGACCACCACGGGCACCACCGGCGCGCCGTCAAAGAGTTGGCCGAGTTCGTCCAGAAATACCAGACGTTCGTCATCGTCGAGCGGCCAGGCCTCGGCGACGAGCTTTTCGACGCCGTCGAGCACGACGCCGGTTCGATCTTCGGGAGGAAGATCGGGCGGAGTCAACACCGTCACCTGCCGGCGATCGCAGTGTATGAGCGCTTCCCGATCACGAAGCAGTCGGCTCCGGGCAAGGACTCCGGCCCGATAAAGCGCGTAGTACCCAAATTCCCCGTCGTCAGAGGCCTCCACCACCAACCCTGAGCCGAGCCGGGCTGCGACGATCTCCGCCGGGTCAAACGGTGCATGCCGTCGGCTGAGCGCGCCCGACCAGAGCCGCGCCCGCCCGAGGTCGCTGAGCCGGAACCCTCCCGCCGGCAAGAACCGCGCTGACCACATCAGCCGCTCGGGCCCATGGCGCCAACGGTCACACGGGCGCCACGGACCGACCACGGCGATGCTGAGCGTGTCGCGCGGATCGAGCGCCTCGGGACCGCACACGCTCCGAAGCGTCTCAACCACGGTCGCGAAGTCGAGCGGCTCAGTCCGAAAGAAAGAAGAGAGCTCCATCCTTCAGATCAACAGGCCGGCGACGCAGGCGCACATGAAGGTCGCGAGCGAGCCTCCCACGACCGCCTTGATCGCGATCCCCGCGATCTCACCGCGACGCTCGGGCACCATCGCCCCGATCCCCCCAAGTTGAATGCCGATCGACGCGAAATTGGCGAAACCGCAGAGCGCGTAGCTCGCAATGATCGCCGCGCGCGGCGAGAGTGGGTTGGCAGACCTCATGATCTCCCCGAGGTGGAGATAAGCGATCAGCTCGGTCAGAACCAGTTTTTCTCCGAGCAATCCCCCCACGCGCCCCGCCTCCGCTAACGGTACCCCCATCATGGCCGCGATCGGCGTGAACAACCACCCCAGCACGCGTGAGATCGACAAGCTCTCACAGCCCGCCGCATGGCCGAACACCACACCCGTCTCGCAGAAGCTCACAGGCGCGAGGCCGACCACCGCGTCGGCCATCGCCATCAACGCCACGAACGCGATGATCATCGCCACCACGTTCAGCGCCAGCGTCATGCCCTCGCTCGCCCCCCGGGCAGCCGCCTCCATGACGTTGTTATCAAGGCGCTCATCGCCTATTTCAAGGCGGCCGGCCGTCACCGGGGTGCCCCGTTCGGGCATCATCACCTTGGCGATCACCAGGGTCGCCGGCGCCGAGAGGATCGAACAGGTGACCAGGTGGCCCGCGATGCCAGGAATATCCTTGAGAAAGCTCACGTAGGCGGCCAGAACCCCACCCGCGACGTTGGCAAAGCCGCCCACCATCACGCAGAAGAGCTCGCTGCGGGTCATCGTGGCGATGAAGGGGCGGACAAGGAGCGGCGCCTCAGTCTGCCCGAGGAAGATGTTCGCGGCGGAAGCTAAGGTCTCTGCGCCCGAGGTGCCCATGGTGCGCCACATCACCCACGCGAGCCCGCGCACCACCCACTGCATGAGTCCCACGTGGTAGGCCACCGCCATCAAACTCGAAAAGAACAGGATGCTCGGGAGGATCCAGAAGGCGAAGGTCTTGACCGGCGGGGAGATGTGCCCGATGTAGAAACGAGCGACTCCCGAACCGTCGAGGATCTGGTGCGGCTCGACGGTCTGGAAGGCAAAGTCGGCGCCCGCCTCAGAGAAAGACAGCAGAACCCGGACGCCTTTGTCCACCACCACGAAAAAGAAGTCCTGCACCTCCGGCGACAACACGACGAGCCCGAAAAGGAGCTGGAGCGCGAGGCCCCACACCACCACCCGCCACGGGAACGCCCGGCGGTTTTCAGACCACAACCACGCGATGCCCACCATGCCGAACAGGCCGAAGAGCGAGGTGAGGCGTTCGATCAGCACGGCTCAACGTTCCTGGAGCAGCGGCCCGCCCGCGAGGGCCGAAGCCGGGAGGAAGGTGTCCGTCTCCACATTGTAGACCTGGAGATCCAGGCTGTGAAGGTCATAAACCCAGCCGTGCAACGAGAGCCCGCCCGCCTCGACGGCGGCCGCCACAAGCGGGAAACTGGTGAGGTGGGAGAGCTGTTCGACCACGTTCTCCTCCACCGCGGCGCGCCACCAGGCAGCCTCATCCTCGTGTTTGACACGGTGTACCGCCTCTTTGGCGAGCCCCAGCCACTCGTGCAGCGAGGGGAATTCGGCGAGATGGGGGCTCTGCTCCATCACCGCACGGACGCCGCCGCAGCCATAGTGACCGCACACGATCACGTGAGGCACATGCAGGTGGCCGATCGCGTACTCGATCGCCGCGCCGACCGAGGCGTCAAGGTGGGCCAGCGGCGGCACCAGGTTGGCGATGTTGCGCACTACGAAAAGGTCGCCGGGAGAAGCGTGGGTGAGGAGCTCAGGAACCACCCGCGAATCCGCACAACCGATGACCAACGCGTCGGGGCTCTGGCCCTCGGACGCGAGGCGGCGCAGGAACTCACGTTCCTGAGTCAGGGCCTTGCGCCGGAAACGCCGATGCCCCTGGAGCAGCTCATCCACGCCGTCGCTCATTCGACCTCCTCAAGACAGATCGGCCGCGCCGCTACCGGCGAATCAGCCACTTCAAAAGCGTCGTTCAGCTCTGCCCGCGCGGCGTCGAGGCGGCCATCGCGGTACAGCAGCGTCAGCAGTGGCTCGCCCGCCTCCACCCGATCGCCGATCCGGTGCCACACACGGGCGCCGACTGCCGGATCGACTGGATCTTCGGCCCGAAGTCGGCCCGCGCCGAGCCGGAACACGGCGAGCCCGACCGCGAGCGCATCGCAGCGCGCGAGCCAGCCCCCGCGGGGCGCCACGAGCACGTGCTCCTTGACCCCGGTCAGGGAGAAGGCTGATAAGTCGCCGCCGTGTCCATGCACCATGCGCGCGAAGCGCTCGTATGCGGCGCCGCTCGCCAGCACGGCCGCGGCACGGGGATCCCGCGCGAGCTTGACAGTGAGCTCACGGAGCGACGCCGGTCCGCCGCCTTGCAGGCAGGCGATCGACTCTTCCACCTCCGGGCCGTTGCCAACCGCAACCCCGAGCGGCTGCTCCATGTCGGTCAGGGTCGCCGAGGTGCGGACCCCCGCGCCGTTCCCGACCCGGCAGAGCGCGACGGCGAGCGCACGCGCGTCTTCTCGGCTCTTCATGAACGCGCCGGAGCCGCACTTGACGTCGAGCACGAGGTCGTCCAAGCCCTCCGCCAGCTTTTTAGATAGGATTGAGGCTACGATCAGTGGGATGCACTCTACGGTCTGCGTCTCATTACGCAGGGCGTAGAGGATACGGTCGGCAGGCGCCAGGGCAGAGGTCTGCCCGTTCATGAAGCAGCCGACGTCATCCAGCATGCGACCGAGGGCAGCGTCATCGAGATCGGTGCGAAAACCCGGGATCGACTCGAGCTTGTCGAGGGTGCCCCCCGTATGTCCCAGACCGCGGCCCGAGATCATCGGCACCCGGTATCCGAGCTCGGCCCAGAGCGGGGCGAGCACGAGCGACACCTTGTCGCCCACCCCGCCCGTCGAGTGTTTGTCGATGATCCGGCTTCCCCGCGGCCACGACAACACCGTACCGCTGGCCGTCATGGCCCGGGTCAGCGCCACAGCCTCGTGGTCGTTGAGCCCGCGGGTAAAGGCAAAAGCGAGCCAGGCCGCCGCCTGGGCACGGCTGACGCTGCCATCCACCACGCCGGCCACAAACCGGTCGATCTGCGCGGAAGATAGGGCCTTCCCCGCGCGCTTGGCCTGGAGAATGGTGTCAATCGATTGGTTCAACGTACGCTCCATCAGCCGCGGAGGCGCCGATTGGCGCAGCCCGGTGGTTTACAGCGGTTCGAGCAGGCTCTGGCCCTGGGGGGCGCGCACCCCTAGCCAGTCCGCGACGGTGGCGCCGACATCGGCGAGGCTGCGGCGGGTGCCCAGGTCGTGGCGCTCGCCGGGGGCGACCATCAGGACCGGGACGTACTCGCGCGTGTGGTCTGACCCATGAAATGTAGGATCATTGCCGTGATCCGCCGTTAGAATGAGGATATCGTCCGGGCCCATACGCCGGCGGATCTCGGGAAGCCGCTGGTCGAAGGTCTCCAACGCCGCAGCGTAGCCCTTCGGATCGCGCCGATGCCCATACAACATATCGAAATCAACCAGGTTGGCGAAGATGAACCCCTCGTGCTGCTCGTCAAGCACGTCGAGCAGCGCCTGGGTGATCGTGCCGTTGTTACCCGCCTTGACGCCTCGGGAAAATCCACGATCTCCGTAGATGCTCTTCACCTTGCCGATGCTCGTCGTGGGGATACCCGCCGCCAACAGGCGATCCATCACGGTGTCCGCCGGCGGCGTGAGGGCAAAGTCCCGCCGCGCTTCGGTGCGACGAAAGCTGCCGGGTTCCCCCACAAAAGGCCGGGCGATGACCCGTGCCACCCGGTAGCGCCGGATCACCTCAAAAGCCGCCTCACACATACGATAAAGCGCGTCCAGCGGAACTCGCGCCTCGTGGGCTGCGAGCTGCAACACCGAATCGGCCGAGGTGTAGAGGATCGGCAGGCCCGTCGTGAGGTGCTCCTCTCCCAGTCGCTCGATGATCTCGGTGCCCGAAGCCGCCACATTTCCCAGGAAAGCCGTGCCGCACGCGTGCTCCAGCTCCGCGACCACCTCAGGAGGAAATCCACCTTCAAACACCGCAAAGCGCTCATCCACTCGGCAACACGCCAGCTCCCAGTGGCCCGCCACCGTGTCCTTGCCGTTGCCCGCCGTCGCCGCTCGGCCCCAAGAAGCGTCCGGTTGGGCGGGTGCGGGTACGCCGTACAGTGGCCGGATCAGACCGATTCCCATACCTGCGAGGTTGGGAATGCTGAGCGGGACCCTCTCGGCGATGTGGCCGAGGGTGTCCGCACCGGCGTCCCCCCAAACGTCCGCGTCCGGCATCGCGCCGATACCCAGCGAGTCGAGGACCACGAGGGTTGCGCGGCGCGCCATCAGTACGCCCCTTTTCCGACGCCGCCGGTCACGATCGCCACCGACGCGCTGGCACCGAGCCGGTTGGCCCCGGCCGCCACCATCTTCTGGGCGTCCGCGCTGGTTCGTACACCACCGCTCGCCTTGACCCCCATCTCCGGACCGACGACCTGGCGCATCAGCGCGATGTCCTCCGCGGTCGCACCGCCGCCCGAAAAGCCGGTCGAGGTCTTCACGAAAGCCGCGCCCGCAGCTTTTGACAGGGCACAGGCAGCGATCTTCTCGTCCCGCGTCAGCATGTGGGTCTCGAGGATGACCTTCACCGGCCGCCCCTCCGCGGCTTCGACCACCGCGCGGATGTCAGCCAGCACCCTCGGGTGTTCGCCGCCCTTGAGGAACCCGATGTTGACCACCATGTCGATCTCTTGCGCGCCGTTCTGGATCGCCTCGCGCGTCTCCGCCGCCTTCGCGCGTGAGGTAGCGGCGCCGAGAGGAAAGCCGACGACGCAGATGGTCATCACGCCGGAGCCAGCGAGGAGCTGGACGCAGAGCGGCACCCAGGTCGTGTTGATACACACGGAGGCAAAACTATGCTTCCTGGCCTCTTCGCACAGCTTGACCAGGTCCTTCCTCAACGCGTCCGGGCGTAGGAGGGTGTGGTCGATGAGGCGGGCGTAGGACGCCGGCGCATCAGCCGGCACCGCGCCGTCGGTGCCGATACGATCAGCCCCCCCGAGCGAAAGGCGAAGTGGGCTTTCATCCTGCCATGTACCGCGCACCGAAGCGAGCGGCGGCACCTCAGCCATCCGCTGGCCAAGCTCACGGTTCTCCAACTCCTGCCGCACCCGCGCGGCTACACGTTCGACCAGGGTGTCGGCGTCCGACGCCATCGAAGCTCCAGATAGACCGCAGCTCCTAACCCGATGGCGGCGTTCGCGGCCAGCCTCCGCGAGCATCCGCCGGGCGCCCGGGTTAGGGGTGCGCCACCCGTCTCACACTCGGAAGGGCAGCGATGAACCGAAGGAACTTCGTGAAGGCCGCCTCCGCGGGCGTCGCCGCCGCCGCGCTCGGGACGGGCGGCTACGTCACCTGGGCCCGGCTCAGGGGCGCGCCGGAGTCGCAGCCGGTGCTGGAGCGGCATCCGGAGCTGCCCGGCTCCTTCAACTGGATCAAGCCTGATCTTTCGGACGCACGGGTGGTCATCCCCGACCGACCTCACAACGTCGCAGAGGTGCTCGACCCCACAAAGCGGGACCTCGTCAAACGACTTCGTACCTTCTACGTGAGCTCTTCGGACCGCCGACTGCGGCTGCCCGACGATCGGGACACCGACAAAAAACACGTGCTCATCGTGGGCGACTCGGTGACCTTCGGCTGGGGTCTCGAAGATGCCGAAGCCTGGCCCGCCCTTCTCCAAAAGGAGCTCCAGAGCCGAGGAAAAGGTGTGGTGGTCCACAACGGCGGCGTGCCCGCCAACGGACTCGACGCGATTGGCCACTTTCTCAGCGTGGTGGGTCCGCGTATGGGCCTCTCGGGGGTGGTGTTCGCCCGCCGACCGCCACCCGGGTCCGACCCGGCGGGTAACTACGCCCGCGCGATCCACCTCGCCAAGAAGGCCCTCCCCCAGGTCAAGCTCTACGTCGTGCTCCCGCCGATCAGCACCTTTGACCTCCGCGGCTCCGCTGCGTGGCCCAACGAGCTGTCCGGCCTGACCCGCGCGCTGCCCT
Organism: Deltaproteobacteria bacterium; assembly: GCA_947486185.1. Classification (GTDB taxonomy): domain Bacteria; phylum Myxococcota_A; class UBA796; order UBA796; family SXON01; genus CANKTH01. The sequence continues at coordinate 17,443 of CANKTH010000069.1, forward strand.
GCCCGGTAGAGGAGCTTACGCCACTCTTTCGCGACGCGCAGAAGGCGATGCCGGGCCACCGGCTCGAGGCCGAAGGCGGGCTTCAACGGGTGCGCCGTTTCGACAACAACGAGGTGGTCCTGGAGACGCCCGGCGGCCAGGAAGAGCCCTCAGAGGCGATCTATCAGCTCTTCGAAGCCGATGCCTCGGTGCGGGAACCCCTGTTCTACGATCACGGCCACCCAGACGCTGACGGCACCCGCCTCCTCGCCCCACGCGTCGCGGATCTTCTGGAACAAGCAGGCTGGTTTTCCTGACTCCGGAGCGCGCCCCTACCCGATACGATCTGGGGCTCACGCTGCTCTGGGGTCTGGCCCTGATGCTGCTCGTAGGCGGCCCCGACCTGGTCTCGCTGGGCGAGGCGGTGCTCGGCTTCGACAACGCCGACAAACGTGGGGCGATGTACCTGCATGAGCAGCTCCATCGGTCGCTCCGGGACGGCGTGCTCCCTACCTTCGACGACCACCAGCTGTTCCCTGTCGGGATCGGCTTGGCCCCGCTCAACGGCTACAACAGCGTGGAGATGTGGGTATCAGGCTTATTTCGGCTCTTTTTACCGTGGCCCACGTGGTTCAACCTCGCCCATCTCGCTTTCCTTCCGCTGAACCTCCTGGGCTTTCTGCCGCTCGGGCTCCGGCTCTTCGTCGGTCTGAGCCCCGCCCTCGCCGCGGGTACGGCATGGGCGTTGTCCCCCTGGTACCTGCACGAAATCGCGGCGGGTCGCCTGACCCAGGTGGTCCTCTTCGCCCTGCCGCTCGCCGTCTGGGCCTGGCTCGGCGTGATGGAGCAGGGCCGGCCGCGGGACCGGGTGTGGGCGGGCGTGAGCCTCGGCCTTCTCGGCATATCATTTTGGTACTACGCCTATTTTCTGCTGCTGCTTCTGCCGGTCTTCTTGCTGGTGCGGCGGCGTCCGCTCGCCGCGATCGCCCGCGACACCGTAATCGCCGGAGGGATAGCGCTCCTCACCGCCGGCCCCCTCCTGCTCGCCGTGCTGTGGCCACGAATCATCGGTGATGAAGCACCCATGCCGCCGGCCGGCATGCTGTTGCACACGCGCCACTACGACAGCGCCCTTCAGCTGTCGGGACCGCAGCCCGATGGGTTGGACGGCGCTTTTCCCTGGGTCCTCGCACCGGGGCTCGTGCTCGGCCTGCTGTTTGCCCGGAGACGCGGCCTCTGGCTGGTGCTGACGCTTCTTTGCCTGGTCGCCGCGCTCGGGCCCTTCCAACGTGTCGGCGCGACCCTCTATCGACTCCCGTACGCCGTCGTCTGGGAGCACCTGCCGTTACTGGCAAGGATGACCAATCCTGGGCGTTGGACGGCGATCTTGATGCTGCCCCTGTGGATCCTGTGCGTCGAGGGCCTCTTGGGCTTCCTCAGGCTCCCCCGGCTGGGCAGGAGGGAGCAATTCCACCGGCGGGCGCACCTGTGCTGGCTGGTGCCGTTCCTCGCCGTGGTGCAGACTCAGCGGAGCGGCAACTTACACCTTGGACATTACGATCCGGGCCCCCCGCCGCTGTGGGCCGCGGTGGCCGAGCAGGCCGAAGGCGCGCTCATCGTGGTGCCGGTGCTGTTCGACGCCGAGGCGTGTGGCTGGGCGCTGTTCCACGGTCAGCCAATGCTCGGCGGAATGGTGTCGTCGTTACCCTGGGCGTGGCCCGCGAGCTTTCGCGAGCGGGTTGAGGCCAACGGGCTGCTCATGCAGCTCTACGGGCTCGGCGCCGCTCGAGATGGTGCCTTGAAGCTTCATCAGGACGATCTGCAAGCGCTCCGTGACGACGGCTTTCGGCACGTGGTCTGGGACAGCAACTCGTGGGCACGCGTCCGACCTGAGCGACGCACCCCCGATCCGCTCGCGCGCCTTCGTGAAGCGCTCGGTCCGCCCCGATACGAAGATCCGATGGGCGCCTGGTGGGATCTACCGGCTATCGGGGCGCCGGGCGCTTCCGAGGGGCCAGTCGGCCTCCGGCTCCCCGAACCATGACCGGAACGCCGCTCCGCTGCCTGTGCCGGATGTGCGAGGCCCACTGCGGGCTTCTGGCGGATGGCCCTCCCGTGTGGCCCGCCGCTCCCGACGCGCCCATCCAGCTCCGTCCGGATCCGGATCATCCGCTCTCTCGTGGTTACGCCTGCAAAAAAGGCCTCGACTTTCCGCAGCGTGCCCTCGGTCCGCGTCGGGTCACGTCGGCGCGTATCCGCTCGGGGGAAACCCTGGTTCCCGCGGCGGTCGGCCCGACTCTGAGCGCAGCGGGCGCCCGCATCGCGGAGCTGCGCCGGCGTCACGGGCCCGAGTCCATCGCGCTTTTTGTGGGGAATGCAACGGCCTATTCCGGTGGCGCCACCCTGGGCGCCGACCTCTTCCGCCGCGCGCTCGGCACCCGGCGGGTCTACTCCTCCCTCACGCTCGACAACGCTCCGCAGCTGCTCGTGCACGATCTCTGCCTTGGATCGCCGCTCCGCACCTTTGTCGCAGATTATTCCGGGGCCGACTGCATCCTGCTCGTGGGGACCGACCCCCTCGCCAGCCAGGCATCGCAGTCACAGTCCCACCCACACGCGGTGCGCGACCTGCTACGAAAACGTGAGGCCTTGATCGTGGTGGATCCGCGTCGGTCGACCACCGCGGCGCACGCCGGCCTCCATATGGCCGCCCGCGCGGGCAGCGATGTCGCCTTGCTTGCGGGTCTGGTACGTGGTGTGCTCGACGCGCCGCCGAGACCTGGGCCGGTCGCTCTGCCGCCTCAACAGCGACAGCGCCTCGCCGAGCTGTGCGCCGGGTACACGCCTGAACGGGTGAGCGCAGAGACCGGTCTCGATCTCCCGAGCTTGGACCTCCTGCTTCGGCGGCTCCTGGCCGCGCGTCGCCCCCTGGTCTGGTCGGGCCTCGGGGTGCTGCTGGGCCCGGAGGGCAGCGTCGGCTGGTGGTTGACGCTCGCGCTCCAGACCGCGCTGGGCGGGCTCGGTGACACGTGGCGTTATCAGCCGGGACCGGTAGGAATGGCCGATCTGACGTCCTGGCTCGGCCTCCGCCACGACCCCCAGAACCGTTCCCGGATCGGCGGATATGCCGCCGTGCTTGGCCATCACGCCGCCGCTACCCTGGCTGAGGACGTGCTGAGCGAAGATCCCGACCGCACCCGCGCGCTTGTGGTGATCGGGGGCAACCCGGCGGTCAGCCTCCCGGGCAGCGACTCGGCGATCCGCGCGCTACAACGCCTGGAACTCCTGGTGGTGATCGACCCGTTCGAGAGCAGAACGACCGATCTCGCGCACTACACCTTTCCGGCGACAACGTGGCTCGAGCGTCCAGATCTCTGCCTCGCCGCCGCGGAGCTGCGATCCGGGCCTGAAACACTGGAACAACCACAACTCCGATGCGCCCCGGGCGAGAGTCGGGACGACTGGGACTGGCTCCGTGCTCTGGCCGCCGCAGCGGGCCGACCGTTCGGGGGCTCAGCGCTCGCTTCGTGGTGGATCGGTGACCAACGCCCGGAAGCGCTGTCGCGCCGGCTCCTCTCGCTCCGCCGGCTCTGGCCCGTCAAACCGGCGCTCACGCTCCCGGCGCTCGACCTCTGCCCAGAGAGCTTGATCGCCGCTTTTCAGGCACGCGTGCCCCAGGAGCCGGGGTGGCGCCTCGTGAGCTCCGCGCGCCAGATCGGCGCGATGAACACGTGGATCCGGCCGAAGGTCGTACGCACCGGGCGGGTGCATCCAGATCACGTGCCTCCCTCGGGCCTCCTCCGCGTGCGCGGGCGCGAAGGCACGGTGGAGCTGCGGGTCGAGCCCGACGCAGCACTACCGCACGAAACGCTCGTTCTTCCTTGGGGCGACGATGAGACCGAAGGGGGCGTCAACAGCAACCGGCTGGTAGACCCGCAGGCACGCGAGCCCCTCACGGGGCAACCCTGCGCCAATGGCGGGAGGATTGAGGTGGAACCTGGGTGAGCGGCGAAGACTCACCACTCCTGGATAGGCCAACCCCGGGCTGCCGCGACGCGGCGCAGCCGGGGGTCGGGGTGGACCACCACGGGCCGCGCGACCCGCTCGAGCACGGGCAGGTCGGACATCGAATCGGTGTAGAAGGTGGCCTCTTCGAGCCGCTCGCCCCTCTCGGCGAGCCACCGTTCGGCGAGCACCACCTTCGCTGGACCGAAACAGATCGGCCCCTCCGCACGGCCCGTCAGACGCCCCTCCGCGACCCCGAGCCGCGTGCACACAACACCGTCCAGACCGAGCTCTTCAGCGACACGGTCGCAGAGGAGGCTGCTCGACGTCGAGAGCAAGACACGTGGTTCGCCGGCGTCGCGGTGGCCCTGAAGCGCGAGGTGGGCGCCGGCCCGCACGGTGTGGCGCACCTCCTCTTCGAAGAAGAGTAGGTTCCTCGCGATGAGCTCGGCCTCGTCTTCACCTTCGACGGTCGCCACGGCCTCTTCGAGCACGCTCTCCAGGCTCGCGAGCCCGAGGTGGTAGAGGCCGATCCACCAAACCGCCCTCACCCCCGTCCAGCGGGAGAGCCGCCCCTCCCGAACCTGCCGCCGCACCCAGGCTTCACCTGAGTTGACGCTGAGAACGGTACGGTCCAGATCAAAAAACGCAATGGGCATCCTACATCCTCGCGGTTCGTAGACATGCGGGCAGTCGCTGCTCGCCCCGGGTCAGGCCGATGACCAGCGCCTCCGCGCAGGCCGCGACCGCCGCCAGACCGTTCACCGACAACCCAGCCAAAACCAAACTTCTTGGGCGTCCCGGCACCGGCCCGACCAAAGGGAGGCCGTCACAGGGCTCCGCGACGATGCCGGCCCACTCCGCCTCAACCGCCGTGAGACCCGGAGCCAGCGACCGCACATTACGCGCGAGCATCGCCGAGACCCTCGGCTCGAGGCGCTCTTCGGTCTCACCCACCTCGAAGTGCGGCGTCGCCGCGCGCCCCCCGGTCGCCGCGTCCCCCGCGATCCGCAACATCGTGCCGGCGCTCACGAGCGGCTCGGCCGCCGGCACCCCGGAGAAACGCGCGCCTTGAAGCCGGACGGGCATCAGCTTGTCGGCCAACCAGGGCTCAAGCACCACGTCCGGACCGGTGGTGTACACCTCGACCTCGACGGGCGTTTCATCACGGGGGAGCACGGGAATTTCGGCGAGGACCGAACGGAGCAGCGCCAGATCCACCAGCCCGCCGCCCCCCATCCGGTAGCCGCCGTCTGCCGGTTCACACGGAAGACCGAGGGAAATCGCCCCCTCCAGCGAAGCGTGGAGCCCGGGCTCCTCGAAGGGCGCCGCGACCCACCGGACCGGCATGGGCCGGAAGCCGGGGAGCCGAACACTCTGGTAGAAGCTGCTGAGCTCGCGCGCCTGACCACCCAACGCGGCGAGGGTCCGATGCGGATGTTCGGCGTGACACGGCAGCACGAGGCCGAGGCTCCGTCCGCTCGCGCCGCCAAAAGTGCCACGCGGATCGACCACGACCGTGTCCACTCCCGCGGCGCGAAGCCCTCGCGCGACCATCAACCCGGCGACGCCAGCGCCGAAGACCCTGACCTCCGCCACCCTGCCTCCGGAGCCGGTCTAACGCGACTGACCTTGACAGCAGGCCGATCCGGGTGTTCGATGCAGCGCGGAGGGAGCGATGATGCGGACGTGGGCGCTGGCGGCACTCATAGGCGTGGGGGCCACAGCCTGCGGAGAGCCGAAATCCGACGACGACGACGAGCAGACCGAGACGACCGAGACCGAAGACTCGGCCACCGAGCCGGACGCGGTCTGGAGCGAGCATCGGGTCGAGACCCCGTCCACCTTCACCGGCGTCTACGCCTCTGGCGGCGGGGTCTACGTCGCCGGCAGCGGCGGCGAGATCTGGGTAGGCGGGAGCGACGATGACTGGGCCCGGATCGAGGTCGATCTAGAGGAAAACGACATCGGCGGCTTGTGGGGCAGCGGCGTTGGCGAGAGCGTGGAGCTCGTGGCCGTAGCGTCGACGGGCATCATCGGGCATCTCGCCGGTGGGACCTGGACGAGCACCGACACCGGGACCGCGAACCATGAGGGGGTACACGGCTCCGCCTCCAACCGCATCTACGCGGTGAGCTGGGGTGGCATCTACCTCTATGACGGAAACAGCTGGACCTACGAGCCGGTACCCGCAGACGCACGGCTCAACGCCGTGTATGCCGTCGGCGAGCAGGCGATGGCCGTGGGCGAAGACGGAGTGGCGCTGATGCGTGACGCCGGGGTGTGGACCGAGGTAGATACCGGCTACAACGGTGATCTTCGCGGTGTACACGGCGTCACCATGGACGATGTTTGGGCGGTGGGCGAGACCGGCACGGCGCTCCATTGGGACGGAGCCAGCTGGACTCCGGGCGACACAGGGATAACCTACGATATTTCCGCCTGTTTCGCCGCGTCCTCCAATGTGGTGTACGCCGTTGGCAACAATGGGGTCGCCTTACGTTGGGACGGTAGTGTCTGGACCGACCTTCCCACGGGCGTCACCAACAACCTCTACGCGATCCACGGCGTGTCGGGGAGCAACGTCTGGGCGGTCGGAAACAAGGGTATGGCGCTCCAGTTCAAGGACGACTGATCCCGCAGGACGGCTCGCTCAGGTCCGAACCACACCCGCGCGCTCGGTAAGGGGAGCCGAAGCCAGCCAGCGCCGCGCGACCTCCACCCAGGGCTCGGCGCCCATCTCTTTGGCCCGCGCGAGAATCTGATGTAAACGAGCGCTCGCCACTACTTTCGGCGGGGGAATGACCCGGCGGCCCTCAGGCGTGCTCAACGACCAACGCGCATCGCTCAGCAGCGCCTCAAAGTTGAGATCCACCCAGGGGGAAGCCAGGCTCTCGGCGAGCTCTCCTGCGCTCGGTGGCCCCCCGCGGGCGCCCAGCACCGCCCCCAGGAGCGCGAGCTCTCGGTAGCCAAACCGCTCCGCCAGGGTCACGGCGGCCGACGCCGCACGGGTCGCAGCAGGCCACTCACCGTGATCCGTAAGGATCCGTGCGAGCATGAGCTTCGCGCGGGCCTCGTGGAAGCCCCCGCGCTCGACCCGCTGCTCCCAATGTAAGGCGTCGTCCGGACTCCGACTCGCGAACCAACGCATCGCTGAGACCGCGAACGCGCTGCTCCGACGGTCCAGCGCCGCCCAGGCACCAAATGCAGCCTGTGCCGCGGCGGCATCCCCGCAGAAGGCCGCGATGTCCAGGCACAGCGCCAGCGCACCCGCGTGGAGTCGCCGAGCGTGGAGCCGTCGGGCGGTGCCCAGGACCTCCCGCTGCAGGTACCGTGCCGTGGCGATGTCACCGCGCTCGCGGGCCAGCACACCGACGGCAAGCGCCACCTCGGCCGCCGGGCCACGCTCCCCTGACTCCCCGAGGCGCCGCCGCGCCGCCGCGAGCTCGGACTCGGCGGTAGAGCGATCCCCGGCCAGGTACGCGGCGATCCCGGCCCGGAGCCGCAACCGCGCAGCCCCACGTTCGTGCCGCAGAGACTCCGCCAGGCGCACCCCCGCGTCGGTGACCGCCCGAACGTCGGCGACCCGACCCAGATCGCACAAGGCGTGCGCACGCGCCTGGTCCAGGCTCACCTGCATCACGTCTTCCCGGCGGCCACGGCGGAGCTCTTCGCACTGGGCCACCCGCTCCAGGGCGCGGCGAGGCTCACCTTTCTCCAGGTGCAGTTCGGCGGACTGGCAGAGCCCCTCCCCCAGAAGATCAGGTGCTTCCACCCGAAGCCGACTCAAGAGCTCTTCGGTGCTGTCGAGCGCGAGGGTCGCCTCGCCCTCACGCGCCCGGCTCCGACCCGCGAGCAACAGCACCCGGAGCTGATCTCGCGGCCCCTGAGCCACCGCTGCGGCCCGCTCCACCAGATCCGGCCGCGCACGCTCCGAACCCGACGCGAGCGCCACCGCGACCCGGCAGCACGCGACCGCGAAGCGCAGGTCCAACCAGGTGGGGTCGTCACGGTCCCGTGGCAGCTCGTCGAGGAGCAGGAGCCAGCTCCGGGCCTCTCGGAAGCGCCCCAGCCGCTCGGCGTCCAGCGCCGCACGGGCAGCCGATTCCCAAGCGAGTCCGTTCGCTTCCGCCAACAGACACGCCCGCCCGAGGCCGCGTGCGCGCGGTCCCGGATCGGGGTCCGCCCGCAACGCGCTGACCAGACGTTCGGCCGCCCGCACTCGGGGCCCGAGGCGCGCCTGGGTGCTCCCCGCGAGGAGCCGAGAACCGAGCTGATACCGCCCTCGCCCGCTCTCCGCCCGACCCTCGCCGAGCTCAAAGAGCAACTCCGGAACCGCCTCCGGGCTGACCCCCAACGCCGCCAGCACGGCGCCGTGCACGCCCTCCGGTAGGAGGACCGCTGGGTGAAGCTCCGCGGGTAGCCAGCCAAACCGCTCGCCGCGGCCGCGAGCGAGGGCGAGGCAGCCGGCCTCGACCGCATGGAGCGGTGAGCCCGGGGGTACGGCGAGGCCACCGCCGGGCACGAGCGACGAGGCGACCCACGACGCTTCGGCGCCATCGAGGTCGACCATCTCCACTTCCACGACAAGATTATCAGCTGCCAAGGTCGAAATTAGACGACGCGCCCGCCTCAGGGCGTCACGTCGGTCCATCGTGGCGACCACCGACAGGCAAGGCGGCGCGAGGCGAAGCAGACGTTCGAGCACACGAACCGAGAACCAGTCCACCTCGTCGAGATCCTCGAACACCAGGAGCAAGGGGCCAGCACCCGCGGCACGTCCCAGCGCCCGCGCCACAGCGGCGATCACCTCCGAG
>CANKTH010000070.1 GCA_947486185.1 Deltaproteobacteria bacterium
CCAGTACGCCATTGGATTGGCAGGGAACACCATGTCTTGGAGCGTTCGAAGTGTGCCCATCGAAGCGGCACGCTCACGTCGTGATCGCACGGGCGCTCGGGTGGCGGTCGCGTGAATGGAGTGGGTTCAAGCCCTGAGCGGAGGTTGAGCATGAGCACCCAGATCCTGGTAGGAACACGGAAAGGCACGTTTCTGGTCAAAAAGGAGGATGGCGCGTGGAAGGCTCGCCTCTGCGGCCACGCCGGCACAGGCGTCAACTTCGTGGCGAAGGACCCCTACACCGGGCGACTCTGGGCCCTGCTTGGACATGGGCATTGGGGTGCCAAGCTCTCCGTATCCGACGACTGCGGAGAGACATGGGCTGACGCGCCCGCGCAGATCAGGTACCCCGAAGGCTCCAGGTTCATCGCGCAGGACATGTACGAAGACGCCGCGAGCGAGCATGGGGTCGGCTGGAGGATCTCCACCAAGCCGGCTACCCTACAAAAACTCTGGGTCATCGGCTTCGGACCGGGCGGGCGCGTCTACGTCGGCACGATCCCTGGTGGACTGTTCGAGAGCCATGACGGCGGCGCCAGCTTCTCCCTCAACATGGGGCTCTGGAATCACGAGTCCCGTGGCGGCGATCTCTCCGTCGCCGAACCCACGGCGGAGACCAAGTGGTTCGGCACCCCCGCCTCCGAAGGCGGGGATTTCGCGCCGGGTATCCACTCGGTGGTCGTGGACCCGACGAATCCCTCGCGGATCCTCGTAGCCGTGTCGACCGCCGGGGTCATCGAGAGCACCGATGGCGGTCAATCCTGGCATAGCCGGAACAAGGGACTGACCATGGACCACAGCCCGGAGCCTGAGGCCGAGTGGGGTCACGACACCCACTACCTTGAGCTCAGCGCCGCCCAACCCAACCACGTGTGGCAACAGAACCACTCGGGTGTGTTCTACAGTGACGACGGCGCCCTCAACTGGCGGAAGGTGAGCGCGCCCGAGGATGGGGTACACTTTGGATTTCCCGTCACAGTGGACGCCGAGAATGGACGGGCGGCATGGCTCGTGCCGGCGCGAGGCGACAACCAACGTACGGCGATCGAAGGCGGCCTGTTTGTGGCCTACACCCAAGACGGTGGGCTGTCGTGGACGCAACAGCGCACGGGCCTGCCCCAAGGGAACGCTTGGGACATCGTCTACCGACACGCTCTGGCCAACGCGGGGGGCGTGGTGGCCTTTGGGAGCACCACCGGCAACTTGTACCTGAGTGAGGACCGGGGCGAGACCTGGATCACCGTCGGCAACAACTTCCCGCCGATCTACTCGGTGAGAATGGGCTGATCGCGGGTTCGCAAGGCGCGCCGGCGGTCGGGCGCCGGGCGAAGGCTTGACAATCCTGGCGCGCTCGGGATACTCGCGGCGCGTTGGCGACGTAGGCAAGTGGCTAAGCCCACGGTTTGCAAAACCGTTATTCACCGGTTCGAGTCCGGTCGTCGCCTCTCTTATCGAACCCGCTCACGGGCCACGTGATGGCGCTCCCGGCCCGCGCCCGTCACATCACGTCGCCAGCGCCAAAGTCAACGACGGTGCCACTTCGCTGAGGTTATGCAGCGGCGCCTCGGAGTCGGCATGCTGGAACAAAAGATGTCGGAGCTGGCGCTGCTCGGGGCGGCGTGGGTGCTCTGGCTGCTCGTGGCGCTCGGAGTGATCTGCGTGTTGATCGCGGCGGAGCGCGGCGTCTACCTCCTGCTCAACTCCGCGCCTACCGGGCCCTTCCAGATGGCCCTCCACCGGTTTCTGGGGGGCGGGAGCTCCCTCGATCTGGAACAGCAGCTCAAGTCGATGCGCGGGGTTGAAGTTCGTGTCCTGCTCGCCGGCCTCGAGGCTGCCAAGGCTACCCCCGACGCCGCGGTCGACGCGATGAACGGGACGCTGCTCTTCGAGAAGATGCGCCTCGACCGTGGGCTCTTGGTGATCGGAACGGTGGCTTCCAACGCACCCTATATCGGCCTGTTCGGCACCGTACTCGGGATCATCAAGGCTTTTCACGATCTCTCCCTCCAGTCCGACGAGAGCGCGAGCGCGGTCATGGCCGGCATCTCCGAGGCGCTGGTCGCCACCGCGATGGGCCTCGTCGTCGCGATCCCGGCGGTAGTACTCTATAATTTCATGACCCAGCGGGTGCGCTCCCTCACGGGACGCACCGAGAGCCTCGGCGCGCTGATGATCAGTCGACTGCGGACCGAGCTTGCCGAGCATGGGTCCGCACCGACCGCCAGCCTCCCGACCGGGCACTGAATCATGGCCGCACGGTTTGGCGGCGGCGGAAGCGACGCTCCAGTTGTCGACATCAACATCGTCCCGCTGGTCGACATCGTGTTGGTCGTGCTCATCATCTTCATGGTGACCACGAGCTACATCGTGTCGCCGTCCATCAAGGTCAACCTCCCCGATGCCGCGACGGGCGATCCCACCGAGCCGTCTTCTTTGGGCATCACGGTCACCGCCGATCGGCAGCTCCTGCTGGACGGTGAGCCCGTGACGGAGCCGGCGCTCCGCGAGCGCGTTCGCGCCGCCAAGTTGGCGAACAAGGACGTGATCTGCCTGATCGCGGGGGATACCGACGCCCGGCATGGAGACGTGACCCACGTCATCGACCTGGTCAAGCAGGAGGGCGTGCTGAAGTTCGCGATCAACATCGATCACGCGCCGGCTACGCCCGTGGAGCCCCCCGCGCCATGAGCTTGTCGCCCTTCCACCCCGCGCCGTGGTGGCAGAGCTACGTGCGCTGGGGCACCAGTGTGGGCACGGTAGCGGTGTTGGTCGCTGGCCTTTTTGTGGTGGTCACCCGCCCGTCCGTCGCGCAGCAGGCCGCCGAGTGGGTGGAGGTGAGCGTCCTCGCACCTCCTCCTCCGCCACCACCGCCTCCACCACCTCCCGTACCCGAAAAACCCAAGCCCAAGTCTGTCAAGTTTGAGCAGACGGTCGCGAAGGCGCCCGACGCGCCACCACCGCCCACCGAGCCGCCGGCGAAACCGCGCCGCCTCGTCGCGGGCCTCTCGATGTCGTCCACCGCGCCGGGCGGCACCGCCGGGTTCTCGGCGCCGATCGGCAACAGCCTCGCGGTACCGGCCTCAAAGGACAAGTTGGAGGCCGGCGAGGAGGGCTGGGTGTCGCGCCCTTACACCGCCGTCACGCAGTCGCCCCAGCGGGTGTGGGCCCCCGAGCTCGACGTGCCCGACGAGGCGAAGAAGGCCGGAATCACCGGCCTGATCACGGTCAGCCTTGATCTCGATCCGGAGGGCAAGGTCATAGCCGCGCGGGTGATTCAGGGTCTGGGCTACGGGCTCGATCAGGCGTGCACCGCCGCGTGGCGACGTTCAAAATGGCGGCCCGCCCGACAGGACGGTACCCCCGTCGGCGTGACCGGAATCCCGGAGAAGTGCCTCGTGGTCCAGACCGAATGATCCTCGCCCTCTGTCTCAGCATCGGCCTCGCGGCCGCAGCCAGCCCCGAGGAGCCACCGCCCCTCGTCAAGGAGCCGGCGCTGGTCACTTTTGTCGACGCGCCCTACCCCGAAGCCGCCCAGGCCGCGGGCCTCGAGGGCAAGGTCCTGCTCGCGATCGAGATCGACGCCACCGGCAAGGTCGCGGCGGTCACCGTAGAGCGCGCCGCCGGCTACGGCTTTGACGAGGCCGCCGTCGAGGCGGCGAAGCAGTTCATCTTCTCCCCTGCCGAGGACACCACCGGACCGGTCCCGGTCATCATCGAGTTTGAATACGGCTTTGTGCTCGATGTCACCACGCGCCCCGACGCCGTGTCCGCGCCCACGTCGGGCGAGCCTCCCGCGCCCATCCCGACGGAAGCACCGATAAACCTCGAAGGTGAGCTTCGCGAGATGGGGACCCGGCGTCCGCTCGCCGCGTTCACGTTACGCGTCAGCCAGCGGGGCCCGGACGGGTCTGAGGTGTTCGTCGCCGAGGTCGAGACGGACGCGCAGGGCCGCTATGCCCTGCGCGGCGCCCCGCCCGGGCAGTTGACCATCCGCGTGGTGCGCCCGGGCTACGACACCTTGGAGCAACAGGTCGAGGTGGTCACGGGCGACGCCACCGACGCCCGTTTGTGGGTCAAGAACCTCGCCTATGGCGACGTCGGGGTCGTCGGTTCTTACCGCCGCGAGACCACCGAGATCACCCGGCGCACCATCACCATGGAGGAGGTTCGACGTATACCGGGCACTTTTGGCGATCCGATCCGAGTGGTCCAGTCCATGCCGGGCGCGGCTCGCTCCCCCTTCGGGAGCGGGCTCTTGATCATCCGCGGGTCCAATCCGCAGGACACCGGCGTGTACGTTGACGGCATCCGAATCCCGTACATCTACCACCTTGGCGGCTATGAATCGGTGATCAACCCCGACATCGTCGGGGCGGTCGACTACCTCCCCGGCGGTTTCGGCGTGCAGTACGGACGGAGTACGGGCGGCGCGGTGGACGCGCGCACGGTGGAAGAGTTTCCCGAGCGAAACAAGATCATCGCCTCGGCTGACATCCTCGACGCGGGCGCGATGTACAGCGGCCGGCTCGGCGACAGGGGCCAGCATCAGGTCGGGCTCGCCGCGCGCCGTTCCTATATCGACCTGTTCATCCCACTCTTCATCTCCGATCCCGAGCTGGTGGTGAAACCCTACTGGTGGGACTACCAGGGCAAGTACATCTACGAGCCCAAGGGAGATCATCGTTTCTCCCTGCTGGTTTTCGGGTTTCAGGACATCCTCGAGGCCTCTACGCCGGCCTCCACCGCGCAGGGCACCGACACCTCGACCCAAGGCGACCTCGCGACGATTTACCAGACCCACCGAATCGTCGCGTCGTGGGAGTGGGAGTTCAAGGAGCGCTGGAAGCTCGACACCCTGTTCGCGACCGGGAGGGACACCGCCAGCTTCTTGCTGGGGAACGACTGGCGCCTTTACCAGGGCCAATGGGTGGCCGAAGTGCGGGTGGACGTGCCGTACGAACACAACGAGCACTTCAAGCTCGTGCCCGGCATCGATTTCCTGGGCCTCATCGCCGACTATACCATCGAGCTTCCTTTCGACCCGTCGAGCCTGGCCGAGACCGACCCCCTCGCCGAGCGGGAGCCCTACACGCTCGCAGGTGACCAGAACGCGTGGAGTCCGGACCCCTATGTCTTCGCGGAAATCCGCCCATTAGAAGATGAGGAGCGACTCCTCATCTCGCCGGGCCTGCGGCTCTCGACGGTAATCGTTCCAGGTGAGCTCTTTTCCTACGACTGGGATCCAAGGTTCGCCACGCGTTTTCTGGTGGTACCGAAGACGACGGTCAAAGGCTCCGTCGGCCTCTACCACCAGACCCCGCAGCCCTACCAGGCCTACCGGCCCGACGACGAGCCTATCGAGCTGAAGCTGGAGCGCTCCCTCTCCTACACCCTAGGTTTTGAACAGGAGCTGGGCCAGGCGGTCCGCGCCGACGGCGAGGTCTTCTACAAGAGCCTCTCCCACCTCATCGTGCCAAACCCCAACTTCACCGGGCTGGAAGACGAGTACTTCCTGAACGACGGCGTAGGGCGGGCCTACGGGCTGGAGGTGCTGGTCCGGCGCCAGTCGGTGGGCCGCTTCTTCGGCTGGATCTCGTACACGCTGTCGCGCTCCGAGCGGCGGGACTATCTAGAAGAAGACTGGTATGACTTCGATTTTGACCAGACCCACATCCTGGTCGCCCTCGCCGGCTACAAGCTGCCCCGCGACTTCCAGCTCGGCGGCCGACTGCAGTACGCAACCGGCAATCCCACCACGCCGTACTCGCTCGGCGTGTACGACATCGACACCGACAGCTACAACGCGTTCAGCACCGGATCGCGAAACTCCGAGCGCCTACCGCCGTACTGGACGGTTCATCTCCGTGCGGAGAAGCTGTTCACCTTCCGCGCGTGGCAGCTCCTGGTCTACACCGACCTGCTCAACGTGCTCCGTGGCACCAACCCGGAGTTCGAGGTGTACAACTACGACTACACCGAGCACAGCTACATCCGTGGCCTCCCATTCATCCCCAGCCTAGGCGTTGAGGCGAGGTTCGAATTCTGATGATACGACCTTTGCGATTCGCGGTCTTCCCCCTGCTCCTGGCCTGCTCCAGCGATGAGCTGTCCCCATCGTGGCGCATCGACCGTCTCCGGATCCTCGCCGTCGCGGGCGACACGGTGGTCACCGACGGCAGCGCCCCCACGGCTGAGCCGCGGCCGGGCGACACCGTACAATTCCGGTCGCTGGTGGTCTCACCGGACCCGGTCGGCGCAGTGGTCTGGTTCGCATGCGCCAGCGCGGGCTCCTACGGCTGCGACATCGACAGCGCCGATCTCAGCGCGCTGTCGGACGGCTCCATGGACACGCTGACACCGGAGGAACAGCTCGCTCTCTTCGCTGAGCTACAGGCCGCGGGGTTGATTGGCGTAGAACCTTTCTTACCCCCGAGCTACACCGTGCCGGACGACTACCTCACCAGCCTGACGGAGGCCCAGCGCACCGAGGGTACGCCGATCATCGTCAACCTCACCGCGATCCCGGACGAGGCCGACGTGGCCGAAGCAGACCTCGAAATCGCGTTCAAGCGCCTCCCGGTGAGCGAAGCGTTGACCCCCAACCACAACCCGGTCATCACGGGCCTGCGGGTTGAGGGAATCGACCTCGCACCCGGCGCCACGCTCACCGTTGTGCCCGGATATCCCTATGAGATCGAGCCGATCCTGAGCGAGGGAAGCGTAGAGGACTACACCTACGTCAACCAGGACGGTAACGCAGAGGCGCGAACCGAAGAGCCCTACTTCAACTGGTACACGAAGCATGGCTCGTTTTTCCAGGAGTATTCGCTCTACCCGAACACGTCGGCGACCTGGTACGCGCCGGCAGAGCCGCCTGCCGAGACCGACACGCTCTGGGTGGTGGTCAGAGACCGCCGCGGCGGCATGGGCTGGTACACGCTCGACCTGCGCTACTCCCTCTGAACCGCAAGCAATTCTCCCACAACACGCGACCGAGACCCATCTGCGTGATATGGTGGCCGGCCTTGACGCCTACCGGGTTCCTCCGGTATTGCATCGGCTTGCCGGTGTGATGCCGGCTACCCAGCGCGGGTCTTTCGGAGTCAATCGTATGAGGTGGCTGTTGGAGCGTTTGAACGTCAATCCTCTACGCGAATTCGGGGCGGCCGCGAGCCGATGCTTCGCGGCCGGCGCCCTCGGGCTTTCCACTCTGGGTGGCGTTGCGTACGCCGAGACCGGCGCTGCGGCGGCGGTGGAGGAGTCCCACCAGGGCAGCCTGAAGATCCCGCTGATCCAGAACCGCTTCTTCCTGAAGACCGCGCGGTTCGAGATCGCCCCGCTGGCCGGGGTCGCGCCGAGCGACGCGTACTCCCAGACCTTCCTGGCGGGCGCTGATCTCGCCTACCACTTCTCCGAGGGCATCGCGGCCGACACCCTGGTGGTCTACTCCCCGGAATTGGGTGACGCAGGCGTCAAAAGCCTCACGGACACCCTGATCAACATCGCCGGTGAGAGCGACTCCAGCAACTGGCAGCAGCCGATGGACAAGATCTCGCTCGCGGCGGTCTTCTCTGCTCGGCTCTCGCCGGTGTACGGCAAGATCAACCTCGTGGGTGAGGGGGTCGTGAACTTCGACTTCTACGGCACGGTGGGCGCCGGCATGTTGGGCATCCGGAAGAACTACGCAACCGTCGGTGACGACGGCCTGGCGGCGTTCAACCCCGGCCCCTTCAAGGCCAACCCCTCCCTCGGCCTGGGCTTCGGGGGCAACTTCTTCATCAACCAGTCAATCGCGCTGAAGCTGGATGTTCGCTGGCTCGGCTACGTGGACGCGCCGCCCTACTACGGCGTGGGGGATCAGGAAGAAGGCCTGCGCCTCAACACGATGCTCTTCACCCACGTCGGCCTGGGCTTCTTCATCCCGAAGATGCAGTCCCGCCTCTTCAACTTCTAAGGGTACGAGTCGCTCATGCGCCAACTACGGCTCCTCTCCTTGGCACTTTTCGCCGCCGCCAGCCCCGCGTGGGCCAACGACGGCGCCGTCACCCACCCCGATGTGCTCCTTCCCGCCGCCTCCGATGGGGTTGCCGCGGAGGACGACGACGATGACAGCAGCTCGGTCAAAGCGGAGAAGGACGCGCTGAAGAGCGCGGCGACCACCCCGTCGGTCGTCGAGCTTGACGACGAAGACCGCCGCCGCCGAATCATCATGACGCTTCAGAAGAAGAACTTCCTGAAGCTCAAACGATTTGAGGGCGGCATCGGCGCGGGGGCAGTGGTCAATGACCCCTTCCTCAACCGGCGGATCATCAACGGCGTGCTCGACTACCACATCAACGAGGTGTTCGCGCTCGACTTCCAGGGCGGCTGGGCTCCAGAGTTCGGTGAGGTCATCGACTCCTCAAGCGAAAACGACCCGGATCTCAAGCAGCTCACGAAGGACCTGCTGAAGTACAACGCGGTCGCGCCGGACATCTCGAAGCTCACGTTCCACGGCAGCGCGGCGCTCGCGTACTCTCCGATCTACGGCAAGGGCGCGGTCTTCAACAACATCATCATCTTCGACCTTTTCGGCTACTTCGGACTCGGCGCCGTGCGCACCCACGACGACACCACCGTCTACGCATCCGGGGACGACGACGGCGATACCGTAGAGCTCACCGCGCTCCAGGTCCACCCGACCACGGTGATCGGCGGGGGTCTACGAGTTGCGTTCAACCAGCGGGTCGCAGCGCGTATGGACATCAAGTCCATGAGCTACATCGAGGTCGTCAACGGCGGGACGCTGGAGATGAAGAACAACCTCATCATCCTCGGCTCGGTCTGCTTCTTCTTCCCGAACATGCAGTAGGATGCGCCCATGAAGTCCTCCATCTTCCGCTCTTCGCTCCTCGGCGCGGCGCTGCTCTGGTCACCTTCGGCGTTCGCCCTCACCTGTGGCGAAATCATGAATATGGTGAACGTCAACGTACCGATGAACATCATCGTGCAGACGATCACGGACAGCGGTGAGTCTTTCACGGCGGATGACGTACGTTGCCTGACCAACGACGGCGCCCCGGCCGAGATCGTGACCGCGGTCAAGGCGCGTTCCGCCAGCAAGGCGGTCGAAGCAGCCCCCGAGGCGGAGCCCGAGCCGACGAAGACGACCACCACAAGCAAGTCCAAGTCCAGCTTCGCCGATGACGAGGCGATCGGGAGCACCAAGAAGACCTCCACCAAGGAGCTGGCGGACGAGGGCGACGAGTCGGAGGGTGCGGATCCCGCCAAGCTGGACGAGGCGATCAAGGCCTACAAGGCCAAGAAGCCGTCGCTCTCGAGCCAGGCGCTCTACGAGATGCTGAAGGCAGACCAGTACCCTGACAAGAAGAGCAAGATCCTCTTCTATCTGGCGTCGTCCCTCTACGACATGGGCATGTACCACACCGCCCAGTACTACTTCATCGAGGTGCTCAAGCGCGGGACCTCGGATCACTACTTCAAGTACGCCCTGCCCAAGCTCGTGGCGATCTCCCGGGCCACCGGCGACGAGAGCGATCTGGTACGTATCGTCGCCAAGATCCCGGCCGACGAATACCCCCGTTCCGCGCGGAACCAGCTTTACTACCTCCTGGGCGTGCGCCTGTACGAGAACGGAAAGCTCACCGAGTCCCGCCAATACTTTGAGCAGCTGTCCGAGAAGTCGGACCTGTACACCCGCGCCAAGTTCCTCGAAGGCCAGATCTACAACGATCAGGGTAAGCTCAAGAGCGCCGTTCGCTCCTTCACCGAGGTCGTCAAGACCCAGGGCGAAGCCGCCACCGCGCAGGAGCTCGACCGACTCGACCGCCTGCGGGATCTCTCGCTCCTCAATATTGCGCGTATCTACTACTCGATCGAGCGGTACAAGGACGCCACCACCTGGTACGGCTACGTCGATCGTGACTCGGCCTACTGGCCGCAGGCACAGTTCGAGAGCGCGTGGGCCAACTTCATGGTCTCGGACCTGAACCTGACCTTGGGCCAGCTCCTCACGGTAGAGAGCCCCCACTACAAGGAGCACGAGTACCTGCCCGAGGCGACCATCCTCCGGGCGCTCACCTTCTTCAACCTCTGCGAGTTCGATGACGTCGATCGGCTGCTGACCGACTTCGACGGCACCTACAAGCCGATGCACGCCGAGATGAAGGACTTCCTCAAGCGGTACTCCTCGGACGAGGGCAAGAAGATCGCAGACGAGGCCTTCGACCGGTACTTCGGCGAGAAGACACCCGAAACCACGCTCCCCCAGTCGCTCTTCGTCAAACTCCTCCGGAACACGGAGCTCGCCGGCCTGGTCGAACACATCGACATGATGGAGGCCGAAGAGGCCAAGATCGCCGCCCAAAAATCGGCGTGGCGCGACACCCTCGGTGAGGAGCTTCAGCGGGTCATCAACGACGACCGGGCCCGCCTCAAGCGCCGCGCGGGCCTCGTGCTCCTCGCGGAGATGGTCAAACAGACCACCTACCTCGGCGACCTGCTCACGCAGGCCAACTTCATCAAGTTCGAAGTGAAGGACGCCCGGCGCGCCGACTACGCGTACCGCGCGTCTACGGTCGACCTCCCGGACGCGAAGAAGAGCTTCAGCGTCGACTTCGCGACCTCACCTGACATCATCTACTGGCCGTTCAACGGCGAGTTTTGGGCCGATGAGCTCGGGTATTATCGATACACCGAACAGGGCTCCTGTAAGTGAAGGCGAGCCGGCAACCGGAATCTCGGAGTGGCACCATGAAGCGTCTGTTCTCCCCCGCTGGCGGCGTATTGGCCGGACTTCTGCTTGGACTGCCCAATGGGCTCGACGTGTTCACGGCGGCGTCCGCGCACGCCCAGAACACGCCCGCCGGCGAACGGCGCGCCATCAGGAGTGATGAGTTCACCGCGGCCGACAAGGCAAGACTGTACGATGAAGCGGCTCATGCCGCGCGGCTCGCCGCGATCGACAGCCTCAAGCAGCTCATCAAGGACACCGACCCCGAGATGGCGGGTGACCGGTACCCCGAGATGCTGCTCCGCCTCTCCGATCTCTACTTCGAGGAGGGTCGTTACCTCTACCTCAACGAGATGGACGTAGACTCCGTGAACCGGGAGCGTTGTTTCAACACGCCCGGGTGCACCATCGACTCCATCGTGACGGACAACACCAAGTCCCGCGAGTGGCAGGAACGCAGCATCAAGCTGAACAAACGTATCCTGGACAACTACCCGACCTACTCCCGCGCTGATGACGCCACCTTCTACCTCGCGATGGCGCTCAACGACACGGGCAAGCCGGACGAGGCCAACGCCGAGTTTGCACGACTCGTCCGTACCTACACGGACAGCGAGTTCGTGCCCGAGGCCTACGTTCAGATCGGCGAGTACTGGTTTGAGCGCAACCAGGCCTACAAGGCGCTGACCGCCTACCAGCGTGCCGCCGCGTTCAAGGAGCACAGCAAGTACGCATTCGCGAACTACAAGCTCGCGTGGTGCTACTTCAACGTCGGCGAGCCGGACAAGGCGATCGAGACGATGAAGTCGGTCGTCATCTACTCGATGGCCAACACGGGTACCCCCGGAAGCGTGCAGCTGACCGACGAGGCCCTGAAGGATCTGGTACGGTTCTTCGCCGATTCGGGCAACATCGAAGAGGCGATCGCCTGGTTCGAGAAGCTCGGCAAGAAGGACCTCATCCGCGACACGCTCAAGCGCCTCGCGGGTACCTACATCGAGCAGGGCAAGTTTGAGCTCGCGATCCAGACCTATCGCCGCTTGATCTCCGAGGATCCTACCGGCTCGAGCTCTCCCGGCTACCAGAACGAGATCGTCAACGCCTACAAGAAGATGGGCCGCAAGCAAGAGACGATCGACGAAATCGACCGGATGCTCAAGACCTATGGCAAGAGCTCTGCTTGGGCCAAGGCGAATGCGGCCAACCAGACGGCGATCCAGGACGCCTCCGAGGCGATCGACAAGAACCTGAGGGCGGTCGCGACCGACTACCACAACGAGGCGAAGAAGCTCAAGTCCGGCGCCTCGGCGATGCAGGCCTACTCCCTCGCAGAGCAGGCGTATCGCACCTACCTCCAGGAGTACCCCGAGTCGAAGTACAGCTACGAAATGCGGTACTCCTTCGCGGAGCTCCTCTACACGGTCAAGAAACACGAGGACGCGTACGAACAGTACATGGGCGTCGTGAAGACCGATCCGAAGGGCAACCGCTCGGAGTTCTGTGCCGAATCTGCGGTGTTTGCAGCCGAGAAGGTCATCGACAAGCAGGGTGGGCCCACCACCGCAGGGGCCGGCAACCGCACCCAGCCGGTGCAGCTGACGGAGTGGGAAGGCAAGCTGCTCGCCGCCCTCGACCAGTACACGACCCTGTACCCCGAAGGGAAGAAGGTCAAGGGCTCCATCTACAAGTCGGCCTACCTCCTCTATAACAAGAATCAGTTCAAGGAGGCCTCCGACCGCTTCCGCCGCGTCATCGCGATGGATCCGGGCTCCAAGGAAGCCGAGCAGGCGGCCAACCTGATCCTCGACTCGTTCACCCTTGTCGAAGACTGGACCAACCTCAAGGACGTGTCCAAGGCCTTCCGCGACCAGGTGGGCCTGGGCGGCGCCGACTTCAAGAAGGAAGTGGCCGGGGTCTACGAGAACGCGTCGCTCAAGCTGATCGAGGTCACCTTCGCGAAGGACCAGAACAAGGGTACGGCGGCCAACTCCTACTGGGCGTTCTACCAGGAGTTCCCCGCCTCCGAGAAGGGCGACTTCGCGCTCAACAACGCGTCGGTCTACTACCGGGACGTCGGCAGTGTACGCGACTCCATGAAGATGCGACTCGAGCTCGTCGGAAAATATCCCAAGAGTAAGTACTACAAAGACCAGATCGCGATGCTCGGCTTCGACTACGAGTCGGTGGCGGACTTCAACGAAGCGGCCAACTACTACGAAAAGATCTACGCGCTGGACAACAAGCACCCGAACGCCGCCGACGCGATCTACTCGGCCGCGCTCTTCCGCGAGTCGATGGGCCAGTGGGAACAGGCGATCAAGGACTACCAGCAGTACATCACCACGTTCCCCGACAAGCCGAACGTCAACGGCATCAACATCCAGATCGGTAAGATCTACGAAGCGAATCAGAAGTGGGCCGAAGCTTCCAAGGTCTACCTCGCTTACTACACCAAGCCGCCGGCTACGGCGACGCAGGACGAGATCTTCTTCTGCCGCTACCGTTACGGCCTGTTGATGGACAAGATCGGGCTGTCCGCCAAGATCGGCGCGCACTGGAAAGAGACGTTGGGGGCGTACGACAAGGCGAAGGCGGCCGGCGCACAGCTGGAGACGACGCCAGAGTACATCTCCGAGATCCAGTTCACGTTGGCGGAGCCGTCCTATCAGGCCTACTCCAACATGAAGATCGACGGTCCCGGTGACAAGAAGCTTCCGGAGAAGCAGGTCAACAAGCTGCTCAAGGACCAACTGGTAGCCAAGGCCAAGGCGCTCGCTGAGGTCGACAAGACCTACACCGCCATCGTCGGTATCGGCGCGGGTCGCACGGGCCTCGCGGCGCTGGTCCGGCTGGGCCAGGCCTACGAAGACATGGCGGAGGCGCTCCAGAAGTCCTACGTACCCTCGTACCTCACCGAGGATCAGAAGGAGCTGTACCGGATGGCGCTCGAGGATCGCGCCTACCCGATGATCGAGAAGGCGGTAGCGGCCTATTCGGCGGCGCTCGGCAAGGCGTACGACCTCTCGATCTACAACGACGACACCGCGCTGGCGACCCGACGCCTCGGCGTGCTCCGTCCCAACGAGTTCCCGGGTCTGTTCGAGACCGTGCCGACCGACCGGTTTGCCGCGCCTTCGGTCTTCACCGCCTCATTTGAAGTTGAGCCTTAGGAGCGTGACGCCCATGCGCATGTCCTTCTCCCTGATGTTCGTCGTGGCGCTGGCCGGCTGCCCCAAGTCGTCCGACGTCACGCCCACCGATCCCAGCCAGGTCAACCCCAAAGAGGCGTTCAGCGCCGGGGTGAAGATCCTTCAGGCCGAGCCAGCCAAGCGGGACTACAGCGCCGCGCTCGTACAGTTCGAGGCCGCCACGGCAGCGGACCCTTCCTACGCTAAGGCATGGTTCAACGCCGGCTATGCGGCCGAGAAGAGCGGCGACCTCACCAAGGCGGTGAGTTACTACCAGAAGGCGGTGCAGGCGAAAACCGACTACACGTCGGCCGTCTTCAACCTGGGCGACGCGCTCAAACGTGCGGGTAAAGCGTCAGAGGCGGTCACTGTCCTGACCGACTACGTCGAGAAACACCCTGAGGACCTCAATGCGCGGGCCAACCTCATGGACGCCCAGGTGGCGGCCAAGAGCTACGACGCCGCGATCCTCCAGGGCCGGGAGATCCTCCTGCGCGACGCCAAGAACGTCGGTGCGTACCGGAATCTCTCGGCGTTGTACTTTGCTCAGGGCAACTACGCGATGAGCCTGCTGTGCGGCGAAAAGGCGCGTACGCTGTCCGATACGGACCCCGGCACCTACAACAACATCGGCGTCACCTACCTCGCCAAAAAGGAAGAGGCCCGGGCGCTTGAGGAGTTCAAGACCGCGGTCAAGATGGACCCGGGTAACGTCCAGGCCAACCTCAACCTCGGCTACCTGGCGTTGAACTCGGGTGATTACGGTCTCGCGCTCAAGAGTCTGGAAGCGGTGGTCGCCGCCGACCCGAGCAACCTCGACGCGCAGCTCGGCTACGCCGTAGCCCTCCGCGGCACCGGCGAGCTCAAGGGCTCCGAGGAGCTCTACGACAAGCTGCTCAAGAAACACCCCACGCACCGCGTGCTGGTGTTCAACGCCTCCACCCTGCACGAGAAATACACCAAGAACTTCAGCAAAGCCAAGAAGATCCTGGAGGACTACCAGAAGGCGATGGCCGGCCAGGTCGCGCCGAATGACGAGCTTTTCGAGCGGCTCAAGCGCGTCGTCGACTCAGAGACCGCGGAGCGGAAGCGTAAAGAAGAGGAAGAGCGGAAGGTGAAAGAAGCCGCCGAACGTAAAGCGCGCGCCGAGAAGCTGCTCAAGGACATGGACGCGCAGGTCAAGAAGATGGAGGCCGACCTTCAGAAATATGCGAGCTGTGTGCCTGCGGAGGTGCAAGAGATCGCCATGATGGTGCTGGAGCAGGTCAAGCCGGTCATCGCCGAGAACGACGACTCCCTCGCCAACGAGGTGAAGACCTTCCTCGACGACGCCTCCGGTCAGCTCGATGCTGCGGTGGCCGCGTGCTCGGCCGCTCCGCCGGCTGAAGGCGCGGCTCCGCCAGCTCCGCCAGCGGAAGGGACTGCTCCGCCAGCGGGCGGCGCGGCTCCGCCAGCCGGCGGCGCGGCTCCCCCAGCGGGCGGCGCGTCCGTCGGCGGCGGGACCCCGCCCACTCCCTGAAGGGGCGGGGCGCTGGCCGTTGAGGGCCTTGTCACCTTTTGAAGCAGGCCAAAATCACCGGAGCTTTTGTCTCCGATCACCGCTACACTTCTCGCTGGGCGTCCTGCCCGCCAACCCCGGAGCTGCTATGTCTGTTGCCCGTTCGTTCTCCGCCGGTCTCCGCCTCGCTGTGGTCCTCACTGCCGTAGCTGCGCCGTCCTTCGCGTTCGCCGAAGAGACCGACGAGGAAGGCCGCAAGGTCACCTACAAGCAGAAGACCGAGATTGACTTCGAAGGAATCGACGTCAGCGGTGAGCTCCAGAAGCCCGCGGGCAGTCTCGTGCTCGATCGCAAGAAGGCCAGCTTCAACCCGCTGATCAAGCTCCGCACAGAGTTCAACGCCGAGATGCGGGCGTCGGTTGACGAAGTGAAGTAGCCGCGCGGTCTCGCGCACGGACCCCGGAGGTAGCCCCTCCGGGGTTCGGCTTTTTTGGCGGAGACTCCGTTCGCACGCCCACCGGGCGCTGGCCTCACGGATCCTTGACGCCCGTCCCGTTGTTTCGCGCCGTCGCTTGGGCGATGATGCGCCGTCCTACCTTTCCCGGAGAAGGCTCATGCCCCGACACTCAAACCATCGCCACCGCCGCGTCTGCCGCGTTGGCGCGTGGGGGAGCTCGGGCCAGGTTTCTTCGGCGCGCCCTGTAAGGCCCTGCCCCGACCCACGTTGACCCGTGCGCCGGGGTCCCCGTCGTGGCGGCGGGGAAACGCCCAGATCCTCACCTCTTGCATCAGGCCCGGGTTCCCCGGACCCGTACCGACAGGAACACCATGCCGGCATCCAGCTCTCTCACGTTCACCTTCGAGATCTACAACGGAGACCAGCTGCTTCGTCAGGAGGAGCACAACGCCGAGAGCGTGACGATCGGGAGCGGCACTGACGCGATGCTGCGGATCGAAGATCCCGCGCTCCAGGGGCTGCACGTGGTGCTCAACGTGCTCGAAGGCATGGTCCAAATCGTCGACATCGTGGGGGACGGCACGGCGCGGGTCAACGGTGAGGCCCTCTCCAACACCGCGCTCCGTTCGGGCGATGTCCTCGCGATCGGCGATATCCGCGTGGTCATCCGTATGACGGACGAAGGCGCATTTTCCGACGACGAGGCCACCCGCGTGACCGGGGCCCCCGCCGCAGTCGCCGCTGCCGCCGCCGAGCCGGTCGCGGACGAGGCCGGCCCCACCCCCGAAGCCGCCTTCACCGAAGAGGACGAGAACCTCGGGCAAGAAGACG
Source organism: Deltaproteobacteria bacterium (assembly GCA_947486185.1). GTDB lineage: Bacteria > Myxococcota_A > UBA796 > UBA796 > SXON01 > CANKTH01. Next base: position 16,746 of record CANKTH010000070.1, read on the forward strand.
TGATGAGCTTCGTCATGCGCGCGGGCTCCGTGAACAACGAGGCCAGCGCCGACCGTTCACGCGGCCGCGTGCTGGAGGTTGCACAGGTCTTCGGCGAGTCGGTGCTGGGCGTTGGGCATTTCCGAAAGGGTCAGCGCGTCCGGGTTGGACCGCACATGGTCCCCGGCTTGCACCTCGACGCGGAAAAGACCGTCGATTCCTTCTATGTACCCGCGGACATGCTCCCCGCCGACAACTTCCCGCTGTTCGAGACGACCGGCAAGGGCTGGGTGTGCAACATCGCAGAGACCTGGGCCGGCTTTGTGGACCAGGGTGAGTCCAGGCGGACCTTCGCCGAGATCATCGCCGCGGGCGAGGCCTCCAAGGGGGGGCCGGGGGCCTACCAGATCGCGGTTCCTGAAGAGGGTCGACTCGTGGTGGACCTCGGCCACACCCTGTTCGTCGCCCACGAGGCCTGGCCGGGCAAGCCGGTCGCGGCCGGCAGCGGGGAGAGCATCGACTACGCGTTCATCGCGATCATGGCGTTCATCGCCTTCATGGCCATCTCCTTCTTCATCGCGCTCTCCGTCCTGCCCCCGCCGCCCGCGGCGTCCCGGAACGAGCTCGACGAGCGGCTCGTTGAGCTGCTCCTGGAGAAGAAGGAGGAGATCAAGGAACCCGAAAAGAAGGACCCTGACGCCGGCGAAGGCGCCAAAGCCAAAAAAGAGGAAGGGAAAACCGGCAAGAAGGAGGCCAAGCTCGACAAGGCCAAGGGCGAGAAGGTTCTTGAGAAGAAGCAGATGGACAAGGAAATCGCCGAGAACGCGGGTCTCCTTGGCGCGCTGCGTGATGACGCGAGCCTGGACAGCACCCTCGGAAACGCCGGTCTCTCCGCTGACCTCAACGCGGGCATCGGCGGGCTGATCGGTACCCGAGGCACGCAGGTGGGCTCGGGAGGCCTGGGTGGTCGTGGCGGCGGCCTCGGTGGCGGTGGGACCGCCGACGGTCTCGGCGGCATGGGCACGCGCGGCCGCGGCTCCGGGTCGTCGGGTTACGGCTCGGGCGGTGGTTCGTTCGGCGCCAAGAGTGAAGGCGGCATCGGCGCGGTTGGCGGCGATCCCATCATCCTGGGCGCGCTCGACAAGTCCCTGATCGACGCGGTCATCAAGCGGAACATGGCGCAGATCAAATACTGCTACCAGCGCGAGCTGACCAAGAGCCCATCCCTGGGCGGGAAGATCACCGTGAAGTTTGTCATCGCGAAGGACGGCTCCGTCTCCAGCGCGACCACCAAGTCCTCCACGATGAGCAACGCGACCGTCGAGAGCTGTATCAACAGCCGCTTCATGCGCTTCGTGTTCCCCGAGCCCAAGGGCGGCGGTATCGTCATCGTCTCCTACCCGTTCATCTTCTCGCCGGGCTGAAGCCAGGCGTCCGCTGGGCGCCCCGGCGTGACGCAACAGAGCGTCATGTTCGCGGGCAGGGGGAACCCCGTCGGGGTAGAGCCGCCGCATGTGGTGGCTGCTCTCGTGCTCGGGCCTGATCCTCATCGACGGTAAGTCCGTCGAGAGCACGGGTGCCGCCGAGGCCTTCGCGCTCACCGAGGTTGTCCCCGCACACGCCCTCGCGTCGGGGGGAGACGTTGTGGTGCTGAGGGGCAGCGGTTTGAGCGCGGCGTCGTCGCTTCGCGTGGGTGGCGTCGCCTGTCTGAGCCAGACGCTGCTTTCATCGGCAGAGATGTTGTGCACGGTACCGCCGGGCGCCCCGGGGCCGACGCGTATTGAGGCGGAGCAGGACGGTGTTGTCCGCAGCCTGGAGTTCCGGTACGACGCCGCCGACTCCGGCGACACCACGCCCGAGAGCCAGCCCGACCCGGTCGACGACACGGGCGCTTCTGCGTTGAGCTGCGTGCTCGACGGTCCCCTCGACCTGCGGGTCGCCGTCGGGACCCCAACTCCGCCGATCGAGAGCCGCGTCACCCTACCGGGCCGTACGGACGGTGAGGGCGCAGGTATCGGTATCGCCGGGGAGCTCGGGTACGGGCTCGTCGACGACACGGCCAGCTATTCCTGGTCGCCTATGACCTACCTCGCCTCCGACGGCGCGGCGGACAGTTGGGCGGGCAGCTTCGTGCCACCGTATGAGGCTACATGGAGCTTCGCCGCCAGGTTCCGGGTAGACGACGGCGAAGCGGTCCTGTGTCGGGGCACCGGCTCTGAGCTCGGGCTGGTCGTCGCGGCGACGCCCGTGCCGGTCAGCTACTGCCACCTCCAGCATCCCTGCCAGGCCGCCGCCGCGAGCGGTGCCACTTCTGAGACGATCTACGCCTGGATCTACCAGACTGGGGTCACCGATACGGTCGGCGCGGGGGCGGGCCTGCACGTCGAGCTGGGTATCGGGGCGGACGGCACCACGCCTGACGATCCCAGCTGGGCGTGGACACCGATGTCATGGTTCTCCGACAAGGATGGCCTCGTTGCCGGGGACCTGAGCAACGACGAGTACGCGGGCACCGCCGTGGTACCCTCCGCGCCAGGAAGCTACGACTACGCAGCGCGGGTCAGCGCGGACGCGGGCTTGAGCTGGACCTGGTGCGACGCGGGGGGAAGCAGCTGCGGCGGCCTCGGCAGCGACGACGGTTACGCAAGCGCGAGCGCCGGGCAGCTCGACGTCCACGCGGCGGCGACGAGCCGCGAACGGGAGTAAAGATGGCAGGCAGGTTTTCGCGGCTCAGCCAGATCGGGGCGCTCACCACGCGGGTGAGCAGCTCCTACCTCGGCCAACGGATCAGCGCGGTGTTCCAGGGCGAAGAGGAGTCCAAGGCGGCCTTGGAGAAACTACACGCGCAGAACGCCGAGCGTATCGTGGCGCGCCTCGGCACGATGAAAGGGGCGGCGATGAAGGTCGGGCAGGCGCTGGCCCAGGTCGCCGACGGTCTCGACCTCCCCGGAGACGCACGTGACATGCTGGCGAAGCTCCACGACAAGGCAGAGCCGGTCCCCTTCGCCGCGATCCGGCGCCGGATTGAACACGAGCTCCAAGGGGAGCTCACGACGCTGTTCCGGTCGCTCGACGAGGCGCCGCTCGGCACCGCCTCGCTCGGGCAGGCGCACGCCGCGGTGCTGCCCGACGGCACCGATGTGGTGGTGAAGGTGCTGCACGAAGGGATCGAAGACTCCGTGAACTCGGACCTCGGCGCGCTCAAGACGATGATGATCGCCGGCAAGGTGCTGCGGCGTCCGCGGGAGGAGATCGACGCGATCTTCCTGGAGATCGAGGACCGGCTCCGCGAGGAGCTCGACTACACCCAGGAAGCGGCAAACATCAAAGAAATCCGGTCGTTCTTCCTGAACGACCCCGACGTCCTGACTCCGCGGGTGTTCGACGGCTGGTCGACCGCCAAGGTGCTCACGATGAGCCGCGTCCCTGGCCGGCCCTTGTCGGTGTTCGCCGCCACGTCGTCCGAAGCGGTCCGCTCACGCGCGGGTGTCACCCTCGGCCGCGCGTTCATGACGATGCAGTACGTCCATCGTACACTCCACGCTGATCCGCACCCGGGAAACTACCTTTTTTCCCCGGATGGGAAGGTCGGCATTCTCGACTTCGGCTGTGTACGCCGTTTCGACCCACGCTGGATGGTGACCTATGGCGCGACCGGCTTCCACGCGGTCCGCGGTGAACGTGAGCCCTGCTTGGAGGCCGCTCAAAAAATCGGGGCGTTGACCCAACGGGATCCGGTCTCCGACCAGGCCCTGTGGGAGCTCTGCGATCTCATCTCGGCGCCCTTTCGGGGCGGGCCCTTCTTGATGGGCGGCCCAGAAGACGAAGTCCAAGACAAGGTGACGCGCCTGATGCCGCGGGTGCTGGCCGCGCCCCATCTGCGGGCGCCGCGTGAGCTGGTGTTCTTACACCGCGGCTTGGGAGGCACCCACCAGATCCTCAAACAACTCAAGGCGCGCGGCGACTGGGGCGAGATGTTCTTCAGGTTCCTGGAGGTGTGTCGCCGGGACGCCGCGCGCCTGCCGCCGTTGCCCGCTTCGGCCTAGGCAGCGCGTTTCCGAAGTTTTACCCTCTATTCTGCTGCGGTGGCGCGTCACGTCATCCGCGCGCTGGCACGAATCTCCGGGAGCCCGCGCCACCCCGTCGGTCAGAAGCTCAGCACCGTCCGCTGGTTTCCCACGACGCCGCCCCACTCGGCTCGCCGCCCGCCGGGGGCGGTGGCCGTGACCCGGTCCACCTGACACACGTCTCCGAGGCCGAAGTGAAGCTCAGTGTCGTTCTGCATGCCAAAATGCCCGTAGCCGCCCGACACTTCGGCGGTTGACGTCACGCCGTCAGCCTCAACCTCCACCCGGGTGCCCACCGGCAGGCCCGCGAGCCGGAGCCAGTTCCCGGCCGCGCTCTGATTCTCGTAAAAATGGAGCTCCCTCGTGGTCCACGGGGTGCCGGTACGCGCGGTTGACGAGCCGGTGACCACATCGAGATCCCCGTCAAGATCGAAGTCCGCCGCCACCAGGCCTCCCGGCCAGGGCTGATCGAGGCCAGCCGCCTCGCCAACCTCTTCAAACTCTCCAGGCTCCACCTGACGCCAGAGCCAGAGCCGGGTGTCCTCATAGTCGGTGCTCGCCAGCAGGATGTCCCGCCAGCCGTCATTGTCGAAGTCGTAGAAGAGCACGTGGATATCGCCCTCATTCCAGTCTCCGCGCCGCGGCCGCTCCCGGACGAGCCCGTTCGTCTCGTTGTCGACTCGCTCAAACACGCCGTCCCCGTCGTTGAGCAGGAGCTGGCTGCCGTCCGACGAGCCTCCGGCCCAACGGTGGGCGATCTCCGTCGTATAAAGGTCGAGATCACCGTCGTTGTCGATGTCGCCACACGCGGTCGTGAAGCTGTTTCCGTTCAGGCGGCCCGGCTGGTCGTCAAAACCAGCGGACCAATAGCTGGCGATGCTGGTGTCGGGACAGTCCACCGTCGGCGCGAGCGCTCCGCCGCCGTACACTTCAACATAGCAGGCATAACGCTCGTTATCCGAGTAGTCTAGGTTGGTGTCACCGTCAAAATGAGCGTCCTCGCCGATCTCGACGAAACGATCACCATCATTGCGCCAGAGTTGGTTCCAGGCGCGGGCGTAGTGGGTGGCGATCAGGTCAGGGAGACTGTCGTTGTTGACGTCGCACGCGGTGGCGCCGTACGCCGGATGCCGGGTGTCCCGTTCAAGATAATCGGCCTCATCCCGGATAGGATTGAGCTCGAGGCCCATCTCCTCGGTTACCCGCTCGAAGCGGCCGTCGCCTTTTCCTCGGTAGAGCTCGGCCTGCGCGCTCGCCAGCGACGCCCCGTATGCGACGTACCAGCCGGTCACCCAGAGGTCGAGCACGCCGTCGCCGTCGTAGTCGGTGAATGAGGCGCCAGCGGTGGGGTAGCCGTCGGGCTCCTCGGGATCCGACGCTTCCGCGAGGCCGAAGTTCCCCGCGCCGTCATTCAGGAGGATCTCGCTTCGATCTCCCGTGGTGTCGTTCTCATGGTCGTGGAAACGGCCGGCGTAGGCGTCGAGATCCCCGTCGCCGTCGACATCGCCGAAAATGTGCAGGTTGGAGGATCGACCGCTTCCACCTTCACGATTGGTGAACAGGCCGCTCGACTCGGTGATGTCCGCGAACGTTCGCCCGGTTTCGCCCGCGGTGTTCCCGCCGACGAAGTGGATCTGCGTTTCACCGCCGAAGTCGTCCCGCGTGTCGTTGAACAACTCGGACACCACGAGCTCCGGAAAGCCGTCGCCGTTGAGGTCGGCCGCGCCGAGCCGCCCGCCCGTGACTCCGGTCAGGCCCCACTCCGCCGTACGCTCCACGTAGACCGCCTCCCCGTTCCAGGCGGAGCTTGGATTGGGGTCGTCGCAGCGTAGCGCCTCCAAGCCGCCGTTCGAGTCCGCTTTGTGACACGCCAGGAGCAGCAGCAGCATGTCCACCTCCTGGCCAACCTATCGCCCCGCGCGAGATGCGCCCGCCTCCACGTCCGCTTGACGCCGGGCTGACGCTCCCCTGACGAAGCAAACCGTAAGCCGCCGCCAGCACGGCGTTGCGCGAATGCGGGGGCACAACCACATGCCGTAGCTTCCCCCGTCAGGAGTCAAAGTGCTGAATCCAATCATGTTCGAACCTGAAAAAGACGATGATGACGCGGTGGTGTCCGACATATGGGCCTTCCTGCTCACCGACCCGCCCGCGAGCCCGGAGGGCGGCAAGGTCGTGCTGGAGGTCCACCAGGTCGTCGGTGACGCGGTGATGGACATGCTCCACTTTCAACCCGGTCAATCGGTGACGGTTGGCTCGGCGGTGGTGCGCGAGCTCCGCCTCGGCGGGGTCCGGCTGGCCACCCTGCCCGCTGCGGCCCCGCTGGGTGAAGCATGCTGGAAGCAGCACTTCTTCGTGCCCTCCTCGATGCTGCCCGCTGAGGAGCATGTGCTGTTCGAGGCCAATGGGCAAGGCTGGTCGCTCCGCCTCGACCCGCGCTGGGTCGGGTTCATCGACCTCGACGGGATCCGGACCCCGCTGGCCCAGCTCCCCCACGCGCCCGGTCCCGATGGCCTCATCCGTGTGCCCGTCGAGGGTCGGGTGGTGCTCGACCTCGGAGGTCCCGCCTTCATCGCCCAGAAGGTGAGCCCCGGTCGCCGGGCAGCGCCGCCCCCGGTGTTCGAGCTCGATGGCCCGATGGCGGCGAGCGTGCTGTTCATGGCGGCGGTCGCCACCCTGGTGGGCACGGTGATCAGCGTGGCGCCGCCGCCACCGGAATCCGGCTTCAACCAGAAGATCCCGGAGTCGATCCTGGTGCTGCTCCAGGAGCCGGTCAAGAGCCAGGAGCCGCCGGCGCCCGAGGCGGGTGGCGCGTCGGCGAAGGAGCCCGAAGGCGCCGCACCGAAACACCCGGTGAATGAACCGCTGCCGAAGCGGCAAATTGACCGCCAGCGCGCGGACGCGGCCGGTATCCTGGCGGCGCTGCGGGAGGACGACGCGCTCGCGGCGACGCTTGGAGACGCGGGCCTGTCCGCGGACCTGCTGAGCGGAACGCAGGCGCTGATCGGGGCGCGCAACAGCAGCACGGGGGTCGGCCTGGGCCAGCGTGGCGGCGGACTCGGCGGGAACGGGACCGCAGATCAAGTAGGTGGAATGGGTACCATCGGCCGCGGCGGGGGCTCCACCGGGCGGTACGGGCCGCTCGACGGGCGCGACGGCGACGGGAAACGTCAGGGCAGCATCGCGCTCAACCCCGAAGGAGTGATCCAGATCGGAGGGATGGACCGCTCCGTCATCGACGCAGTCATCAAGCGCAACCTGGCGATGATCAAACACTGCTACCAGCGGGAGCTGACGAAGGTCCCGAGCCTGTCTGGGAGGGTGACGGTCAAGTTCATCATCGCCAAAGACGGGTCGGTGTCGTCGGCGACGACCAAGTCGAGCTCGCTCGGTAGCCCCGCGGTGGAGGCCTGTATCAACGGGCGCTTCATGCACATGGCCTTCCCCGAGTCCAAGGGCGGCGGCATGGTCGTGGTGAGCTACCCCTTCCTGTTTGCCCCCGCGTAGAGACGCGCCGCGCAGCGTCCGCCATCTCCACTTCCTGGTGTAGATGGCGCACTCTTCGTGACTCCCGGCGCAGGGGGCAGCCCCTCTGCGATCCGGTTTGGGGCAACACGAGGACGTAAACGCCTATCCGTCACGCGGTCGCCCCGCGGCAGGCGACCGGAGGGCGGCGGCGGAATCCCTGTGGTCAGGGCCCGGCCCCGGGCAGGTTGGTGACGGTGATGCCAAGGTCCTGCGGTCGACCAGCCTGGGACAGCACGAACAGCTCGGGATTCACCCATCTCAGGCAGCGTTTGAGCTCTTGTTGAATCCCCGACAGGTGCGGCTTCTCTCGTCCCCAGGCGGGCTGGTGACGGCGGCCCTCACGCAAAGGCTCTGGAACCGCGCCGAGCTCCACGAACAGCACCACCACCAGCGGAGGGCCATCGAGCGTTCGTCGGTCCCGAAGGAGCGGCTCACCAAATCGGAGCCACGCTTCGCGCTCAGTCTGAACCCCACCAAGGATCGTGGCGAGTGAGTCCCTCACCTTGAGGCCGACACGGCGTGCGAGCTCGGGCGTCTGCCATACGGCTCTTCCGGCGCGGGCGTCCAGCCGGTAGTCCTTCGCTTCAATCAGGTAGGTCTTACGGTTTCGAAGTCCGAGGAAGTCCACACCCCGCGTCGAGCCCCGGTACCGCACGCCATCCTCATCGCTCCACACCCCGTTGAGCACTTGTGCAGAGCGATGCTGGGAATGTTCATCGAACTTGATCACCGCCTGCCACGAGGTGTCAAAAGCGAACCTCTGCCGCTGCTCATCGAAGTAGTTAGGGCGCGACAGCACCGGATTCAGCCCACGAGCCGACGGAGGGCGAGCGCACGTTCGTCGTCGTACAGAGATACGTGCTCGTCCAGGAGGTCGTTGTGTTCGAGCTCCGCGAGGGTACCGGCTGTCTCGGTGACGAAACCGCCGTCGGGGTGTCGGAAAAAAGAGACGAACTGCCTCGACGTTGACGCTGTGCCGTACTCGGCGGCGAGCGAGAGACGCTGTGCCAGCAGGTGATCGTGGGTGGTCAGGATGATCTGCACCCCCAAGCTGCCGAGCTTGTCGATGAGTTCCGCGAAGCGTGAGATGAGCCGCGGGTTCATGTTGGCCTCGGGTTCATCCCAGAACAGCACGCTCCCCCGCGTGAGTACGCCGTTGGCGAGGAGGCGGGCCAGCGTACCGACCTTTCGTTGTCCCTCCGACAACAGGTGGGCCTCGATCTCCCCGTCTGGAGATGCGCGGACAAAATGACCGCCCTTGAGGCCGATCTTGCCGCCCAGCATCGCCTCCAGATCCGCGAGGATCGACGTGGCACGAGAGCCGCGCGGCGCGCGTAGCTCCGGCGTGGCGAGGTGCTCACACAGATCCGCGTGGGTGCTGTCGAACGAGAGGCCGTACTTGTTGTAGAGCGGCATGAAGCCGTCGAACATCGCCAAGGACTCGCGCGAAGGGATGAACACCTGCGACCGCGTCCGCAGCAACACGCCGCCTGAAGGAGTCAAGCTCCCATCCGGCTGGAGCTCGAACTCCAAGCGCCCTCCTTCTCTTGACACCCGCACCGTCGCCGTCGGGCACGATCTGCGGACGAGGCGGCCGAGGCGATCATCGTCCGGCCGGAACAAGCTCACGAGCCGATCCGCGATGTGGCGACGGTGATGTTCAAATTGCGCGTCGCCCGCGGGCACCTGAAGGGCCGCATAGAGCACCTTCATCAACCAGGATTTACCAGCTCCGTTCGTCCCCAGGAGCACCGTGATCCCCGGGCTCAGCTCCAGGGAGGAACTCAGGATCGGTCCGAGATTGTTGACGTAGACCTCCGAA
>CANKTH010000071.1 GCA_947486185.1 Deltaproteobacteria bacterium
GCGGCCCGCCGGGTTCGCTCGCGCGAGATGGCCGCGGACGACCCGAGCCTCCCGGTCCGCGATCCAGGGTAACGGCGAGATCCGCGGGCCGGCGCCGGCCGCTCCACGAAACAACACGCCGAAAGGATGGGCGTCGATGATCGCCCAACCTGCCGCCTCGTCACCCGCAAACAAGGGAGGAGTATAGAGCGACATTCGCGGTCAACCCACCGCCGCGGGCGGCGGGACGGAGAAATTGCCGCGGATCAAGCGCCTTGCCCGCGCGCGGAGCTCGCTTCCCAGGTAGGGTGCGCGCAGGAAGTCGTCCGCCCCGAGGGAAAAAATACGTTCAACGGCATGATCCTGCTCTGCCGCGGCCATGACCAGTAGCGGCGTCGCCAGCGCCGGACCCGCACGCAGCGCGCGTAACAGGTCAAACGCACCCAGGTCCGCCGGATCGAGGTCGAGCACCGCGAGCGCGTAGGGCCGGGCGCCCAGGCGCGCGGCCGCCCCATCGACGTCCACACACACCTCGAACCGGAGCCCGAGCGGCTTGAGCGCGGAGATGACGCCCTCAGCGATCTCGGCGGCACGCGTGATCACGAGCGCGTCCAATCCCGGCGAGGCACGCTGATCTTCGAGGTCGCGGACACAAGCCCGGCCCGCGGCCTTGGCGGCGTAGAGCAGGCGATCCGCCTCCACGATCACCATGTCGAGCCGACCATCCCCCTGCACCTCGACGAGGCCCCCCGAAAAAGTGACAGGGCCAACCGGCGCTTCCTCGATAGCAGCCGTCTCGAGCCGCAACCGCTCCGCCACCGTGGCCAGCACGGCACGCGCATCCCGCAGGACCGTGTTCGGGAGCAGCACGACGAACTCTTCGCCGCCCCAACGGCCCGCGACGTCGGACACCCGCAGTCGCGAGAGAAGCACGGCGCCCACGCGCCTGAGCACCTCATCGCCAACCGAGTGCCCATGGCAATCGTTGAGGGCTTTGAAATGATCCAGATCGAGGAAGGCCAGGCACATGCGGCCGCCGGCGCGCGCATTGAGCGCCGCCGCACGCTCAAACGCTTCGCGAAAGCCCGTGCGGTTCGTCAGCCCGGTCAGGGCATCATGGGTGATCTCCTTCTTGTGCCGCCGGCTCTGGCGAAGCAGGCTGTCCACCGCGGCGCGCAGATACTCGATGTCGAGCGGCTTCTCCAGAAAAAGCGCTGCTCCCAGCGCGAGACACTCCACCTTGACCGAGGAGCTCTCGCACGCCGACAGCACCACCGCGGGCAGGCTCCGCGTGAGCGGGAGGTCCGGGAGCTCACCAAGGAGCGTCCGGCCGTCGCCATCGGGCAAAGTGAGATCGAGAATCATAAGGTCAAAGCTTCTCTTCTTCAGCCAGGCGCGAGCCTCGGCCGCCGTTCGAACCCGGTGTACCGTCGATCCCGGCGTGGACAACACAGTCGTCACGAGCGGGCCCAGATCGTCGTCGTCCTCGACCACCAAGATATCCGTCGGCGTAGGCCGGCGTTCTTCGAGGACAATCCTCTCGAGCGCGCTGAGCAGGGCATCAAGCGCGGCCGACAGCTCAGGCCGCGGAGCATCGCTGACGGCGCGGGCGACCTGACCGAGCTCGGGCCAACCGTAGGTCCCCGCCGAGCCCGCCAGCTGGTGGGCGATCCGTCGTGCGCCCTCGACCGAGTCGTTGAGCTCCAGGCTCAGCCGCAGGCGCCGAAGGGCCGCGACCTTGTCGGCGAGGCTCTCCACATAACGGAGCTTGAGGCGTGTCACGACCGCGTGGAGCGTTCTCACCGAACCTCACCTCTTGGGGCAACAAGATAGCGTCGTCCCTCCAGTTCGCTACCCCGTCAGGTCCTTTTTCGACAATTCGCGCTCGCGGCGTCAACTGGTTAGGCGTTCAGCCCTGAGGACGCCTCATGCCCTTCCAGCTTGTGTCACCCTTCACGCCCTCGGGAGATCAGCCCGAAGCGATCCGCCAGCTCACCGACGGTGTTCTCCGCGGCGAACGCCACCAGGTCCTCCTCGGAGCCACCGGAACCGGCAAGACCTACACCGTGGCCAACGTCATCGCGGCCACACAACGCCCGACGTTGATCCTGGTCCACAACAAGACCCTCGCCGCTCAGCTCTACGGCGAGATGAAAGAGCTCTTCCCCGAGAACGCGGTCGAGTTCTTCGTGTCCTACTTCGATTACTACCAGCCAGAGGCCTACATCGCGTCCTCTGACACCTACATCGAGAAGGACAGCCTGATCAACGAACAGATCGACCGGATGCGGCATGCCGCGACGCGGAGCCTGCTCTCGCGCAACGACGTCATCATCGTCGCCAGCGTGTCGTGCATCTACGGCCTCGGCTCTCCGGAGGCGTACGACAACATGCTCATCCAGCTTGAGTTGGGTGACACTCTGCCCCGACGAACTCTCCTCGCCCGGCTGGTGGAGCTCCAATACACCCGCAACGACCAGGACCTCCACCGCGGCACCTTTCGCGCGCGTGGGGACGTGATCGAGATCGTGCCAGCCCACGAGCAGGACGAGGCCGTCCGCATCGAGCTGTTCGGTGACGAGATCGAGGCGATCTCGCTCTTCGATCCGCTTCGGGGCGTCAAACGGAAGAACCTGGACAAGTACTGTATCTTCCCGGCGTCCCACTACGTGACTCCCAAGGAGAAGCTCCAGAAGTCGATCTCGGCGATCCGCAATGAGCTTGGCGAACGCCTCGTGACCTATCGGGATCAGATGTTGTTGCTGGAGGCTCAAAGGCTGGAGCAACGGACGCTTTACGATCTGGAGATGCTGGAGGAGATGGGCTTCTGCACCGGCATCGAGAACTACTCCCGGCACCTCGACGGGCGCGAGCCCGGTCTGGCACCGCCGACCCTGTTGGACTATTTCCGGAAAGAATGGCTCCTCATCATTGATGAATCCCACGTCTCCGTGCCGCAGGTGGGTGGCATGTTCCGCGGGGACCGTGCCCGGAAAGAACAGTTGGTGAAGTATGGCTTCCGCCTGCCTTCAGCCCTCGACAACCGGCCGTTGACCTTTGAGGAGTTTGAGGCGCACGTCCACCAGGCCATCTACGTTTCGGCCACCCCGGGCCCCTACGAGCTCGAAAAGGCGCTGGGGATCGTAGCCGAGCAGGTGATCCGCCCGACGGGCCTCGTCGACCCCGTGATCGAGGTGCGGCCGGCCGGGAACCAGGTGGACGATCTCCTGGGCCAAATCCGGAGCACCATCGCTGCCGGCTGGCGCGTGCTCGTCACGGTCCTGACCAAGCGGATGGCGCAGGAGCTCACCGACTACTACAAAGAGCTGGACTTGAAGGTCAAGTACCTCCACTCTGACATCGACACCTTGGAGCGGATGCAGATCCTCAAGGAGCTCCGAGAAGGGAGCTTTGATGTGCTGATCGGCATCAACCTCCTGCGCGAGGGGCTCGATCTGCCCGAAGTGGCGCTCGTCGCGATCCTCGACGCGGACAAAGAGGGTTTTCTCCGGAGCGGCACCTCGCTGATCCAGACCATCGGGCGCGCGGCCCGCAACATCGACGGGCGGGTCTTGCTCTACGCCGACGTGATGACCCCCAGCATGCGGAACGCGATCGGCGAGACCGAGCGCCGGCGCGAGAAACAGATGGCCTACAACCGTCAACATGGTATCACGCCCCAGACGATTCGGAAGAGCCTGCACAGTCCGCTCGCGAACCTGCTCGACGCCGACTACGTCAAGGTTCCTCGGGCTTCAACGCCGACCACCCACTCAGGGACCCCAGAGCCGATCCCCGACGCCCTCAAACGCCTCCGGGCCGAGATGAAGGCGGCGGCGGCGCGACTGGAGTTTGAGCGAGCGGCGACGCTGCGTGACAAAATCCGGGAGCTTGAAGGCGAGCTGATTCGCGCGTCGGGGGACAGCGACCCGGCGTGAAGGAGCGGCGCGGCTGGCGGCCGGTTCGCGATCACGCGCTCAGCCCCGCGGCGCCGCGCGCCAGTCGCCCGAACGCCCGCCGGACTTGGCGAGCAGCCGAAGCTCCGCGATGACGATGTGCCGGTCGACCGCCTTGAGCATGTCGTAAACAGTCAGCGCGGCGACCGACACGGCCGTCAGCGCCTCCATCTCGACGCCCGTTCTCCCGGTACAACGTACCGTCGCCTCGATGCCCACGGTTCGGGTCTCGGCGTCGGCGGTCAAATGCAGGTCCACCCCGTCGAGCGGCAGCGGGTGGCAGAGCGGGATGAGCTCGCTCGTACGTTTTGCCGCCATGATACCCGCGATCTGGGCGACCCCGAGCACGTCGCCCTTCTTCGCGCGCCGCTCGATCACCGCGGCCAACGCCTCGGCGGAGAGCTGCACCCGTCCCACCGCGGTCGCGCTCCGCGCGGTCACCGGCTTGTCCCCCACCTCCACCATCCGGGCTTCCCCGGCGGCGTCGACATGGGTGAGCCCGACCGGGGGCGAGGCCACCGTCGGCACCCGCGCGGCCGGAGCGGCGTGCGCGCCGTAGGTCGGGTGCTGCTTCACCTCGAAGACGGACGACCCGAAATCCTCGTTGACCCATCGTTTCAGGGCTGCGCGTTGGTCGTTGAGCCGGTAGACCGAACGCGCGTCGGCGACAAACCCGGACCCGAAGTCTGCGGCGGCTTCAAAAGCCCGGAGCCGGTCCTCGACCTCCCAAAGTGCCGTATTGACAACCAGTAACGCCGAAAATCTCTCCATGCCCTCCGGGTCGGGCAGGCCAGCGTCAGCCCACGCGCGACGCAGTCCGGCCACCTCGAAGTTCACGCGGCCCAGCGCTTCGGCGGCGCGCACCCTCGCCTGCTTGATCGTCAGAATGCTGAGCCGGTCCAGGACGTCGCCCACCGAGGCCACGGCCAACAGCTCCGTCACCCGGCGCTCGCTCACCGTAGCTGCTCGGTCGCGAGCTCGGAGTACTCGAAGCCCAAGGCCTTGAGCTCCGCCGCTACGCCCACAGAAGCCGCGCCCACCGTGAGCTCACGCGGCCCGGCGACAACGATGATCAGGCGATCCGCGCCGAAGTATCTACGCGCTGCCGCCGCCGCCGCCGCGCTGTCGACCGCGCTCACGGAAGCTGGCCAGGTCACGAGGTGGTCCGCCGGGAGACCGAAGGTCGGGATCGACGAGACCACCCCGGCGATGCCGGCGTTGGACTCAAAGTCTCCGGGAAGGGCCTTGAGAATATTGTCCTTGGCGAGCCCGAGACCGGCCTCAGTGGGCGCCGTGTCGGCGGCGGCCTTGAGCTCCTTGAGGATCTCGAGCACCGCCGGCGCCGTCTTGTCAGCCTGTACCGAGGTCCGCACCATGAACGCCCCATGATCCCGGCTCTCGCTGAAGCCGCCGTAGGCGCCGTAGCTCCAGCCCTGCTCTTCGCGGAGGTTCATGTTGATCCGCGAGGAGAACATCCCGCCCACGAGCATACCTTCCACGTAGGCCGCGGAGAAATCGGCGTGACTGCGGTTCATCGCGGGGGTCACCACGCGGACGACGGACTGAACCGCGCCCGGCACCTCCACAAAGACCACCCGCGGCTTGAGCGGCACGGCGGGCGCCGGTACCGCGCCCCCGCCGATGCTCTTGCCCGGCTTCCAGTCTCCCAGACGCTCGTCCAGGAGCGTACGTAACGTCGCCTCATCCACCGAGCCGGTGACCACCACCGCGAGGTTCTGGGGGCCCCACCACGACTTGTAGAACTTCTTGACGTCGGAGCGGCGGATTGAGCCGACGCTCTCCCGCGTACCGGTGCTGGAGCGGCCATAGGGGTGATCGGCGCCGAACAGGGCATACAAGGTGGCCCGGCCCGCGAGGTCGCGCGGATCGGCCGCGGCGGCTTCGATCCCCGCGATCGTGTTGGCCTGGACCCGCGCAAAATCCGCCTTGTCGAACCGGGGATTCCGCACCTGGTCGGCCATCAGATCGAGCGCCGGCCCGAGCGCCTTCCCCGCCAGCGCGTCGAGGGCGACCACCACGCCCTCCAGACCCGCGCCCATGTCCAGGGTCGCCCCCAACATCGCCGCCTCTGCCGCCAGCTCTGCGCCGGTGCGAGATCGAGTGCCTTCTCTCATCGCAGCGACCGTCAAGGCGCCCAGGCCCGCCTGATCGGCCGGATTGGCCTCTCGGCCCACCTTCAGCACGAGGCGCACCGAGACGAGCGGCAGACCCTCGTTGGCGACGAAGTAGACCGGAACCCCATTTTGGAGGGTGAAGGTCCTGACCGCCGGAACCTTCCACGTCGGCTCCGGACCGGGCGCCGGAGCGGTCGCACGCCAGGCTTCCGGATCGGGAGGCGATGGCGCGACCACCACAGGCGGCGGAGGCGCCGCGCGGCGGGCTGCGTCCGCGGCCGGCGACAACATGCTGCCAAGCAAGCCCAGGAGCAGGAGGCGAATGATCGAGTTCACTTGGCACCTTGTTTGATGGGTGGCACGTGCACCACCACCCGGTTGTCCTTCCGCAGCTGATCGACGACCGCCTTCTGAACGGCCGCCGGGGTGACTGCCCGCATCCGCTCAAAATGTTTCGGCAAAAAGCCGGGATCGCCGAGGTGATGGTTGTAGGTGTTGAGCACGTCAGCGCGGCCGCCGAAACCGCCCAGGCCCTCAAGCCCGCGTAGCGTCGCGGCTTCCCAGCTCCGTTGGGCGCGGAGCACCTCTTCTTCGCTCGGCGGCGCCAATTGGAGGCCCTCGAGCACGCGCCAGGCCTCCGCTTCTAGCACTTCGAGGCTCTGCCCGGCCTTTCCGGTGACCTCCAGGGTGAAGAGCGAGCCTTGGGCCAGCGGATACTGCTCGGCGTCCACGTCCTGGGCGATGGGGTTGTCAACGACGAGCGCCTGGTAGAGCCGGCTCGACCGGCCATCCGCCAGGATGGACCCCGCGATCTGGAGCTCGACGTCCCCCGGCTGGTAGATGGGGGAGGTGACCCACCCGAGGTACACGCGCGGCAGCTCCACCTCATCGGGCACCACCTCCCGGCGCTCGGCGCTGATCGGCTGGGTCATCGAGGCCGGGACCACCGGCTCGGGCCCGCCAGGGATGCTGCCGAAATACTTCTCGACCGTTGCGCGAACGGTGCGCGGGTCGAAGTCGCCGACGATCGCGATGGTGGCGTTGTTGGGGACATACCAGACCTGGAAAAACTCGCGCACATCGCTCAATGTGGCGGCTTCGAGATCAGCGTGCGTGCCGATCACTGCGCCATAGTAGGGGTGTGGCGCGGGGTAGAGGAGCTGGATGAGGCGCTCCTCCGGCGTGCCATAAGGCACGTTCTCGACCGATTGTTGGCGCTCCTTACGCACCACCGCCTTCTGGTTGTCGAGGCGCTCCTGCGTGAGCGTGTCGAGCAGGAATCCCATTCGATCGCTCTCGAGCCACAGGGCGAGCTCGAGCTGGTTGCTCGGGACCGTCTCGAAGTAGTTGGTGCGATCAAAGTCCGTGGTTCCGTTGACCAGCGGCGCCCCCGCCTGTTCGAGGTACTTGAAAAAAGTGTCCTCGGCGACGTTCCGGCTGCCCTGGAACATGATGTGTTCAAACAGGTGGGCGAAGCCGGAGCGGCCCGGAACCTCGTAGCCCGCGCCTACGTGGTACCAGATGTTGACCGCGACGAGCGGGACCCGATGATCGTCCGACAGGAGGACCTCCAGCCCATTGGCCAGGGTGTACTTCTCAAACATCAGAGCAGGCGCGGCGTCGGTGGCCGCGACTGCGACGGACGCCGCGGTGAGCCCGGCGAGGCCGCCGCCCACCAGGGCCAGAAGGAAGGTTCGATTCATGAGCGCTCAGTGGTGACGGGGGCCGGTCCGCTAACGCGCCGACGCAGCCCCTCGCCACCGCGCTCAGTAGACGGTAATTGTGGTGCTTGCGCTCGTGCGGGGCAGGTTGAAGCCCACCTCGATCGTCCAGGTATCTATGGACAAGGTCCCGATCTCGATGGCCCCCGTGAGCCGACCGCCCGCAAGCACACTCCAGGTCGTCATCGCGGCGCCGCACACCACCCCGACGCCCATGCCGGTGCCGGAAGTGCCGCTCATCGACACGCTGTCGACCAGACACGTGCTCGGCGTGGTGAACACCACCTCGCCGGCGCACGGGTTGTCGACCACGCCGACCGCGACAAGCTGGGTCCCCGCCGCGAAGCTCGTACCGACGGCGCCGGCCAGATCGGTGACCTCGGCGCTGAAGACGAGGTCCGCGGTTGAACACGCGGAGGGGCTCGTTGTCGACGTGCCCGTCGAGGTGCCAGTGGAGGTGGTCGTGTCCGTGTCGGAGTCCGCGTCGGAGTCCGAGTCCGCATCGACGTCAGTGTCCGCGTCGGTGTCGGTGTCGGTGTCGGTGTCGACGTCGCCATCGCTGTCGGTATCGCTGTCGGTGTCGGCGTCCCCCTCGGTCCCGGTGGTGGTGGAGCCGGTGTCGTCCCCAGCGCCGGTCGTTCCGGTGTCGTCGGCCGGCCCCGTGGCGGTGTCGTCCGCCGGCGTCGTGGCGGTGTCGTCCGCCGGCGTCGTGGCGGTGTCGTCGGTGGAGGGTGCCGCCGTGTCGTCTTTTGGATCGGGCGCCGTAGGGGTGAGGGTGTGACAGCCAAACGCGAGAAGGAGGGTGAGCATCGGTGTCTCCGGTACACCAAAGTGCCCCGAAACTCGCGGACTCGCGAGGAGAGTGAATCATGTTGCGGTCGGGCCCGGCGCCTGTACAAGCGCCGGGGACCCGTTAGCTGGGAGCGATGGCATTCTGGCTGGTCAAGTCCGAACCCGACGCGTACTCCTGGCAGACCTTCGTACGGGACGGCCGCAGCGCCTGGACCGGTATCCGCAACGCCCAGGCGAGGATCAACCTGAATACCATGCGCCTGGGCGACGGCGTGCTCTTCTACCACTCGCAGGTCGGTAAGGAGGTAGTGGGCACCGCGACGGTAGTCCGTGAGGCCTACCCAGACCCAACCAGCGAAGATCCCCGATGGCTGGCGGTGGATCTCGCCCCGGGGGCGCCGCTGCCCAGGCCGGTCACCCTGACGGACATCAAGGCCGATCCCGAACTCGCAGAGATGACGTTGATCCGCCACACCCGGCTCTCGGTCAGCCCGGTGACGGACACGCAGTACCGGCGGGTCCTGCAGCGCGGCGGCTCGACGGAGTCAGGTTGAAGGGAGGTTACCAGCCGGTCAGCAGGTAGACACCGCCGCCGTTGGCCGCCCCCGTGTCGAGGCCCGGTGCACCGACGAACACATCATCCAACCCGTCGAGATCGACGTCTCCGCCGGTTGCGATCCCGGTCCCGAAATTGTCGTCCTCGTTCACCCCATAAACCGTGGCCGTAGCCTCGGGGGCGTCCACCAGGCCGGCCCACGCGCCGCCGCTGAAGACGAAGAGGGCCCCCGCGTCGTCCGCGCCGACGTCTTCTCCCCGAGCTCCGACAGAGAGCTCGTCCCCACCGTCTCCGTCGAGATCGGAGCTCGCGCCGATCGCCCCACCAAACTCGTCGGGGCCCGTGAACACGACATCTGCCGATCCGACGTCGGTGACCCCGGAGAGGCTGGTGCCGTCCCACCACAGCCAGACTCGGCCCTCCTGCCCTGAGCCGATCGCCAAGTCCAGCGTACCGTCGCCATCCTGGTCTCCCGGGGCAGGCAGCGGATCTTCACCGAGATCCTGGTCACCTCCGTCACCCGTGATCTGCAGCCCCGCCGCGTCGTCCGCACGGCTGTCCCACGCGAGCGTGGCGCCGCCCCCGATCATGTAGACCGAGCCGGCATCCCAGGACCAACCCACGTCGACACCCGGGGCGCCAGCGAGGATGTCGGCGTAGCCGTCGGCGTCGAGGTCAGCCGCGACCAGCTCATCGCCGAAGTAGTCGTACTCATCGGCGCCGTGGATCTGGTCTTCAGAGGAGGAGAGATCCAAAGTGCCCGCGTAGGCGCCTGAGAAGACCGCCACGTTCCCGCTCTCGGTGTCGCTGGTGCGCCCGCTGACGTAGTTGTCGCGGGGGGAGCCGATCACCACCTCAGCGAGGCCGTCGCCGTCCAGGTCGGCCACGGCCGCCACCGACGTCATGTCGCTGTCCGAGTCGCCGGTGAACTCCGCGATCGCGTCGCTGTCGGAGAGCTCGCCCGTCAGGCTCGCCCCGCCGCGGTAGAGCCACACCGCACCGTCGGAGTCTCCCGAGTCATAGCCGCCTACCAGCAGATCGGCCGTGCCGTCGGCGGTGGCGTCGCCCCAGGACGGCCGGAGAAAGGGCCGGTCGCGGTCCCCCGCGATCTCCACGACCGCGAGATCGCCGATATTCCCAACGGTTCCAGCCACTGCCCCGCCGACCACCCAAGTGAAGGAGCTGCCGAGGTCGGAGGTGAGCGCCAGATCGGCGACGCCATCGCCCGTGACGTCTCCGCCGTACACCATGGTTCCCGAACTTCCGAGGCCCATTTCGTCGATGTCGCCCAGGATCAGGGTGTTCACCACATCGCTCACCAAGACGTCGTCGATCACGCCGTCACAATCGTCGTCGTAATGGTTGAGCACCTCGGGTGCCGGGCCCGTGGTGGTGGCGTCGAGGTCGTTACAGTCGTCGGGCCAGGCGACACCATCGCCGTCCTGGTCGTCGTCGTCGCCACCGGCGCAGTCCTGGTCGATGCCGTCGTACCACTGCTCCTCCGCTCCGGGGTACGTCGTCGCCGCCAGATCGTCGCAGTCGTCCCCCCCAAACGCGTCGCTCTGGTGGCCGTCGCCGTCCTGGTCGTAGTCGTCCTCTCCGCCGCAGTCGCTGTCGACGCCGTCATACCAGGTGTCCCGCGCGCCCGGGTTGACCGTGTCGTCCCCGTCGTCGCAATCCACGTCCACCGTGAAGCCGTCGACGTCCTGATCGAAGTCGTCGTCCGCCGCGCAGTCGCTGTCAACGCCGTCGTACCAGGTGTCCGCCGCGCCCGGGTAGACGGTGGCGTCGGCGTCGTCACAATCACCCTCTACTCGGGTGCCGTCGCCGTCCTGGTCGAAATCGTCGTTGCCGGCACAGTCGCTGTCGACGCCGTCGTACCAGGCGTCCTCTGCGCCCGGCAGGACCGCGGCGTCCGTGTCGTCGCAATCGTCTCCGCCGCTGGCGACGCTGCCTGCGCCGTCCCCGTCCGCGTCCTCAACCACCAGCGCACTCAGCGGAACGGTCACGGTGGAGCCGCCCTCGCTGTCCGTCACCGTGTAGGAACCAGGGTAACTCCCAAATGCAGGTGCCTCGAGGCGGAGCGTCGCGGTGACCACGCCACCCGCCGCGACGATCGTCGACGACAGCGACGCCGTCCAGTCGGGCGAGCCGTCCAGCTGCTCGTTGAGCACCGCCGCAGCTTCTCCCACGTTGGCCAGATCCAACGTGACCTCCGCTGGCTGGCCAAGAAGCACCGTCCCGAGATCGACCACCGTTGGGGACACCACCAGCTCGGCCGCGGCGCCGGCGTCACCGGTCCCGCCGGAGTCCCCCGGCCCGGGCGGCGTGGAACCCACCACGATGCCCTTCCCTTCACTGCATGCGAGCCAGCTCAGCAACAGCCACATCCGACCTCCAGCCGACGAGCTTAGCCCCCCGCGACCGCATCTCGCGCGCCCCTGCCCCGACAAATGCCAACCCGACCTTTGCGGGCAGCGAAGCGGTCAGCGAACGTCCATCGACTGCGCCCACGAATCAAGGAATATCAACGTCCATAGTTGTGTGGTGCGCTCACCGCGGAGCCCCGCGGCGAGGAGGGCGTCCAGCGCGTCGGCACGGAACAGGCCAAGGCGATCCTCCCGGAGCTGGCGCGCCTTCGCCTGCAGGAACTCCGCGGCAGGGCCGGTACTCCAGCGAGCCCACGGGCCAGGAAGCACCCTTTTGGGGCGATTGACCATCGCCCGGCCCAACACGGGCTTCAGCAACTGGCGCAGCGGCCATTTGGTGATGGTGCCAAGCGGCATGGTGCGCACCTTCCAATGTCCAGGGATACCCGCGCAGAACTGCACCAGGTCGCGATCCAACAGCGGCTCGCGTAGCCCGACTCCGGCGAGCGACGCCGCCACCCCCGCCCGCGCCAGACCATCGCCAGGCATCCGCCCGCGAAGCCACACATGAAGGATCTCGTTGATCGGATCGGACACAAGCTCCCGATAAAAAGGCTCCAGACAACGTTTTCTCGTCGACTCCCGCACCCACCCGGCATCCCGCAGGAGCTCAGCGCGCTCATCCCGGTTGAACGCCTGCAATCCTCCAATCAGCCTGGCGAGACCCACGGGCACCGAAGGCTCGGCGATCTCGGGCCGCTGCCCTCGAAAGGCCGCCGCCGCCGCCAGACGGAGGGGGCCCGGCAGGCGGCCCAACCACGTGGAGAGCCGGAGCTGTGAGGCCACCGCGCCCGCCACCCTGCCGCCGAAAATCTCGTCGCCGCCGTCGCCGGAGAGGATGACGTCCGCGTGCTCACGCGCGGTCACCGCGAGGAGGTACTGCGCGATCGCCGCCGGGTCAGGCACGGGAAAGTCCGCCGCCGCCACCACCTTGGGAAACGCAGCCTCAAAATCGCTGAAGTTGATCCGGCGTACGGTGTGTTCGGTCCCCAGGATGGTCGCCACCCGGCTCCCGTAGGGGGTCTCGTCCTCCTCGGCGTCCTCAACGCCGACCGTGAACGTCGAGACCGGCCCGAGCCGCGACGCGTACCAGGCGATCGCGCTCGAATCCAGGCCGCCCGAGAGGAACACCGCGACGCGGTCCTTCCCGGACGCCCGGGCCGCCACCGCCCGGTTCATTCGCCGATCGAGCTCGTGCAAGGTCGCCTGGTCCTCTGGCGCGGCGGCGTACGGCTGGCAATAGGCGAGCTGGTACCACCGCTCCAGGCGAGAGGTCGCCGCTTCGGCAACGAGCTGTTCCCCCGGGGGGAGCGCCTGCACGTCGCGCAGCAGAGTACGCGGCGGGTGCACATACCGAAACGATAGGTACTCTGACAGGTTTTCGCGCGCGAGTTCGCGGCTCACCCAAGGCAGGCCGAGCAGGTGACGCGGGCTGGTCGCGAAAGCGAGCCGCGAGCCTCGTTCCGAAAAATACAGACGTCGAATGCCGAAACGGTCACGAATCAGGTGGAGTCGGCGACTGGCGCGCTCGAACACCATGGCCACCCAGGCCCCGTCGAAGGTGCCCAGCCCACCCACGCCGGCGCGCTCCCAAGCTTCGAGGAGGGCTTCGGCCGCCGACTGCCCCGCAGCGTGCCCGCGGTCGAAGTGGCCCGCCAGCGCCACCACAAAACGCGGCGACGCGGCCCACGTGGAGCGCGCCCGCAGCTCCAGTCGTAGGCCGTCCGCCCAAAAACAAGGCTCTTCCAACCCCAACGACCACTCGGGTCGAGGAGCGTCACGGTCGAGGAGCCCGGCAAATCCACCCATAGCCGCCGCAATAGCACGACCGCGAGGCGCTCGCCGAGACGGGCGGCTTCGACCGTCTCCGGTTAGGCGCGGCGGCCCTACGGAGGTCCTGTGTCCTTTCCGGTCGTCTCGGTCACCACGCTCCACCAACACGAAGGTCAGACCGTCACCGTGCGCGGTTGGCTCTACAACTCCGCAGGGAAGGGGCGCATCCTCTTTGTGCAGCTCAGAGACGGCACCGGCATCGTTCAGTGTGTCGCCAACCGTGACGAGGTGGGTGAGGGCCTGTTCTCCGAGCTCAAGCACCTCGGCCAGGAGTCAAGCCTGATTGTCACCGGCCTCGTGCGCGCAGACACACGTTCCAAGCTTGGTTTTGAGCTCCAGATGATCACGGCGGAGGTCGTCAGCGCCGCTACGGGCTACCCGATCACCCCCAAGGAGCACGGTCCCGCCTTTCTCCATGATCATCGTCATCTCTGGCTGCGGTCTCGCCGGCCCCACGCGATCCTCACGATCCGGCACCTCCTGGTCCGCGCGATCCGGAACTACCTGGATGAACGTGGGTTCATCCTGATGGACTCGCCCATCTTCACCCCCAACGCCTGCGAGGGCACCTCGACACTGTTTGCTACCGACTATTTTGGCAACCCAGCGTTCCTTTCGCAGTCCGGGCAGCTCTACCAGGAGGCCGGCGCGCTGGCTTTCGGCAAGACCTACTGTTTTGGCCCCACGTTCCGTGCGGAGAAGTCGGCCACTCGCCGCCACCTCACCGAGTTCTGGATGGTGGAGCCGGAGATCGCCTGGGCCACCCTCGACGACATCATGGACTTGACCGAAGATTTCCTCGTCGAGGTCACCGCCTACGTGCTGAAGCACGGGCGCGCGCATCTCGAGGAGCTCGATCGAGATATCTCGGTGTTGGAGCGCGTCCAAAAGCCGTTCCCACGGATGAGCTACGACGAGGCCTGTGTCAAGATGGCGGAGCTCGGCGTACCGGTGGAGCCTGAAGACGACTTCGGCTCCCCCCAGGAGACGGTGCTCACACAGCAATATGACAGGCCAATCCTTGTACACCGCTACCCTACCGCAATCAAGGCCTTCTATATGAAGGCTGACCCTGCGCGGCCCGAACGGGCGTTGGGGGTCGATGTGTTGGCCCCTGAGGGCTACGGCGAGATCATCGGCGGCGGCCAGCGCGAGGACAACATCAACGTGCTCCTCCGCAAAATCGACGAACACAAGCTCCCGATCGAGTCCTTCCAGTGGTACCTCGACCTGCGCCGCTACGGCTCGGTGCCCCACGGCGGATTCGGGCTCGGCGTCGAGCGGCTGGTCACCTGGCTCTGCGGCATCCACCATGTCCGGGAGAGCGTGCCCTTCCCGCGGACCCTTGATCGGCTCACCCCATGAGGCTGCCAGCGCCGGTCCGCGCCTCGGAGGTGGCCGCTGCGGTAGGGGGAGAGCTTCACGGCGAAGATCGGGTGATCCTGGGGGTCGCCCCGTTGGAGGACGCCGGGCCGGGGGATCTGGCCTACCGCCTGCCGGACCGTCGGGGGGATGACAACGCCGGCCTGCTCCTGGCAGACGCGCCGATCGCCGGACGGAGCGTCGTCGTGGTGGGCGATTCGCTGGCGGCGCTGATCCCGCTCCTCGAAAGTTGGTTTCCGGAGCCGGCTCCTTGTGACGCCAGGATCTCGCCCGACGCCCGTATCGGGGCGGGGGTGAAGCTCCACTCCGGGGTCGTGGTTGGACCGGGGGCGGAAGTGGCGGATGAGACGGTGCTCTTCCCGAACGTCGTGCTCTACCCCGGCACCCGGGTTGGCCGGCGCTGCCGAGTGCATGCGGGCACCGTGCTCGGTGCGGACGGCTTCCGCTACCACGCCTCGACGCGCGGTCTCTTGAAGGTGCCCCAGGTTGGTGGCGTGCGCATCGGAGACGACGTGGAGCTTGGCGCGCTCGTCACCATCGACCGCGGTTTTCTGGGCGACACCGTGATCGGCGACGGCTGCAAGATCGACAACCTCGTACAGATCGGCCACAACTGCAAACTTGGGCGTTCGGTGGTCATCGCCGCCCAGACGGGCCTCTCGGGCTCGTGTGTCATCGGCGACGGCGTGCTGATGGGTGGACAGGTGGGCCTGGCCGACCACAGCTACGTCGGCGCCGGCGCGCGACTGGGTACCCGGAGCGGGGTGCGCGGGCAGGTCCCCGCCGGGGAGACATGGCTCGGGGCGCCGGCGATGCCGATCGGGCTTACAATGCGGATCTTCGCCGCCTCCCGGGATCTTCCTGAGATGTGGCGCACGTGGATGAAGGCGCGGCCGCCCAAGTGAGCGTCGAGCTGCTGGCCTTGTGTTTCGCTGCCTTTCTTGCAGGTTTTGTAGATGCGGCAGTGGGAGGCGGGGGCCTGATCCAGCTCCCCGCGCTCATGCTGGCCTACCCCGAAGCGCCCCTCCCGGTGCTGTTCGGGACCAACAAGCTGGCCTCGATCGCCGGTACAAGCGTGGCGTTGGTCCGGTATGCCCTCGCGGTCTCGCTCCGGTGGTCCGTGATCGCGCCCGCCGCAGCTCTGGCTTTTATCGGGTCCTTTCTCGGGGCGCGTGCCGTCAGCGCCATGCCGACCTCCGCGCTCCGGCCGGTCGTGCTGCTCCTCCTCGTCGCCGTCGCGGTCTACACCCTGATCCGAAAAGACCTGGGCGCGAAGAGCGGCCAGCTACCGCCGTACGCCGCCCTCGGCGCCGCCGCCCTCGGCGCCGCGCTCGGATTCTATGACGGATTTTTTGGTCCGGGAACCGGTAGTTTCTTCATCTTCGCCCTCGTGGGCGCCTTACGCTTCGGGTTCTTGGAGGCGAGCGCCTCGGCCAAGCTGCTCAACGTCGCAACCAACCTCGCGGCCCTGGCCTGGTTCCTGCCGCAAGGCCAGGTGTGGTTCGGCGTGGCGTTGCCGATGGCGCTCTGCAACATCCTTGGCTCCACCGCCGGGGCGCGCGTGGCGCTCTCCCGAGGATCCCAGTTTGTACGGCAGCTCTTCCTGATCGTCGTCACCCTGATGGTCGCCAAGCTCGGCTACGAGTGGTTCGGTTGAGCGCCGGGCCGCGACAGTGGCTGAAGGGCTGGGCGCTCCTGACGCTGGGGGTGGTGCTGCGGCTCGTGCGTGAACCGATGGTGACTCGCGGACTGGGATGGCCCGGCGTGCTGGTCGCGGCGACGCTCGTCGGCGCCGCGGCGATTTCAGGCCTCCTCCTTGCGCCCTCACCGCTCGCCGTGAGCCCGGAGCTCGCGTGCTCGAGTGTGAGCTGTCGCTGAACCTGCCGCGGGTCGTGCCGGCGCTCGGGCGGATCACCGCCGTGGGCGTGGTGCTGGCTACGGGCTTCGCCGCCACCGTGGGTCTCCTCGTCGCGCTGCTCGTGTTGCCGTCGCCGGCGACCTGGGCCCTTCACGGGGCGATCGAGGGGGTAGGGGGAGCGGCGCCAGGTCTTGGCATTTGCAGCCGGGGGCAAGGCTTCTCGGCACCCCTCTCCCGCGCGATGATGGTGGGGCTCGGGCTGGTGGGGCTCGGATTCGGGGCGCCTGAGTGGGGTGCCTGGCGCCCTATTGGATCGACGGCGGCCCTGGCCGGCGGAAGACCGGCCCCGGGGCACAGATTCCCTGCGGCGATCGCGGTCCTGCCCGCGTTACGTAAAGGGGATGCCCCTGCCGCTGCGGCTCGAAGCCCTCCGCCTCGACGATCTTGAGCGACCGCTCGGGCACGGGGCCATGGCAACGGTGTGGCGGGGGTTTCACCCCCAGGCCGGATTAGTCGCGGTCAAGGTACTCAATCGTAAGCCCTCCTCCCGGGTGGGCGCATCCTCGCGCTTCCGGAACGAGCTTCGGGCCGCCGCAGGGCTCGATCACCCCTCGATCGCCGCGCTGGTGGAGTTCGGCACCGTACCGGCCGAGACCGCCGCCGCGTCGGGCGGCCGGCTCGTCACCGGCGCGAGCTATGTGGCGATGGAGCTCGCGACTGACGGGAATCTTGGATTTCGTTGCGGTAAATTTGACTGGACACGCAGTCGTCAGGTGCTCATTTGCCTTCTCGACGCGCTGGCCCACGCGCACGCACGCGGCATCATCCACCGTGACGTCAAACCGGCCAATGTGCTGCTTGGCGGCGAACGTTCGCCAGTGTTGCTCACCGACTTCGGCCTCGCGCGGGTGATCGAAGACGAAGAGACCGTCGACGATCAATACGTCGCCGGCACGCCGGCGTACATGGCGCCCGAACAGCTCGAGGGAAACTGGCGCGATCTCGGCCCTTGGACTGACCTTTACGCGCTCGGCGCCACGGCATGGGCGCTCCTGACCGGGAAGCGCCCGTTCTCGGAGCAGCGCATCAGCGACGCCCTGGCCAACTGGAAGAACCGCGTCTTGCCGGAATTCAAAGCTGATCCGAGCGTG
The DNA here is from genome assembly GCA_947486185.1 of Deltaproteobacteria bacterium. Classification (GTDB taxonomy): domain Bacteria; phylum Myxococcota_A; class UBA796; order UBA796; family SXON01; genus CANKTH01. Next base: position 17,794 of record CANKTH010000071.1, read on the forward strand.
CCTGCGGGGGTCTCGGACTGGCTCCGCCGCATGTTGGCGCTCGACGCCGGCCAACGGTTCCAGAGCGCCGCCGCCGCCGCCGCGCGCCTGCTCGCCTTGGACGCGCCGGGACCGGGCGTGCCCTCGCTGCCAACCACGTGGAGGCAGTCGGTCCACGACGTGTCGTCTTTCCGGCTTCGTTATAGCCTTTCGCTCCATCACCTTCGCACCGTACGCCTCGTTGGCCGCAAGCAGGAGCGGGACGTCCTGTGGAGCGCGGCGGCGCGGGTGTTGTCGCGGCGTCAGCCCGTGCTGGTCCACCTCCACGGTCCGGCGGGTTTCGGGAAAACCCGGCTTGCAGACTGGCTCTCGCTACAGCTCTCCGAGCTGGGCCTGTGCACGGTGCTCCGGATCTCCCACCTCCCCGTGTCCGGTCCCAACGACGCCCTCGCCGAGGCCCTCGCGCGCTACTTCCGCTGCCAGGGAATGGATCGCATCGCGGGCGCGGAGCGGGTGGTACACCTGCTCAGTGCCCTGAGATTCGGCACTCCTGACGAACGCGACGCCGTCGCGAATTTCGTGTGTCCCGAGCCGGTGCCTTCGGTGGACGCGGGTCGGGCGGAGGGCGCACTCCAGGCGGTGGTACGGCTCCTGGGCCACATCGCCAACTTCCACCAGGCGCTTTGTATCGTCGCCGACGACTCGCAGTGGGGCAGCAGCACGCTCGGAGTGATCTCGCGGCTCCTGAACTGGCTCGACGATCGCCCGGCGCCGGTGCTCATCCTCACAACCGCGGACGAGGAGGAGCTGGCTGAATCGCCGGCGGAAGCGAGCCAGATCCAACAGCTGCACCGAAGCGGTGACACGGTGCAGCTGCCGATGGGCCCGCTCGAGCCTGCCACCCACGCCGCGCTGGTGCGTGAGATCATCGCCTTGAGAGCCGATCTTTCGGCGCTTGTAGAGGAACGCACTGCAGGGAGCCCGCTCTTTGCCGTCCAGCTCATCGGATCCTGGGTGGCGCGGGGCGCCCTCGAGTTTGGGTCCGACGGATTTGTGCTCCGGCCCGGTGCCGATCAGGACCTGCCCGCCAGCCTGGAGGCGGTGTGGACTTTGCGCCTGGATCGTGTACTTTTTGGGCTTGGCGCCGATGCCCCGGCGGCGTTGGAGCTGGCCGCCGCGCTGGGCGTCGAGTTTGACGAGGCCGACTGGCGGGCGGCCTGTAAGGCTGAGGGGTTGGGTGACGTCGGCGAGCTCGTCGATGCGATGGTTCAAGCCAGGCTCTTTGCGCCCCGGCCGGTAGGATGGGCCTTTGTCCACAGCCTGCTCCGCGCGACGCTCGATCAGCAGGCATGGCGGGGAAACCGCGGCCAGCGGCATCATCAGATATGTTCGGCAATCCTCGAAGACCGGCATGGACCGGGTGTCGCCGAGCGTCGCGCCCGGCATCTCCAGGCGGCAGGTGAGCCTGCGGCGGTGATCGGGCTCCTGGTCGCCGCGGCGACCGAGAGAATGGCGGCCGGCGAGGCACGTATGGCCCAGAACCTGATGCGGGACTGGGCCCACGCGATCGAGCGCGCGCGGATCCCCGCGGAGGATCGGCGCTGGGGCGAGGGTTGGCTCGTGTGGGTCCGGGTGCACGACGCTGAAGGCAACCACGAAGCCGCAGCGGGGCTCGCCGAGCGGTTGGAGCGCGCAGCTCGAACCTGGGGCTGGGACGACGTGCGGGCGCCTGCCCTGGCGTTGTTGGGCCGCAACCTGCTTCATCGACAGGACGCCGAGGGCGCACGCACCATTCTTGGCCGCGCCCTGTCGCTGGCGCGCCGGCGCGGCGACGCGGTGACCCAGGCCTGGTGTTGGAGGTTGTTGGGCGAGATCCACGCGCGGCGCGGCGACCGCCACCAGGCGGCCGATGCGTATCGAACCGCGCAGCAGGCCTTCGTTGCGTTGGGCGACACGGTCCAAGAGGGGCACTGCTGGCTTGGCATGGAGGCCCTCGCCCGACAGGAGCGTAGGTTTGCCGCCGGCATCGAGTACCTCAAGCGCGCCCGGGCGTCCTTCGAGAAGGTATCCTCTCGGCGCGGTCTGGCCTACGTGCTCAACGCCGAAGGCGACGTGGCCCGCCTCCGGGGAGATCGGCGGACCGCCGAGCAAAGGTACCGGGAGGCGCTCGAAGCCTGGCACGCGCAGGGGGCAGGCGAAGCGCTCATCGCCGAGGTCAACCTGTGCTTGACCCTGGTGTCTCGTGGAGCCTGGCGCGAGGCACGCCGGATCCTCGAGCGGCGCCTGCAGATGGCCGACGAGGGCGTCTCGGTGGAAATGCTGCTGAAGCTGGAGGCCCTCCTCCTTCCATGTGTCACCTCGCTCCAGGATTGGCCGGCGCTCGACGCCAACTTTGAGCGTGCGCGGCGGTTGGTGGCTATCCGCACCCCCGGCGATGAAGACGTCGCCCGCCTCTTCGACCTCACGGGCTCGATCGCCCGGGAGGCCGGGCGGCCGCTTCAGGCGCGGGAGGCCTACCTCCTCGCGATTGAGCTCTGGACCCGCCTGGGTCACCCCTGGGAGGCGGACGTGGCCCGCGTCGCCGTCCGCGACCTGTCCCGGCCCGAAGAGGGGGAAGAGGGGCCCGAAGCTTTGCCGGAGCTCGGCGTGGAGCTGGAGCCGGCCCCGTCCGGGGGCCCCGAAGACTGAGCAGATTCAACACCGGCACGAGCACGTCGCCGAGGGGCTGACGCGCGCGGTGCCACGGGGCACGCACTCAATATAGGGAGTACCGATGCGTATTTTCACCCTGATTCCGGTGTTCATCCTGACCACATCGGGCTGCGAGCCGAACCCGGGCGCCGACGGTTCCAAAACGGGCGATTCGGGCACGCCGACGGCCGACGAAGACGCCGACGGCTTCAGCGCCCCGGAGGATTGCGACGACAACGACGCCACGGTCAACCCTGACGCCGCCGAGGTCTGCGACGGCATCGACAACAACTGCGACCAGAGCATCGATGGCAGTGACGCGGCGGACGCCCCGCTCGCCTACGCCGACACGGACGGGGACGGGTTTGGCGACCCCGACAGCCCGGTGACGGACTGCGCCGGCGGCGGCGCGGGCTATGTTGCCAACAACACGGATTGTGACGATGCTGACGGCACGATCAACCCCGCCGCGACCGAAGCGTGCACCGATACCCTCGATCGTAACTGTGATAGCTCGGTGGCCTTCGCGGACGCCGACGCCGACGGTTTCGCGGCGTGTGAAGACTGCGATGACGCGGACCCGCTCGCGCGGCCGAACGGCACCGAGGTGTGCGACGGCGCCGACAACGACTGCGACGGCACCGTCGACGGGCCCGACGCCGTCGATATCGGCACCTGGTGGGCCGACACGGACGGCGACGGCTACGGCGACGCGGCCACCTCATCGCGGAGTTGCGCAGCGCCTCCGGGTTACGTCCCTGACGCCACCGACTGTGACGACACCTCCGCGGCCTACTACCCGGGGGCGACCGAGACCTGCGCCGACCCCAACGACTACAACTGTGACGGCTCCGTCGGCTACGCGGACGCGGACGCGGACGGCTTCGCCGCCTGTGAAGAGTGTGACGATCGGGACGCCTCGGTGTCACCGCGGGCAACGGAAATCTGTAACCTGATCGATGACAATTGTGATGGCCTGGTCGACGACGCCACGGCCGGCGACGCCAGCACCTGGTACGCCGACGCCGATGGTGACGGTTATGGCTCGGACACGACCACGCTCGGGTGTACGCGGCCCGCTGGCTACGCCGACAACAACGCCGACTGTGACGACACTGAGGCCCTGGCTTGGACCGGCGCGCCCGAGGTCTGCGACTCCGTTGACAACAACTGTAACGGCAGCGTCGACGAAGACTCCGCCGTGGACGCCGGCACCTGGTACGCGGACGCCGACGCGGATGGCTACGGCGACCGTGCTTCGGGGTTCGAGGCCTGCGAGGTGCCTGCCGGCTACGTCGCCGATCCGACCGACTGCGACGACACCGACTCGAGCTGGAACCCGGGCGTCACTGAGGCGGATTGTACCGATCCCAACGACTACAACTGCGACGGTGTCGTAATCTGGGCGGACGGGGACGGGGACGGCCTCGCCGCGTGCCTGGACTGCGACGATGGGGACGCAGCGATCAACCTGGACGCGGCCGAGCGCTGCGACAGCATCGACAACAACTGCGACGGCACGACCGACGAGGATGCCGCCGTGGACGCACCGACGTGGTACCTCGACGGCGACTCAGACACCTACGGCGACCCCACGACAGGCCGCCCCGCATGTACACAGCCGCCCGGCTGGGTGAGCGGCGGCGACGACTGTAACGACCTCTTGAGCCTCGACCATCCGGGCGCCACCGAGGTCTGCGACAGCGCCGACAACGACTGTAACGGCGTCGTCGATGACGACTACGCCACCGACACCGCCATCTGGTACGACGACCGCGACGGAGACGGCTTCGGCGACCCCGGCGTGAGCTACGTCTCGTGTGTCGCACCCGCCAGCACAACGCGTGATTCGACGGATTGTGACGATACCAACGCCGCCGTCGCCCCCAACGCGGAGGAGCGTTGTAACGGGATCGACGACAACTGCGCGAGCGGGATCGACGAGGACACGGCGATCGACGCCGGCACCTGGTACATCGACGGGGACGGCGACGGCTACGGCGAGACGTCCACCCAGGTCCGCGCCTGCACCCAACCCGCCCGCTACACCGCGTCCCCCGGCGACTGTGCGGACGGCGTCGCGACCAGCTACCCCGGCGCGACCGAGTACTGCGACGGCGCGGACAACAACTGTGACGGCGTCACGGACGAGCCGACCGCCATCGACGCGACCACCTGGTACCTCGACGCCGACGGGGACCGGCGGGGTGACCCGGCCGGGACAACGGCGGCGTGTACACAGCCCCCCGGCTACAGCGCCAACCGCGACGACTGCGACGACGCCGACAGCGACGTGTATCTCGGGGCCGCCGAGTACTGTGACAGCATCGACAACAACTGCGACGGCGTAGTCGACGAGTCCACTGCGGTTGACGCCGGCAGCTGGTACGCCGACGACGACGGTGACGGCTTTGGCGATCCCGACACCAGCACCCGGGCCTGTGACCCGCCCAGCGGCTACCTCGAAGACGATTCGGACTGTGATGACGACGAGCCGCTCGCCAACCCGGATGAGAGCGAGGCCTGCGACGGGATCGACAACAACTGCGATGGCGACGTCGACGAGCTCAGCAGCTGTTTCCCGACCTTTGACGGGACCACCTCGGGAGTGTGGCAGACCCTCGCCAGCTCGACCGAGTCCACCTACTCGTTGATGACCTACCAGATGTCGGACATCCCGTACATCTACAATATGTACGACACGACAGGCCAACGGTACGACCCGGCGACCAATACATGGACCACGCTCGCGGCGACGGCACCGTACTCCCAACCGTGGACGTCGATGGCGCCTTATGACGGTTACCTCTGGATGATCCGCAACAGCGCCGTCTACCGGTACCATCCCGGCACGGACGTGTGGACCACGATGACCGCAACAAGCGCGACCGATGACTTGAACATGACCGAGTCGGACGAATTCGGCATCATCTACGGCTATGACCAACGTGGCTATATCGTGACCTACAACGTCGCGACCGGCGCGGTGGCGTACCACGCGACCGGGCTGGGCGGCGAGCATGAGACCCGGATGGCTTATGACCCCATCTCCCGGGCAATCTACCTCGGAGCCTACAACGCCCCTAATCTCTACAAGTGGGACATCGCGACCGGAGTGGTCACCCCCCGCGCGGCCATCGGCGAGAGCCAGCTCAACGACATCTTCTGCTCCGACCGCTCCGGCCACATCTACGCCGCCGGCGCGACCAGCGGCACCACGATGTACCAGTACACCATCGCCACCGACACCTGGGCCGCGATCGCCTCCTTGCCCAGCGATCACGGCAACAATGGCAGCTGTACGGTCTCGGCGGAGGGCTGGCTCTACGTCGGTACGGGAAGCAACATTCGCTTCTACCGGATGGAGCTCTACTAAGGGCTCGTCGCCAGCGCGGCCTCCACGGCGGTGGCCTCGGCGAGGCGCTCCGCGGTCCGTCGGGCGTGGCGGGGATCTCGCGCTGCTGGCACGGTGGCGGTGGCACCCTCGAGCTCGGCGGCGCCGGAGGGGTCGGCATGCGCGGCGATCGAGGGGATCGCAGACAGGCGCTCCCGGTCCCGGAGAACCCGCTCGGCAAGCCGGATACGGTCCACATGTCGCGCCGGGTCGCCGTAGTACAGCCAACTCCGTCGCTCGGCGCCGGGCTCCATCACCAGGATCGGGTAGAGGTGTCCGGCCTCTTCCACGACCTGCTCAGCCAGCACCGCCCAGCCAGGCAGCCCGGCTCGAACCAGCTCATCGCCGCCATGAGGGCCCAGCACCAGACGGCGGACCTTGTCGCCGTGCTGGTCCACAAAACGGCGAATCTTCTGCCCGTGCAGGCCCGCGATCACCGCGGTGGCCGCCTCGCCCGCGCGCAGGGGGCCGAGCCCGTCCCCCAAGCGGAGCTCAGCGTTCAGCCCACAGAGAGCCCTTCGCGCCCGTTCGAGCGGCGCCTCCCGCAGGTCGATGCCGATGCCCCGCGGCACCACCCCCTGCCGGAGCAGGGTCTCGAGCAGGAGCCCGTGGTCGCACGCGACGTCTGCGACGACCTCACCCGGGATCACCCAGGCCGCGAGGCTCTCGAGCCGGAGATAGAGGGATTTGGACATCGGCTCTCCGAGCGGCGGCGCTCAGCGCGCGGTGGTGCCGACGAGCCGCGGGAGCACCGTCGGCCGACGCCTCACCGTGACCTGGGCGGGCGGCACGTTGAGCAGCACGGAGCGGCGCCCCACGATGTCGGACTCGAGCTGGCTCTCGATCGCCATCACCTGCCGGATGCGGCGTCGGTAGGCGCCCAGGGTGACCATCGAGAGGGCTCGGCGGAAAAAGATATGCTCGAACATGACAAAAGTGCCGTCCTCCACCAGCAGATCCCGGTAGCGGGCATAGACGGCCTCGACCAGATCGGCGGGGAAGTTGGCCAGCGGCAGCCCGCTCACGATGTGGTGGTAGGGCCGGTCGGCCTGGAACGCGGTGATGCTCACCTCGTGCACCGTCGGTGGCACCGGCGCCTCGGCGAAACGGTCGCGCAGCACGCGGCAGAACGCGGGGTTGAGCTCGACCACGTCCAGCGTGTCCCCCGGCTCCAGGCGTTTGACCAGCTCGGCCGTGAACGGTCCGACGCCCGCCCCCACCTCGAGGATCCGTAGGTGTGAAGGGCGGTTCTCGAAGACTGGCTCCACCATAGCTTCGGCGAGCGCCTTGCTCGACGGCCACACCGCCCCGACGGTCGTGCCGTTCCGGAGGCTTTGCGCAAAAAACTCAATCTTGGCGGGCAGCGCCATCAGCCGGGGCTCCGAGAAAAGCGGACCCCGTGTAGCCTGCGCCACGAGCAAGCACCGCCTCTCCGGAGACCATTTCTGTCACCGCCGCGCCGCCCGCGGGGTCTAGTCCGGGCGAAGCCCGAAGAAGCGAAACCAAAAAAGAAGAGCCCCTCCACGTTTCCCGGGAGGGGCTCAACGCTCGGCGATGTTCCCGCAATGGGTGCCCTTCGAGGACGTAGATGCCGTAGACGGAGGAGGGAGCGTGCGACACGACACGCGGGTCGCAGAGATCCCGGAAACCGTCCCGGAATTTCCGCTGGCCGGTGTCCCGGCGGTCGGCCCATCCCCTGCGGCAGGCGACCGGCGGGCGGCGGCGGCGCCGCCGAATCCGCGCCACGAGCCGGAGGCGCTTGCGCCGGAGGCGAAGAGGCGAGGATCGAGGCCGGCAGGCCGAGCCCACAGGGCGCCGACGGCGAAGCCGGGCCGCCCACACCCCGCGACAGCCGCAGCGGGCCACCCAGCCCAAGCTTTCCGACGCCCAAAAACGGAGAACCCCTCCCGGTTTCCCGAGAGGGGCTCATAGGTGACACCTGTACGTCCTGGTCGGACGCGTGAAGTACTCGCTCGGTCTGGTGTTTCCACCGTTCCAGAGCTCTCAGGCTCGGCGTTCGCCGCTCCTAATCACGGAGCTTCAGGGTTCGTACACCGACACGTGACGGGATTGTCCTGCTTACGCCGACTTCGTCCCCAACCACCTCGGGTTTCC
>CANKTH010000072.1 GCA_947486185.1 Deltaproteobacteria bacterium
GGCCGAGGCTGAGCTCGGACTGGTGCTGTCGATGGTCCCGAGCCCGAGCCTCCGCGCGGCGTGGCGCGCGCTGCTTCCGCCCGCGACGGTCACCTGGCCGGCTCCGGGCCTCGAGCTGCGGGCCTGGGACCGCCCGCTTCCCTCCGAGTCCCTGCTCCTCGATCCCGATCCGGGGCGGCATCACCCTGCGCGGCAGGGGTTGTTTGTGCGCCTTGGCAGCGGAGAAGAACGGGGGCCTCTCCTCTCGCCGGCGTCGAGCCCGACGGTCGTGCGCGGCCCCGAGGGCTGGTGGTGCTGGTTTGTCCGCGAGCAGTCCATCTGGCGCAGCGAGAGCGCCGATGGGTTGGCGTGGAGCACGCCAGTCCCGACGGGAATATCAGCGTTTGACCCGGATGCTCAGCTGCGGGACGGTCGGTGGTGGCTCTGGGTCGCCGAGGTGGTGGGCGTCGGCGCCGAGGTCGATCCCGCCGAGCACCCCACGCGGTTTCGGTTGTACTCGGGGCTGGATCCTCGGGCGCTGGCGCCGGTCGAAGAGGGGCCGTCGGGTCAGGGGCGGGTGGACCCGGCGGCGGACGGCGCTGGGCACCTGTACTTCACCGAGGATCGGCGCGAGATCCGCCGGCTCCGGGCGGCTGGGGGTGGCTGGGAGCTCGACCCCGCCTTCCGGGTCGCCGGCTTCACCGTGCCGGCGCCGGTGGGCGACTGGCTCCTGGCGCAACGGCATGTCGGCCCGGAGACGGCGATCTACGCGCTTCGCCGGCAATCGGACGGAGGATTTGCGGAGCCCGTGCCGCTCGAGGTCTGTGGATCGGCGCCGACCGTAGTAGGCGAGCGCCTGTACTACAGCCGCGACAGCTCGACGCCGCGCTGCGGCCCGCCGGTGGCTTATCCCTCGCGTAAGGCTGGAGTTCCCTGGCTTTCACCCTGACCGTGGAGTCGTCGATGTCTCCGACCCTGAGCCGCCTTGCGAGCCTCGATGATTATGAGCGTTGGAGCTTCTCCTGTGATGCCGGCTCGTGGCCGGTGTACGAGAAGGGCGCCGGGCCAGGGGTGGTGATCATCCACGAGGTCCCTGGCATCACGCCCGAAGTGGCGCGCTTCGGGAGGCGTGTGGCCGACGCGGGATTTCGTGCGGTGCTTCCGTCCCTCTTTGGTACACCCGGCCGACCCTTGTCGGCCGGATACGCCGCCCGGCAGGTCGCGCGCGCCTGTGTGCGGCGGGAGTTCGCGCTCCTGGCTTCGCGGTGTTCGAGCCCGATCACCGAGTCGTTACGGCAGCTTTGTCGTGAGGTACACGCCCGGCAGGGTGGTCCGGGGGTCGGGGTGCTGGGCATGTGCCTCACGGGCAACTTCGCGCTTTCGCTCCTCGCGGATCCGTCGGTGATGGCACCGGTGCTCGCGCAGCCCTCGTTGCCTCTGCCGTTGACGCCCGGACGGCGATCGGGCCTTCACGTCGCCCCGGAGGTGCTTGCCGAGGCCCGCTCACGCGCCGCAGGCTCGCGCTTCTCGGTGTTGGGGCTCCGATTCACCGGGGACCTGCTCTGCCCCGGGGCGCGTTTCGCCGCGTTGTCGAAGGAGCTTGGGCCGGCGTTCGAGGCGGTGGAGATCCCCTCGGGTCCGCTCAATGCGCACGGGATCCCACCGTTGGCGCACTCGGTGCTCACCAACGATCTCGTCGACGTGGACGGCCATCCCACCCGAGCTGCCCTGGAGCGGGTGCTTGGGTTTTTTCGGGAGCGCCTTCACGGGGCGTGACGACACGATCGGCGGTTGTGCCCTCTCAAAAAGCCCGGTCACACACGCCAAACCAGGGCGTACCGTCTGCGGCGTGCTGACGATAACAGCGGCGCCCCGAGCCGCAGGTCTCGGCGTCCGGGTCACAGAGCTCCCAGCAGCGGCTATCTACGGTCGAGCAGAAGCTTCCTTGAACACAGCGTTGGGTCGGCTCCGAGGCATCACAGCTCTGTCCGGGTCGCCGGCCGCCGGCGGGCCAACATAGATTGGTGTCGATGTCCATCGGCACGCAGGCCTGCCCGTACCAGGCGGGCTCGCAGTCCTGGGTATAAAGGTCGCATCCCGGCTCCTCGTGGCACACGCCGTCACTCGCGCCCGCGCCGTCAGAGGCCATGCACCAACTGTCAGCGTCGCAGACGCCCGTCACCGCGCCCGGTGTGGGGCAGGCGTCGGCGCAGCCCCGGGTGAACGGATCGCAACGCTCACCGGTCGCACAGTGCTCGGATGACCAACATGAGTCGGCGGGTTCGCCGAGATCTGTGCTCCCCAGCTCCGCGCGGCTCCACACGCGCCCCGCCCGGATCACCCACTGGATCCGGTCCAGCGCCGCCACCTCCAGCCGAGGGTCGTCGCCCAGCACGAGGAGGTCCGCCGGCGCCCCCACGGCGATCTCCCCGCCTTCCAAACCCCACACCTGGCGCGGTGTCCATGTGGCGGCGACGAGGGCCTCCTCCGGGGTGTAGCCCAGGCGCACCAGCCCGGCGAGCTCAGCGTGGAGCCCGCTGCCGTGGGCGACGAAGTAATAACCTGCGTCAGAGCCCGGGAGCAGGGCGGCGCCTTCGACATGGAGCGCCCCGAGGTTGGCCTCCGCCTGGGCCGCCCAAGCCGCGGAAGCTTCGAGCCAGCCGGGGAGGAGCCGCGTCGGGTCTTCCTGCACGGCGCGCCAGCTCTCGCGGGTGGAGTCGGAGATCCTGAGGGTGGGATCGTCGGGGTTCAAGCGGCCCTCAACCAGGTCTCCCACCGCCGCGAAGGCGCCGACGGTGGTGTGTACCGGCACGCTCACGGCCGCCATGAGGGCGGCATCACCTACAGGCGCCGCGAACGGGGGGTGGGCGAGCTGGTCGGCTCCGGCGGCCACCGCGTCGATCACGTCGGCGTCGGCGTCTACGTGGGCGATGACGGGTAGCACTCCGGACGCGGACCGAATCGCCTCGGGATCGAGGCGAGGGGTGGGCCAGTCGGTGAACGCGGCGTCCGCCAGCGCGACCTTGATCCCGTCGGCACCGGCGTCGTGCAGCGCCCGCGCGGCGGCCTCGGCGGTGTCGGCATCGACGAACTGACAGAGCTCTGGGTTGGGTGCGGCCTCGCACGGGTGGCTGCCGGGGGTGGTCAAGAACGGGCCGGTAGCCAGGACCTGCGGCCCCAACACGGCGCCATCCGCGATGCCATCGCGTAGTGAAAAGAGTGAAGTCGGACCACCTACGTCGACGACGGTGGTCACTCCGTGCCACAAGGAGGCCCGGAGATTGTCGGGCAGGGTGTCACCTACCCAATCGAGGGTGCCCGAGTGGGCCAGGTGCACGTGACTGTCCATCAGCCCCGGCACCAGGTAGCCGCCGGTGTACACTTGCGCATAAAACGGCCACGGCCCGCCCGCTTCCCGCTCTTCCAGGATCCGGTCGCCGTCGAGCACCACGGCCCGCCCCTCCCGTGCGCCGTGCACGTCGATGACGGTGACCTCGTCCAACACGACGAGCCCGACGCGAAAGCCGAAGACTGAGGGCGTGGCGGCGACCGGGTCCTCTCGGCAACCAAGCAAGATCAGGGCTAAAAGCGCCATGTTCGCCACAGCCCGAGGGAAGACAGGCCGGAGCTGCCGGTAGACACCTCCAGGTCGAGGGCCCAGGGCATACGCCAGGCGACGGTGATGCCCACGAGGTTGACCTCGGTGGGCTCTCCGGCAGGATCGAAGGTCGTATACAGCGACGCTCCGTGTCCGAGGGTCCACCCGCTACGCACCGCGCCGGTGGAGTCGATCTGGAGCATGTCCACAAAAGACTGGTGTTGGTTGATCGCGCCCTGCGCCAACGACGCCAGCACCGAGGTCAAGACTGCCGCGTCTGACTCGCTGCCGTCGGACTCCGAGAGGGGTCGTCCAAAGAGCAAGGTCGTGAGGATGTCCTCTTTGGAGACCAGGTCGTCCGACTCAAAGTCCACCTCGGGCGCCGAAGGGGTGCCCCCGATCACGACCCGGACCTCGCCGTAGCTCGTCTGGTGCGCGGCTTTGAGGTCGAGGAGGGGCTCGGACCAGTCGGTGCCGGTGAAGGCGAGGCTGCCACCCGAGAGGGTGAAGGCGCGGCCGAGGACGTTGGCGGCGCCATCCGCGGTCTGGAGCTCTCCGGCGATCGAGAGGCTTCCCGTGCGCGCTACGATGTTCAGTTGGCCATCAGCGACACATTGGATTCGGAGCCGAGAGAGGGACTCGGCGAGGTCACCCGCGGACAAGAGCGGCATCGTGACGTCGGCCTGGGTGGAGCGGCGAAGATCGAGCTGGATCGCGGTGTGGAGCCACTCCGGGATGCTGGCGAGGGTGGCGTCGAAGCCGGTCAGCTCAGGCTCGCCGGAGGGCGGGAGGTCTTCGGAGGCCACCACGAAGTGGATCGCGGGATCCAGCTCGAGGTCCGCTCCTTCGACAAAGAAGCGTTCATCCAGGGTGATGCGCGCCTCGTCCACCGCGAGTCGGCCGTCGAGCCGGTCGACCGTGCGGTTGCCGGCCCGCCTCACCGGATCGGCGCGGCCGCAGGCGGGGTCGGCCGGACCGATACCGCCGCACAAGGACCCGGACAGGCGCAGCACCTGGTCCCACGTGCCGCTCACCCACATCCGCCGGAGCGTCGCGGACCCCACCAGCCCGGCGGGGTTGAGCGCCCCGTCGAGCAGCACCTTACCCGTCAGCTCGAAGTCGGGCTCCGGGCTGAGCAGCGCGTCTGCGCCGCGTCGGGGCCGGTCTTTTCGCTCGGTGCGGAGGGTGAGCTGTTTGACCTCCAACTGATCGGACCCGAGGAGGGCATCCAGGTGTACGTCCGTGTAGCGGACGGCGAGATCGTCAAGAACAAAGCTCACCTCCTCTGAGGCCCACGCGCTGAGAGTCAGCTCGGGCTCGATGTCGGAGAGGCTGCCGCGGATCCAGCCCTCCACCGAGATGCGCCCCTGGCCTTCGCTCACTCCGCCGAGCAGGCCGCCGAGCGCCGCGACGGGCACACCCGGGCCGCTCACGCGGATGTCCAATCCGGGCGCTTCGGTGTCGATCACCCCGCCGGGCGCAGGCAGCACCCCGTCCAGCGACAGTCCGGTGCCGTCTCCGAAACCAAAGCTGGCGGTGAGCGTGTACTGATCCCCTTCGGGCACCAGCCCGAGCACCGCGGGGCTCAAGGGCAGCCCGCCGAGCCGCCCGTCGCTCAACAAGAAACCCCCCGCGACCGTCGGCGCGTCGAGGGTGCCGCCGATGTGAACGCCACCCCCCAGCGCGCCGCGTACGCCGGTGTCCAGCCCGGCCATTGCTGCGGCTTCTTCCGCCGGGAGCCCGTTGAGTCGGATATCGACAGAAAGATCCTTCACCGTCGCGAGGAGCTGCTGACTGTTCAGCGTCACGCCGTCGAGCAGGTCGGCGAACGTGCCCGCGAGATCCACCTCGGCGCCGCCCTCGATCACCACCCGGCGCAGGTAGTTCTTACGGAGCTCCCCCCTGATGGTGGCGCGCCCCTCGGCTACGTCGACGATGACCGCCGGGCTTATCCAGTCCGCTCGGTCCCCCACGGGCAAGCGGCCCGCCGTCACAAGGCGCAGCTTGGGTTGGTTGAGCGTGCCGCTCAGAGTCAACGCGCCGGAGTTCAGCATCGGCGGCAGATCCACGCCGTCCAGCACCGCTTCCCACTGGCTCGCGTTGGACGGGAACAGCACCAGCTCCGCCCGGACCGGGGTCTCGCGGCGCGGCGCCACGGCCTGCCAGTCCACCCCGGCGCGCCCGCTGAGGGTCGCGACCTTTCGGGTGCCGCTCTGAACCGTCACGTCGACGGCGGCGCTCTGCGCGTCAGTCCTCACGTTCGCTGTGAGATTCACCGGCTTGAACGCCCCGGGAGCCACCAGCCCGGCGATCGTCAGGGCGCCCTCCACCACCGGAGCTTCGTAGGTGCCCTGGACCCGAAGCTCGCCCTCCAGCACACCTTCCACCTCGCCTAGGTCCACGATACCCGTGAGGAGACCAGGTCTCAGCCCGGACCAGGCGACGCTGAGGTCGGCGTCCTTTTCGCTGAGGCTCCCGCTCGCAGATATTTTGGCATTATACGTGGTTTGTTCGGAGGACGTGCCCGTCAGTCCCAGCTCCACAGCCAGATCATCCACCCGGTTGGCGCCCAGGCGTCCGGCGAGGGGACTGGCGCTCTGTACGCTCAGGTGAGTCGTAGGCGCCGCGCGGAGCTCGGCGACCAGGAAGCGCCCCGTAGATGGGTGAAATTCGCCGACGAAGGCGAGGAGCTCGCGGGCGGTCTGCGGATCCTCCGGCGTAGTGTGGGCGGAGAGCTCGGCGGCGATGGCCCGTTCGCCCAGGTGAATCCTGCCCTCCAGGCTGAATGCGCCTGGATCGGGTAGGCCGAGGGTAGCCGCGTCCAACGCCGCACCTTCTCCGCGGAGCTCGATGAGGCCGGTCGTGGCGTGCTCCCCGACCCGCAACGACAACGGCGCATCGAGCCGGCTCACCGCCACAAGCCCCGGAGCGTCCAGGTCCTGGAGCGAGAGTGCGCCGTCAAGCGTGACTTCGGCGCCGACCATGTCAATCTCGCCCCGGTAGCCGAGCCGGCCGGTCAGCGGCTGCTCAGGGCGCGCGGTGAGCGCGGCCGCCACGGCGTCGCCGATACCCAGGGCGTCGCCGAGCGCCTGGGCGTCGTCGAGCAGGGAAAGATCCACCTCGAACTCCGATACGTCGGCGTAGACCGCGCCGGTCTCCGGCTGGCGGTGGCCGGACGCGTCGATCCGCAGGCGCGGGTGGTCGATCCGGAGCCGGTCGAGGTCCAGACGGCCGGGGGCGATCATCCCGGAGAACTCACCCGTCAGGACCCCGAGCCCGGGCAGGGCGCCAAGGGCGACCGAACAGGTGGCGCGCGCCGACAGCAAGGCCGCGTCGAAACCCTGACCCGAGGAGTCGCAGCGCCCACCGACTGCGATATCCGGTAGGATCTCCGCGATCTCCCGGAGGGTGAGCGGCGCGTTGCGCTCGCCCGCCGGCACCCACACTCCGAGCTCCCAGGCCTCGGTGGCCTGAACCACCGAGAGCCGCAGCGCGATCGGGCCTCCTCCCGTGAACAGCTCGAGGTTCAACGTCGGCTCGGCGAGGAGCCCCTCCAGGTGACCGCGGCCCCGTACCTCACCTTTGAGGCCCAACCCCTGCACCCAGCTCACGACGAGGGGCGGCAGCGTGGACACGTGGACCTCGAGGGGATCCATACGGAGGTCCACGTAACCGCCAGCATCAAGCTGGCGTACACCACCGCGAAGTCCGATGTGCTGCTCGCCGATGCGGATCGAGGTGGGCCCGATCGAGACCTGGCGAGGGTTGGCCGCGCCGCTCTCGAGCCGGAGCTGCGTCTCGCCGAGTCCGTCGACCTCACCCTCGAGCGTGGTCGCGCCGAGGCGCGCGCCGTCACCCTCCAAGGTGGCGGAAGCCTGGAGGTGGGGGTGGCGTATCGACCAGGCCGTGCAGAGGGGTGTCGGGTCGAGAGCATCGGGCGCTGCGGCGACGCACTGGCGCAGCGTGAGGAGCTCACCGCTCACCTCGAGCGCCCGCAGGTGGATCGGAAAGGGGAAGCGGAAGGGGGCGGTAGACGGGGTGTCGGAGGTGCCCCACAGGCCCGCGATGTCCACGCTGCCGTCTTCGTTGAGCGTGATCGTCCCCCGCAGTCCCTTCGCCTCCACGGCGTCGAGCAGGAGCGCCCCGCGGAGCAGCCCCACAGGCGACCAGCTGAGTCGAAGGGTGTCGAGCGCGAGGAGCTTAGCGCCCTGGGCGTCGGTGATGACCACGCCGGTCACCGTGAGCTCCCGGAGGGCGTCGGTGTGGAGCCCCTCGATGTCGAGCCGTCCGTGCTCGGGCGCCCCGAGGCTCAAGATCTGTGCCTGCAGCCAACGATTTCCGGCCTTGCTGGCGAGCCACTGTTGTCCGACCGCGAGGACCAGCACGGCCGCGAGCACCGGTACGAACGGCGCTACGAGCCACCACCGGCGTCGTTGTGCGCGCGCCATCAGAAGAGCTCCGAGAGGCCGAAGTGTAGCCCAAAGCGAGGTTCATCTTTGAACATCGGGTCGTCACCCAGGCGGATGCCCAGGTCGAGGCGGAGCGGGCCCAGCGGGCTCAGGTAGCGCAGCCCCGCACCCACGGTCCATTGTAGAGGTTCCGCGAGCAGTAACGGCGTACCGAGCCACGCCCGACCCACGTCGGTGAACAGGGTCCCGCCGAGGCTCTGACTCCCCATCTTTCGCAGCTCCAGATTACCATAGAGCGAGCTGAGGCCGCCGGCAGGCAGGAAGTCTTCGCCGGTGGAGGCGCAGGTGCGGCAGGGGGGGCCGAGCGCGTCGACCTGCCAGCCTCGCACGGTGTTGCCTCCGCCAAGATAGAGGCGTTCTGCCGGGGGAACGCGCGACTCCTCCTCGTTGCCGTAGGGCAGAATCCAGCCCCCGCCCACGCGGGCGGCCACCGATGAGCCTCGGAGCACCCCGTCGGGGAGCCGTGTGCTAAGCCGGGGCGCCACCCGACCCAAGGCCACAACCAGGGAACGGTACGTGCGAAGATCGACCTCCGACCGGATGAAGCGGTAGTCGCCCCCTACTGGCCGGCCCGCCTCGGCCAGCGACAGCTCCGTATACCAGCCCCGGGTGGGCCGCACCAGGTCGTTCCTGCCGTCGTAGAGCGCCCGTTGTTCGAGCATGGACAAGAAATATTGGCCGTCGCGGTTGAGCTCCAGCGTGTCCACCGTGGCGGGGAGCCCGGTCTCGCTCAGGTCGATGTACTGGTAGTACCGGGCGCGATACCCGAGGACCAGGGTGCTGGTGCGCTGCGCCGAGATCGAGAGCGCGGGGGCGTATGTGGCGTCGAAGAAGGAGTATCCGAGCTCGACGCCCAGCTCGACCTTACCTTCATGGACCATACCCACCGGCCCCGCGATCCGTGGCGTCGCCACCTTGACCTCTTGAGACAAGAGCGGTCCGGCGCTGCCTTCAAGGCTGAGGATGTCGTAGGCGAGGGCGTAGCCGCCTGAGGTCACCGTGGACAAGGTCCAGGCCTGGTGCCCAAGGTTGTAGTGGGTGAACCCCGCGGAGGCCGTGGCCCATGCGCGGCCTGGGTCTCGTCCAGCCGAGATACCTCCTTTGATCGCGCGTGTTTTGCTCTCCCGTACATCGACCCGGATCGGGACCCGAGAGCTCGGCGGGTCGCTCAGCTCTGGCGTGATCGAGACCACCGAGAATACCCGGAGCGCGAACAACCGACTCCGGCTCTCGGCCAGCTCGTGAGCCCGGTAGCCGTCGCCCTCCTCGAACACGAGCTGCTCGCGCACTCGTTTTTCGGCGACCGATTTCGCCCCGTAAACCTTGATCTCTCCGATGCGGCATGCTGGCCCTGGCGTCACTGTGATCCGGACGGTGACCTCGCGCCCCTGGATCTGTACGTCTCCTTCCGCCGTGGCGTAGGCGTAGGCATTGTCATGGAGCAAGCGCGGGAGCGCGGCGAGGGTCTCCTGGAAAAGACCGTGATCGAACACATCTCCTTGCTCGACCGTGACCCCGCCCAGCACGCGGTTGCGGATGGGCACGGAGAGCTGGTCCAGCCCCTCGATTCGCAGCTCACGCACCACCGAAGGGGGCCCCAGCTCGACGTAGCCGACCAGGTCGACCGCCTTGACGCGGCCCGTGGGCGGGCGTTGCTCTACCCATCCTAAAAACCGTGCATCAAAATACCCTTTATGGGCAAGCCAGATCTCAAGGCGCCGAGCATCTTCGGCGAGCACATCGGGATCGGGCGGCGTGGGGGTCGAGCGCCCGTAGGGGTGGCTGACCACCTGACGCAGGACCGCGTCGCTCTTGTCGCTCAACAGGCCCAGGCCTTCGTTTCCCTCAAAACGAATTCGCCGGACGTAGGCCCCCTCATGGCGGGGCCCGCAGCCCCAGAGCGGTAGGAGGAGCAGGAACACCCGGCCGCGTTATCCCGCGCCGCGTGCTCCACCCAGGTGGTAGCTCGCGGGACGCCGCCGGGGACTTACCATGCTACGATCCGGCTGAACCCGGCCACCTGCGCGATGAGCACCGTCACCACCGCCCCCGGCGCCGAATCCTCGGCCAAAGAGTGGGACGATCCTGGGCCAACCCTGATCCCCGGTGAGACGGTGGATCCGGCGTCTCTGGCGAGCGGGGTGGGCCCGGTGCACGGCGCCCCGGCCGCCTTGGCGGTTGAGTCGGCGGGGATTCGCGAGGGGACCGATCCGACGGGTGCGCCGGCGCCGCGATTGACGGGGCCCGTCGGCCTTCCCGCTGCTCTTCTGTCGGATCCTCGTCCGTATCTATCGGAGCCCCAGGGCCCGGAGGCGGACCGCGAGCCGGGCGCGTTGCCCGCGACCGCGGTAACCGCCACGCTGGTTGATCAACCCCCACCCATCTCGTGGTGGCGGAGCCTGGTCGACTTGTTTCAGGGTCGGGTGGCGTCACCGGCACCCGTTTCCGACGGGCGGAGGGCGACGCGCGGGTCAGCCGCCGATGGAGAGGTCGCCCCCGGTTCCCCTCCCCTCACTCGGCCTCCGGTCCCCCCCCCGTCGCTCCCCCCACCGTCGCCCGCTGCATTCGCGCCGCCGACCTACCCGGTTGAGAGCCCGGCCCCCTGGGAAGGTGGCCGCGTACCTCCCGATCCCGATCCCGGCCACACCCGGAGACGCCTGCTCCAGCGCCTGCGTGAGCTCGCCGAAAGCGCGCCAAGCCGCGTCGACGCGCACTTCATCGATCGGATCATCCGGAGCTGCTCCGCGCCGAAGTTGGATTTTCCGCTCTTTCCCCAGTCGGTGGTGCGCCTCCACCGCCTGCTCGCGATGGCCGACCCGCCCCGTCAGGAAGTGGTGAACCTCATCCGTCAAGAACCGGGGATGATGGTGCGGATCTGGCGAGAGGCGCGGACCCCCGGAATGACGGTCAACCGCGACCTGCCGCTGGAGGAAGCGGTGGTCCGGATCGGCCAACGCCGGTTGTGGGAGATCGGCATCGCGGCGTGTATGGACAGCCCGACGTTCCGGATTCGCGATTATCAGGCGCGCTCGAACAACATTCGTGGCCATTCCATCGTCGCCGCCGAGGTGAGCCACCTCGTGAGCGTCGACTGTTTTCTCCCCGCGCTGCTCCACGCGATGGGTCGTGTCCTCATCTACCGGTGTGGCGTGGGGCGTAGCCGGGACGCGGCCGGCACTCCCGAGTTCGTGGTGGCTGTGGCAGACCACGTCTACCCGATCATGGGCATGTTGGTGGCGGATGCCTGGGAGCTTGGGCCGGCGGTCGCCCTCGGTATCGGCTACGCCCCCGCGCCCGAAAGGGCGCCCCCCGCGTATCAGGCGGTTGCGCGGGCCACACGTGCGGTGAGCATCGCCGCGCACGAGGCCTGGGCCCATGAACACCAACGTAGTTTTGGCGGCGAAGCGGCCTTACGAGAGCTCGGGATGGACGCCGGCTCTGCCGCCGACCTCATCGTCGCTGCAGTCGCCGCGTGGCGCCGGCTGCCCGAGGCCAAGGCCTGATCCACGGCGACACCACGTCCGGGGGGGCTCAGTTCTCACACAAGGTGCTGGGCCGCGCCGCGAGGATCGCGGTGTAGGCCTCCTCGAGCCGCGTCTCGAGCGCGTCCACGTGTTCGAGCTGGTCGGCGCGGGTCGTTTCGGTAGGATCCGCGTCTTCGCCGATCGGAGTGCCCGCGTTGCGCCCGGTCGCGCAGGAGTGGCTCAACGCGGACCTCGTGGACGCTACGCCGTATACCCGGAGCGCCTCCTCCTGGCTCCAGTCGCTGCCCCGAACGCTCGTCCGGCAGCCTTGGCGGAGGTCCACCCCGTCGACATCGCCGAGCGGTGTCAGCCCCATCATCTCCGCGATCGTTGGCCAGAGATCGAGGTTCATGCTTAGACACTCCGACACCCCGGCCTCGATGCCCGGCGCGAGCAGCAGCAGCGGGAGCTGAGCCTCCGCCTGGTACCAGCGGACGCCGTGCCCGAAGACGCCGGGGGCCGCCTCGCCCAGAAGCTCCCCATGATCCGCTGAAAATACCACGAGCGTCTCCGCCAAGAGGCCGCGCGCCTCGAGCTGTTCGAGCAGGTCGTCCACGGCCCGGTCCAGGCCGAGGAGCTGGGCGTCGTAGATGTCGACCAACGCACCCTCGATCGCCGCCTGGTCCGCAACGCTGGCCGCGGTCTGCCAGAGCTCGGCGACCTGCTCGTTGCTGATGCCTTCGGGCCCGAGCTCGAAAGGTAGGGGCTCCGTCCGAAACACCGCGACGTCTTCAGGCGGAGGCGCGTAGGGTTCGTGGGGATCCATCGGCTGAATGTGGGCGTAAAAGTTGCCATCTTCGGGGAGTGTGTCGAGCCAACCCAGGAGATCGGGCACCAACGCGCCGAGGTTGGCCTGCCCGGTCTCCTCCTTCGGTGCCACAACCGCCGTCTGGAAAATTGTGCTCAGTCCAGAGTTTTCGGAGAACCACCGATTCCCGGTGAACACCGCGGTGGACCAGCCGCCTTCACCGAGCGCCGCGGGCCACGAGGGCGAGTCGAAGGGGTGAAGGGGCACGCCGCCGCCGCCGCTGGCGAACATGCCGTGACGCGCGGGCTCCACGCTCGAGAACAAGGAGCTCACGGACGGCAGGGTCCACGAGGCGGGCGCAGAATGTCCGTTCACCTGGTGCCAGGCACGGTTTCCGAGCTGGGGCATGGTGTCGCGCCCGTAGCCGTACGCCGGGAGGTGGTCGCGTCGCAGGGTGTCGACCTCGATGAAGATCACGCCGCGAACGGTAATACCGGGGAGGACGAGCGGCGGCGCGGACTGGGCCAGAGTCGCGATCGACTCCTTGGGTGTCGAGGCGTCGGTGCAGGCGAGCGCCCACACCAGGCCCAGGGTCATGAATGGCCTCGCACCGCCGCTTCCGGACTCAGTTCCGGCACTTCGCGGCGGGACGCTCAGCCATCACGTCGGCGTAGGCCTCGTCCAGCAGCGTGGTGAGCTGCGCACCGTCCTCGAGTTTTTCGGCGCGCGTCTTTTCGGTAGCATCGGCGTCGTCCCCCAGCGGGGTGCCTTGCTCCCGGCCCGACCCACAGCGGTGGTTGAGCGCGGACAGCGACGACGCGACCCCGTAGTCGTGAAGGATTTCGGGCGCCGACCAGTCGCTGCCGCGAACGCTGCCGCGGCAGGCCTGGCGCAGGTCGAGGCCGTCGATATCGCCGAGCGGCTCCGCACCGATCATCCCTGCGATGGTTGGCCATAAATCCAAGTTCATACTCAGACAGTCTGATGTGCCACCCTCGATGCCGGGGGCGAGCAGGAGGAGCGGGAGCTGGGCCTCCGACTGGTGCCAGCGGATCGCGTGGCCGAATTCTCCCGCGCCCGTGTCGCCCAAGAGTTCCCCGTGATCCGAGGAAAACACAACGAGCGTCTCCGCGAGGAGTCCGCGGTCCGCGAGTGAGTTCATCAGGTCGTAGAGGGACCGGTCCAGGCCCAACAACTGCGCGTCGTAGATGTCCACGACGGCGGATTCGATCTCCCTCTGGTCCTCACGAGTGGGCGCATCCGCCCACACCCTCGCGATCTGGCTCGGGGTGGCCCCCTCCTCACCGACGATGAATGGCAAGGCTGCTTCCCGGAACACTTCGAGGTCCTCGGGCCGCGGCAGATAAGGCTCGTGCGCGTCCATCGGCTGAAGATGGAGATAGAACTTGTTTCCTTCGGGCAGGGCGTCGAGCCAGGTCAATACCTGGGGCATCAGCACCCCGAGGTTGGCCTGTCCGGTCTCGTCTTTGCCGGCCACGTACGCGGTCTCGAAGAGCGGGCCCAGGCCCGAGACCTCTGAGAACCAACGGTTGCCCGTGAACACCGCCGTGGCCCAACCGCTGCCCTGGAGCGCCACCGGCCAGGAAGGTGAGGTGAACCGGCTGGTGGGAACGCCGCCACCTTCGCTCGCGAACACGCCGTGACGCGCCGGCTCCAGGCTCGAGAGCAGGGAGCTCACCGACGGGAGCGTCCAGGAGGCCGGCGCATAGTGCCCGTTGATCTGGTGCCAGCTGTACTCCGCCATGTGGGGCATCGTGTTTCGGGCGTACCCGTACTGGGGCAGATGGTCACGACGCAGCGTGTCAACCTCGATGAAAATCACTCCTCGAACCGTAATATCGGGGAGCACGAGCGGCGGCGCCGACTCCGGCAGCGGCGCGATCGACTCTTTAGGAGTGGTGGGCGCGTCGGTGCAGGCGAGCGCCCAGAGCAGGTACGGGGTCACGACGCCGTGCCGTACTTAGCTCGTTCACCTTCCCCTCCCGCGGCGGGCATCCGCCGCCACTGCCGCGGCGTCACGCTGGTTCTCTGGTTTGCGCGGAGCGTAGACCGTGGCCCCCGGAAGCGCAATGTGTTTCTGAGGGCCCCGAGGCGGGCCCGACCCGCGATGGCCCGTCTCACCGTGGGCAATCGGTGGCCGGCCAGGCCGCGAACACGTCCGCACGGATCTCATCGAGGAGGGAGGCGCCCGGCCCCCCGCTCAATCCCCACATTCGGCCTGGGGCTTCTCCGTGACGATGTCGGCGTAGGCCTGGCCAAGCAGCGACACGAGCTGCTCGCCGTCCACGAGCTTCTCGGCGCGGGTTCTCTCGGTGGCATCGGCGTCGTCACCCAGGGGAGTGCCCCGATCGCGGCCGCTGCGACAGGTGCGGTTCAGCGCCGAGTCGGTGGAGGCGACGCCGTGTACGTCGAGGATCACGTCTGAGTCCCACACACTGCCCCGGACGCTCGCGCGACACGCCTCACGGAGGTCGATGCCGTCGATGTCACTGAGCGGCGGCACCCCGATCATGCTCACGATGGTTGGCCAGATGTCGATGTTCATGCTCAGGCAATCCGACACGCCCGGTTCGATGCCGGGGCCGAGCAGAAGGAGGGGGAGCTGGGCCTCCGCCTGGTGCCAGCGGATCCCGTGGCCGAAGTCCCCGATGCCGTTGTCGCCAAGCATCTCGCCATGATCCGCGGAGAAGACGACGAGGATCTCGTCGAGCAGGCCCCGGCTGTCGAGCTCGGCCATGAGCTCGGCAAGCGCACGGTCGAGCCCGGGGATCTGTGCGTCGTAGAGCAGCGCCGCGCCCCGTTCGATCTCGTGCCGTTCGTCGTCCGTGGTGGCCTCG
Organism: Deltaproteobacteria bacterium; assembly: GCA_947486185.1. Taxonomy (GTDB): domain Bacteria; phylum Myxococcota_A; class UBA796; order UBA796; family SXON01; genus CANKTH01. Next base: position 15,177 of record CANKTH010000072.1, read on the forward strand.
TGCCAGTAGGACTCGAAATGCCTGCGCGCGAGGCCCTCCGCCCCGACGTGGAAGGGCAGAGGCTCGCCTCCCGAGACGTCGGTGATGTCGGCGGGAGGGGGATTGTAGGGGTCATGCATGTCCATCGGCTGAAGATGGGCGTAGAAGTTCTGCTCTTCTGGTATTCCGTCGAGCCAGGCGATCAAGTCCGGCAGAAGTGCCGCCAGGTTGGCCTGGCCGGTCTCCTCTTTGGGCTTCCGGATCACCGTCTGGAAGATCGGGCTCAAGCCAGAGTTCTCCGAGAACCACCGGTTCCCGGTGAAGAGCCCGGTGGTCCACCCGCTGGCGCCGAGCTCAGCCGGCCAGCTAGGCGACGCGAAGGGGTGGGTCGGTATCCCCGGCTCCAAGTGGGCGAGCGTCCCGTGACGTGCGGGCTCCAAGCTCGAGAACAAGGAGCTGACTGAGGGTAGCGTCCACGCACTCGTCGCGGAATGTCCGTTGATCTGGTGCCAACTGCGTTCGGCGAACGAAGGCAGGAGGTCGGTTGGGTAGCCATATTGCGCGAGGCGATCGCGACGGAGCGTGTCCACCTCGATAAAAAGGATACCTCGAACCGTGATATCGGGGAGCCCGAGGGGTGGGCCCGCCTCGAGGTCCGGCAGGGGGGCGCGCTTGAGCGCCTCGGCATCGGTACAGGCGAGGGCCCACAGCAGCGCCGCCGTCATCGACGAACCTCGGTCTTCTCGACCGCCGCCGCCTCACGTACAGGGGCGGCAAGCGGAGCGGCGCCGAGCAGCCCAACGAGCGTGGGCCACCGCCCCATGTTTGAGCTCAAGCAGTCTGGGTCTGCCGCGCCGGACGATAGCGGGAGGAGGACAGCTGAAGCGCGCGGATAGGACATCACGAACATCACCAGGGTCGCCTGCTCGACCGCGTTGATCGCCCAAACTTGAGGACGAGGCGGAACAGGCTTCGTCATCGTTCGCGGCGGGGTTCGATTGGAGCGAGGATATCGTAGCCCCACCCTCATCTACCCGCTACCGGGAAGCACGCCTCGATCGCCGCCGCCGCCCTATTCTGTCGCGTCGGGTACGAGCGTAGGAAGCTCCGCGACCCGGGACCACCGGATCTCCCCGCTCAACGCCCATCGTTGGTGCAGGGTGAAAAAGAACTCCTGGAACCGCGCGGCTTCGCAGCTCTCGCCCGACCAGAGGCGCGCGGACTCCGTGCAGTCTTCCGTGTAGTCGTAGAGCTCGAACGCAGGAAGATGGAAGTTCCAGGTGTGGACGCCTTCGGGCCTGCGTTGCGCCAAGGCGCGAGCCACCAGGAGATCCATCACCTCGATGTCGTGCTCGTCGACGCTCGCACCGCCGCCCAGGTTGAGCGCATTACACTCGTCGACGCTGACATTTGGGCAATCACCGAGGAAAAACACGGGGATGTTATCGCCCGGGTACAGGGTCACTGTCCCTGCCGGGTTGTCCTTGGTGAGGTCGTCGGACGCGCTCGCGATACGCCAGGCGGCCGAAGGGGTGAGACCGTCGAGCGTGAAGGGGTCCTTCCCGCGCGGGTCAGCCAGCGGGATCCGGTCCGAGAGATTGATGCCAAAAAAGATGGTTCGCGGTGGTGCTTCCAGGAGGTCGTAGAGCCGCACCCAGTCGAAGCCCGCCTCCGCGTGTTCGGACATTCCGCTCACAACCGGGGTGGCGAAGCCCAGGTCCTCGACCACTGCGAGCTGCCCCTCCAGGAAGGTCCGGTAACAGCTCTCGTTCGCGCAGTCGGTGGGGGACTCGTGGATGAACAACGACGGTTCGAGTGACGGGGAGCTCAGGAGCTTCGTGAGGTCACGGCTGCGTAAGCAGTCGTCGGTGCGGCGCCCGGCGGGCGCGGTGATGCCGACGGAGGTGATCACGGGGAGGTCATCGAGGAACTCGAGGTTCCGGGCGGCGGTCTCGAGGTGGGCGTCGATGCTGTCGGTGCCCCGGCAGGGGGTGCTGGCCTCGGCGGTGGCGTTCTTGGGATTCTCGTAGAAGCTCGAGATGAATACGTGGAGCGGCTCGCCGCCGGCCATCCAGTCGTCGTCGTACCGTACGCTGACGCTCTGGTCGTCGTGTAACAACCGGAGCTCCCCCGGCGGCCCGATCGCCAGGTCCAACACCGGGTCGGTCGCGACCCTCCCGGTCTCCACCCCGTCTTCGAGCCGGACTACACCGTCCTCCACTCCGAGGTAGAGGCGCTCGCCGTATCTGGCTATCGGGCCGGTCAGCCCCGCCACCGTGAACCGCTGCTGGCTGCCGTTCGGCTCGACGTGAACGAGCTGATCGGGGAGGCTCACCAGCCAGACCCCGGCCGCGCCATCGGACTCTACGCGCTGGCCGACCAGGTCGAGCATGCCTTCGCCGGCCCGGAGCCCCGAAGAGGTCGCAAGCCAGAGCTCGGCTCCGACCAGCGCCGCATCCGCGATCTGCTCGTCGTCTATAAAAACCTGGTTCAACACCAGCTCGCCCGCAAGGGTCCAGCGCCGTATGCGCTGCCGCTCGACCAGGGCGTAGCCGTCGGGGAGGGCGAAGAAATCCACGATCTCGCGCGGCCCCTCGGCGCCGTCGAGCGCGATGGGCTCGACCGGACGCCCAAGATCCACCGGGTCGCCCACCCGGGGATCGAGGTTGACCGTATAGAGCTGCCCCCTGCTATCGAGGAGCGCCACGCCGGCGGGCAGGGTAGCGGCCGCGACGAGGCCTTCCTCGAGGACATACTCACCGTGTCGGATCACCACCTCGCCGGGAGCACAGGGCCCACGCCGATCTTCTCGGTCCTCAGCATCAGGCCAGCGCTCCAGATCAACGCAGGAATAACGCCCATCATGGCGATACCGCGAATCCAAGACGTGTACACGGCCGTCGTCCACGACGAAGGTGTAGCTCTGGACCACGTCGAGGCGTCGGGGAGCGACAGCGTCCCGGATCGGAGCGCGGAGGAGCTCGCGCATCGGCTCCTTCGGAAGCGCCGCCAGCGCGTCCCACGGCGCCGGGACCGGGTCGCCCCCGCAGCCCACTCCGCAGAAGAACGGAACCACAAGGATTTTGGGCCAGCCAGCGCTCACAGCTCCTCGGGCCGGGTCAGCACGGGGTCGAGGTCCCGGGGCCGCAGCATACGACGGCGATCATGGATCTGGCTCGTGTCGTGCTCGACCAGCAGCGTCTTGAGGATGTCGAGCCCCACCTCGATCTGTTTCCGCAAACCCACCATCTTGAACAGGTACGCGGCCGCCCACAGGTACCAGGCCAGCCACCCCGCGACGGGCACACCCAGGATACTGGCGATGGTGGAGCGTTTTCCAAGGCCGACGAAGTAGCCCAGGTCACGATAGAGGAGCTGGGTGGCCTGCCCCGCTCCGAGCTCGGCCAGGAGATTCTGGGCGGCTACCTTGCCGGATTGGATAGCGCCTTGCGCCACCATCGGCACCGCGCGCCCTTCGCGGTCGGTCACGTCTGCCGCGTCGCCCGCGGCCCAGACGCCCTCCGCTACCTTGAGACCAGCGTCCACCTTGAGGCGCCCCGCGCGACCGAGGGGCCATGGCCACGGAGCTTCGAGAGTCTGGCCACGAACGCCGGTCGTCCAGATGAGGGTGTGCGCTGGGATCACCTGACCGTCATCGAGCTGCACCCGGTCTTCGTCGACGCTCACCACCCGCCGGTTCAGCACGATGTTCACCCCGAGCTGGCGAAGGTGGCCCTCGGCGATCTCCGCGTGCGCGTCGCGCACCGCGGGGGGCAACAGGCGCGCCCCGGCCTCCACGAGGTAGACCGACACGAGTGATTGCGGGACTTCGGGGTAGAGGCGGGACATCGTGTGCCGGAAGAGGTGCACCAGCTCGGCGCAGATCTCGACCCCGGTGATGCCGCCCCCTGCGACCACAAAGGTAAGGAGCTCCCTGCGTTTCTCCGACGACTCGGCCTGATCGGCCAGCTCCCACATCTCGACGTTGTGGGCGCGCAGCCGGATCGCGTCCATGAGCGTCTTGAAGGGGAAGGAGCAGGACTCCGCTCCGGGAATCCCGAAGTAGTTGGTGGATGATCCCGCGGCGATGATGAGCCGGTCGTAGGGTACTTCGAGCTGGTTGTGCAGCACGAGCACCCGGCGCTCGACGTCTACCATCCGGAGCTTGTTCCGGACGAAACGGATGCCGCGAGGGATACAGAAGGATCGAAGCGGATAGACAATGTGTCGGGTCTCGACGGCGCCGGTAGCCACCTCGACGAGCAGCGGATTGAACTGGAAGAAGTTCTCCTTGTCGATCAGGGTGAGGCGGATCAGCCCCTTCCGGACCGCCGGAGTCAGCTCCTTACAGGCCTCGAGGCCCGCAAATCCGCCCCCGATCACCACCACTGACAGCGGCTCGGTGGGACTGCCCGTGACGCCGTGCTCAGCCATCGGTCACCTTCCGGGTGAAGCTGAGGATCCGCGCGGCGAGGTGGGAGGGCCGGTCGAGGTGCGGGCAGTGGCCGAACTCCTCGGGCTCCTCCACCTCGGCGTGGGCCGGCAGATATTGCCGAAAAAAGCGCAGCATTTCCGGCATCATGAGTGTGTCCTTCTGCCCCCAGATGAGCAGCGTCGGGACCGTCAGCGCGGCGATCTCCGCAGGCCCGAAGAGGTGCTCGGGCTTGATCCGGCGGAGCAGCTCCTGCAAAAATGGCCGGCGAAACACGCGTCGTACCTCGCCGGCGATCAGCGGGGCATAAGCCGGCGGACGCCCGTAGAGCGAGCGCACGAAGCGAGCGGCGTCCTGGCGCTGGTTGAAGGAGAAGCGCCCAAGGAAGGCACCAAGCTCGTCGGAGCTGAGCTGCGCACCACCCGGTGAGCAGGCGATCAGGCCGCGCACCTTCTCGGGGCGGAGCAGGGCGAGGCGGATAGCGGCCGCGCCGCCGAGCGAGTTCCCATACAAGAACACCGGCTCGTCCACCACCTGGTCGAAGGTCTCCAGCATGCCGGCGAGGAGGGTGTCCGGGTCGGCGTCGGCCGGCTCGTCGGAGGCACCGTGTCCGAGGGAGTCAGGCGCCAGAACACGACGATGATGCTGACGGAGCCGGAGGAGCAGGTTGGCATAAGGTGCTGAGGAGCTGCTGATCCCGTGAAGGAGCATGATCGGCGGCAGGGCACCGCGGCCCGGGCTGTCGAGCAGGTGGACCCGGCCTTTGGAGGTGGGGACCACGCGGCACACCACCCCGCGCCGGCGCAGGTACCAGCGCAGGCTTCGTTCGAACCAGACGTTCAGCACGCGCGCGCCGTAGCCCGTTTTCCGCCTGGACCGCAAGCCGAGGACCGATCCTTAGACTGCGATGTCTTCGTTCCATACATCGGGATGTTCGGCGATGAAGCGTAACATCATCTCGCGCGCCTCTCTGAGATCGAGGTTGCGGAGCTCCACGCCCTTCCGCGCGAGCCAGTCTTCAGCACCGACGAAGGTCCGGTTTTCGGCGAATACGACCCGGGGGATCTTGAACAAGAGGGACGCGCCCGCGCACATCGGACAAGGCGAGAGCGTCGAGTAGAGCGTTGAACGCGCGTAATCCGAGGCGGGGAGGCGGCCGGCGTTCTCCAGCGCGTCCATCTCGCCGTGCAGGATCGCGCTGCCCTGTTGTATTCGGCGGTTGTGGCCTCGACCGACGATGCGGCCGTCGATCACCAGCACCGAGCCTATCGGGATGCCACCTTCGCTCGCGCCGAGGCGTGCCTCAGCGAGCGCTTCGGCCATATACACATGATCCAGGTCCATGGGGTGTTCCTTCACTCGTTCGTCAGGGTTGCCCGGGCGACCGCCAGCGCCGCGCGCTCATCGTCGGGCACCTCGGGATAACTTAGGTCCAATGCCCGCAGTGTGTCCACGATGGTCTCGGCGACCGCCGCGCGCATCGCCGCCTTGTTGTCCGCTGGAATCACGTACCAGGGCGCCCAGGGTCGGGAAGTCTCCGAGATCGCCGATTCATAAGCTTTCATATAGGCGCTCCAGTGTTGCCGCTCGGCGACGTCACCGGCGTTGTGTTTCCACTGGGCTTCGGGGTCGTCGATCCGTTCGATCAGGCGCCGCTTCTGCTCCTCCGCGGAGACGTGGAGCCAGAACTTAAGGATGATCGTGCCATTTCGTGCGAGGTGCCGCTCGAAGGACCGGATCGAGGCGTATCGCTCCTCCCAGAGCTCCCGCCCGTGGTCGGGCAGCTTCTGGGCGGACAGGAACTCGGGGTGCACCTTCACCACGAGCACCTCCTCGTAATGGCTTCGGTTGAACACCCCGATCTGGCCGCGTTCGGGCAGCGCGCGCCCCACGCGCCACAAGAAGTCGTGTGCCAGCTCCTCGACCGAGGGCCGTTTGAACGCCGTGACCCGGCAGCCCGCGGGGTTGATGCCGGTCATCACCGCCCGGATGGTCCCGTCTTTTCCCGCCGCGTCCATCGCCTGGAAGACCAGCAACACCGCGTAGCGCCCGTCCGCGTGGAGGACACGTTGAAGCTTGTCGAGCCGAGCTACCGCGTCCTCCAAGCGGCGTTCGTTCTCGTCACGCTCCCGCTCGGACCTGGGCGGGTCGGTGTCGACCGACTTGAGCTGAAAGTCGCCGTCTACGGAGGCGCGCCATCGTTTGGGGAAATCCATAGGTCTTCCAAGGGCTTCGGAGCCCTATTCGATCCCGACCCGCCGCGCCCGCGAGAGATCCGACGCGGACTTCAGGGGCCGTCGAGCCGGTGCATCGCGACGGCGTCCCTCAGCTTGGGCTCGAACCAGGTCGACTTGGGCGGCATCACCTGCCCGGCGTCGGCGACCGCGAGGAGCTGGTCCATCTCGGTCGGATGGAGGTGGAAGGCGACTGCACCTTCGCCGCTGTCCACGAGCTTCTTGAGCTCCTGCCAGCCGCGGATGCCTCCGATGAACTCGATCCGTTTGTCGGTGCGCGGGTTGGCGATACCCAGGAGCGGGTGGAGCACCCGCTCTTGGAGCACCGAGACATCGAGGCCGGCTACCGGGTCGTCGGGGATGTTCCGCGCGGCGAGGCTGTACCAGCGCCCTTCGAGGTACATGGTGAAATGCCCCCTTCCGCTGGGCACCGGCGTTGAGGTCTCGACGATGTCGAAATGGGCGGCCAGCGAAGCCATCAGGCTCGCGGCGGTGTGACCGAAGAGGTCCTTCACGACGCGGTTGTAGGCGAGGATCTGCAGGGAAGAAGAGGGAAAGAGCCCGGCGAGGAACCAGGCGTGGCTCCCGGGCTGGCCCGCCCGTTGCCGATGGACGATCGACGCCGCGGCCGAGCGATGGTGGCCGTCGGCGACATAGGTACAGGGGAGCTCCGCGATCGCGGCGGTGAGCGCGGCGACCCGCTCGGGCTCGGCCACCCGCCACAGGGTGTGCACGACGCCGTCCTCGGTGGTGACCTTCCAAGAGGGCGGCCGAGTGACGCCGTCGGCGAGCAGCGCGGCGAGACCGGCGTGATCGCGACAGGCCAGGAACACCATCCCCGACTGACAGTTGGCCGCGTCGATGTGCTCGACACGATCACGCTCCTTGTCGGGGCGCGTGAACTCGTGCTTCTTGATGAGGTTCTGGTCGTACTCTTCGACGGCGAAGGTGGCGACGAGGCCGACCTGCTCGTGGTCGCCCATCTTCTGGGCGTAGAGGTAGTAGCCCGGTTGGTCGTCCTGGATCAGCAGGCCTTGGGCTTCGAGCCTCGCCAGCTCGGCGGCGCCTGCAGCATAGACCGCGGGGCTGTGTGGGTCGGTTCCGGGAGGCAGGGTCGCCTCGGGACGCCCCACGCGTACGAAGGAGTGTGGGTTGGCCGCAATGATCTCGCGGGCCTCCGCCTCGGAGATCACGTCATACGGCGGCGCGATCACGGTGGCGGCGTGCGCCGGGGCGGCGCGAAGCGCGCGGAATGGGCGGATGCGGGACATAGGGGCTCCTCGGGAGGCCAGGAGCTAACCCGGGCGCGGCGCGGCCGGAATGGTCCGCTCAGCCGTAGCGTCCCTCGACGTATGCTGCGGTGCGCTGATCGCGAGGGGCCAGGAACATGTCGGCGGTCCGGCTGTACTCCACCAGCTCCCCCAACAGCATGAACGCGCACCGATCGCTCACACGGCGCGCCTGCGCCATGTTGTGGGTCACGATCAGGATGGTATACCGGCCGCGCATCTCACGAATCAGCTCCTCCACCCGACGCGTCGCCTCGGGGTCGAGGGCGGAGCAGGGCTCGTCCATCAACAACACGTCCGGACGCATCGGGAGGAGCCGGGCGATACACAGCTTCTGTTGCTGCTCCAAAGACAAGGTGGTGGCGTGGCGCTTGAGCTGGTCCTTCAGCTCCCCCCACAGTCCTACCTCCTGGAGCGCTCCGGTGACCGCCTCGTCCGCCGCGCTGCGGTCGAGGCCCCGGCCATGGACACGGCTTTGAAACAGGATATTGTCACGAATCGACAACGGAAGCGGGTTGGGGCGTTGGAACACCATTCCCACCCGCTTACGGAGCTCGATGAGGTCGGTCTCGGCGCTATAGATGTCAAACCCGGAGATCTGGACCTTCCCGGCGGTCCGCACGCCGGCGATACGTTCGTTGATCCGGTTGAAACACCGGAGCAGGGTGGTTTTGCCGCAGCCCGACGGCCCGATGAGCCCGTGCACGAGCCCTGCCTCAAAACTCAGCGAAACGCCTTTCAACGCTGCAAACTCACCGTACCAGAGGCGGAGCTCCTCGGTGACGACCGCCGCTTCGCTCATCCGAACTCTCCTTGCACGTAGGCTCGCGTGCGATCATCGGCGGCGTGTTCGAACAGCGCTTCGGTCTCGCCGACCTCAATCAGCTTTCCTTGCAGGAAGAACGCCGTACGGCCCGCGAGCCGGCGCGCCTGCTGGGTGAGGTTGGTGACGAGCACGATGGTCATGTCGGAGCGAAGCTCTCGGAGGACCTCCTCAATCCGCATGGTGGTGACCGGATCCACTGCGATGGAGAACTCGTCGAGGCAGAGGATCTCCGGATCGTGGGACAGCGCCCGGGCGATCGTGAGGCGCTGCTGTTGTCCGCCCGACAATCGTGTTCCCAACTGATCAAGTCGATCCTTCACCTCATCCCACAGCGCGGCCTGACGCAGGCAGGTCTCCACCTTGGCGTCGAGCACAGTGCGGTCCCGCACTCCAGACATACGGGGCGCAAAGGCCACGTTGTCATAGATCGACATCGGCAGCCCCACCGGCAGCGGGGCGACCATCCCCACGCGTCGGCGCACGTCGGGCTCGGGACGGATGGTCCGATTGTCCACCCCGTCGATCCGCACGCAACCGCTCACTACCGCGGCAGACTGAAGGTTGATCGTACGATTCAGGCAGCGGAGCAGGGTGGTCTTGCCGCCGCCCGCGGGCCCGATGATCGCGTAGATCTCCTGGTCACGCACCTCAAAAGATACGTCGTCCAAGGCGGTCTTGGCCCCGAAACGTACGCTCAGGTGCTCGACGGCGAGCTTGGGCGGAGTCGGCGCGCCGGGCTGTACAGGATCTACCACCGGCGCCTCTGCCGCAACCAGGAGCGGAGCACGATCGAGACGAGGTTGACCGAGAACACCACGCCCAGGATCACCAGCGCGGTCCCGTAGGGGTAGCTCTCGGGCACTCCGGGCACCTGGGTCGCCACGACGAACAGGTGCATGGACAAGGCCATACACTGGTCGTAGACGGAGGTGGGAAGAAAAGGCAGGTAGAAGGCAGCGCCCGTGAAGAGGATCGGCGCGGTCTCCCCCGCGGCGCGTGACACTTCCAGGATCACCCCGGTGAGGATGCCCGACAGGGAGTTGGGCAGGACCACGTGCCAGATGGTCTGCCAGCGGGTGGCGCCGACGTTCCAGCACGCCTCCCGAAAGCTCATCGGCACCGCCGCGAGCGCCTCGCGCGTCGAGGTGATGATCACCGGCAGGGTCATGACCGCGAGGGTCAGCGACGCCGACAGGATGCTGGTGCCAAAGTTGAGGAACAGCACAAAGGCGCCGACGCCGAACAGGGCATGGACGATCGACGGCACCCCAGCCAGGTTCACGATCGCGAGCTGCACCACACGAGACAGAAAGTTGTCCGAGGCATATTCGTTGAGGTACACCGCTGCGAGGATGCCTACCGGCGCGGCGACGGCCAGCGAGACGCCGACCAGCCACAAGGTGCCGACGATCGCCGGGAAGATGCCGCCGGCGGTCATGCCCCGGGCGGGCTCATCCAACAGGAAGGACCAGGACAATGCGGGAGCGCCGTGGATGATCAGGAGCCCGAGCACGGCGGCGAGCGGCAACAGCACCAGCGCGGTCACGATGCCCAGGATGGCCC
>CANKTH010000073.1 GCA_947486185.1 Deltaproteobacteria bacterium
ACCCTCGATCTTCACACGGACGCGGTCCACGCGGGCCAGCAGGTGCTGATCGTGGACGATCTGGTGGCGACGGGCGGCACCGCCGCGGCGACCGCCCGGCTCGTCCGCCGACTGGGGGCCGAGGTGGCGGGTTTTGCGTTCATCGTCGAGCTGACCTTCTTGCCGGGTCGGGCCGTGCTCGCGCCGGATCCGGTGTTCAGCCTCGTTCGTTACTGAGCGGGAGCGCCGCCCCCGCGCGGTGAGGTCTCGGTCGGATTCGTGAGCAGCCGGGCCCACGCCGCTTTGGTGTGGGCCTCCAGCTCCGCCAGGCTGCCGTCGTTGACGATCACGACGTCCGCGACCGCCTCCTTTTCCGCCAGCGGAAACTGGGCGGTCAACCAGCGCTCCACCGTATCGGGGTCGTATCCTTCACGTAGAGCGAGGCGCTGCCGTTGTAACGTTGGCGGAGCGCTCACCACGAGCAGCTTGTTATAACGCCGATAACTTCCGGTCTCGACCATCAGCGCGGCCTCCACCACCACCACTGTGGCGCCGGTGGCGGCCTGTGCGGCGAGCCACTGTTGGGTACGTTCGGCGATACGCGGATGGGTGAGCGCCTCCAGCTCGCGCCGCGCGCCGGGGTCGACGATCACGAGGGCGCCGAGCTTCTTTCGGTCGAGGACCCCGTCGATGACCGCCTCGGGCCAGCGGGCACCGATCTCGGCGAGCGCCGGCTCGCCGGGCGCAACCACCTGGCGCGCGACCTGGTCAAGGTCGAGCACCGGGATGCCCTGGCGGCGAATCCATTCAGCAACCGTGCTTTTCCCGCAAGCGATGCCGCCGGTGAGGCCCACGGTCAACATTTGCGTCGGGCTCGGTGACCCCATTCGGTGGGTCGGCGGGTGGCCATTCAGGGCGACGCGGGGGAGGCCGGGGACTCGGCTTTTGGCAGGGCCTCCAGCCGGGCCACTGCCCCGGCGACCTTCTCCGCCCGCCGCCCGTCGCCCAACGCAGGCATCCGGGCGCGGAGCGGCTCGATCGCCTCGGTCACCCCGAGCATCACCAGCATGTCCGCGCACGCGACGATGACGTTGTCGTACTGGATCGCCGACAGGCAGGCCGAGGGGATTCGGGTCTCAAGCTCGAAGAGCGCGGAGCGCGCCTCGTCCCACGCGAGGCTCCCTTGCCGGCCGCCGTCGACGCGCAGGAGGTTCCGCCTCAACATGCCGCGGAGGACACGCGCGGCTGCGAGCCGATCGCCCTTGTTGTCGCCGTCGAGGTCCTGGAAGTAGTCGCCCAGCGTCTTTTCGGGGGAGGGCCCGGCCTTCTCGTCGCCGCCGCCACCGCCGGTGGGGTCGTGACCCTGGGCGAAGGCCAGGTTGGGGGCGCAGAACACGAAGAAGAGCAGGGAGAGGAACGCGCTGGGCAGGGTCCGAGCAACCTTAGTCATCAAACCTCTCGATGTAGCGGAAGATGGTGCGGGGATCGACGTCGAGATCCCGCGCGGTCTGCGCTTTATTCCAGTGATTGCCGTCGAGGGCTTGGCGGATGTACTGCTTCTTGAACTCTTCTTCTGCCTGGGCCAGCGTCATCACGGCCTTTTTGACGGTCTGGGTGATGCCGAGATCCTCGGGCAACAGTTGGGCCCGGTCGGTCATGATCACCGCCTTCTTGACCTTGTTCTCGAGCTCACGGATGTTGCCGGGCCAATAATAGGAGCGCATGGCGTTGATGCAGCCCTGGGTGAGGCCCCGGGCTTTGCTGCCATACTGCCCGGCGTATTTGACCAGGAAGAACTGGGCGATCTGCACCACGTCGTCCCCTCGCTCACGCAGCGGCGGCAGGGTGAGGGTCACCTCATTGAGGCGGTAGAACAGGTCTTCGCGGAAGTTCCCCTGAGAGATCTCCTCGGCGAGGTTCTTGTTGGTGGCGGCGATGACGCGGATGTCCAAGGAGCGCCCTCGTACATCACCCACCCGCTCGATCACCCGCTCCTGGAGGACCCGGAGCAGCTTGACCTGGAGCGCCATGGGCATCTCGCCGATCTCATCCAGGAAGATCGTGCCGCCGTCGGCGGACTCGAAGCGCCCGATCTTGTCGGCGACCGCGCCGGTGAATGCGCCGCGCCGATGTCCGAAAAGCTCGCTCTCAAGGAGATTTTCAGGGATTGCGCCGCAGTTGACCGCGACGAATGGTTTGTCCTTGCGGGACGAGAGGCGGTGGAGCTCTCGCGCGATGAGCTCCTTGCCGGTGCCAGTCTCCCCGAGCACGAGCACCCCGATATCTGCAGGTGCAACACGCCGAATCACACGCAGTAGGTCCTTCATCGGCGCGCAGGCGTAGATGATGCCGCCCTGGCCGGACTGCCGCAGCTGCTCGCGGAGGTTGCGGTTGCTGTGCTGGAGCTCGTCTCGTTCGATGCCGATGTGAATCGCCATCGCCGCGAGGCTCGAGTAGACCTCCAACATCGCGAGATCCTGCTCTCCGAACAGGTTCCGTACGTTGTCGTTGCCGAGGTAGAGCACGCCGCGGAGCTCGTTGCGGTAGATGAGCGGGACACACATCACGCTCGAGAGCCGGAGATCGAGCACCGAGCGCGCGGTCGAGAAGGTGGCGTCACGGAGCGCGTCGGACACGATGAGTGGCTTTCGGTCCTGGATGACGCGGTCGACGATCGAGTCACTGATACGCGACAGGTCGGTGGCGCCGGTGCCGACATTGTGGGCCGCAGCGAGCAGGCGCTCGTCCTCGCGAAAGGCAATCAGGAAGCCCTTTTCGGCGCGAGTGACCTTGACCACCTCCTCCATCAACCGAGAGAACATCCGGTCGAGCGAGGTGTCCGCCATCAGGTCACGGACAAATTCGGAGACCCGTTGCAGCGTCGGGAGGGCCGGACCGGTCTCGGCGACGGGCACGGCGCCGCGCGGCTCGCCCTCCATCAGCGTCAGCACGTAGCGGCCGAACATCACCTCGTCGCCCACCCGGAGGTCGGTAGAGCGGGCGCGCTGGCCGTTGACCATGAAGATGGTGTTCCGGTCGACGACCGAGAGGGTGAAATGGTTGCCCTTACGCAAGAGGTTGGCGTGGGTAGGGGCCAGGGACGCGTCCGCGAGGACCACGTCGTTGCCGTCGGACCGGCCGATGGTCGAGAGTGCCTTACGAATCGGGACATCCCGTTCGTCGCCGCGGACCGGATCGCTGCAGTGGAGGTAGGCCATAGGTGGGCCGCCGATAACCCAATTCGCTCTGCTGGGCTTGTCCCGGTGCGGCGCGCCCGGGCGGGAGTGGGTCCGAAGGACCACCGGCCTGGACGCGTTGGCGCCGTTACTGTTGTTGTATGTGATTGTGTGTTGTTGCGCTCTCTGTTGTGTCGGGGCCGCTTGCCGGTGCCGCCCCGACGGCGGGCAGCTCGCTGAGCCCCGCCGCCCGGGCTGCGACAGCGAGCTCAGCGAGGAGCGCGCGAACCTCAGGGTCCTGGAGATCTTCGCGATCACCGAGCGCTTCGACCCGCTCCCGCGCGGGGAGGGGAAGGCTGGGGGCAGCGGCGCCGACCTCCTCCCAGAGGGCGAGCAGCAGCCACCGCGTCTGCGGGCGATCCGGCGCGGTCTCGTGGGGCAGCGCGGGCTTGGGTGGCGTTTGGGCCTCCTCCGGACTCACGGTGTCATCGGGCGGCGGCGCGGGCGTGGTCTCGCTCGCGGCCTTCCCGGGCGTGGGGTTGGCGAGCGCGCGGCGACGTGCCTGCTCGGCGCGGCGAAAGGCGGCGGCGTCATCGGGCACATCGCGGAGGTAAACCGGGGGCCCTCCTTGCCCCGGGGTCCCCGGTGGCGCGTCCGCTCCCCGGCCGCCCGGCTCGGGGCGCTCGTGGACCCAGAAGGCGAGGGGATCGGCGCGTTCGACCAGGCTACGCACCTCAATCACGTCGAGCGCGTCGTCCCCGTCGGTGTCCGCCTCGCTGAAGTCCGGCGCCGACCACGCGTGGCGGAGATACTCCGCCCGCTCGATGGCCCCGCTGCCGTCGTGATCCCAGCGCGCGAGCACGGCCGCGTAGGGCGTCAGCGTGTCCCAGCGCGGGCCCGGCGTACACGCCCAGAGGAGCATGAGCATCACGGCGCAGCCTCCGTCGGTGCCGCCGCGTCCCAGTACCCGTGCTCCCGCAGACTTTTCTGGAGACTGGCGGGGAGCTCGGGTGAGGCCCTGCCCGGGCCCGGGTCCAGCGCGGCGCTCCAGGCGACCAGCGCGTCACGCAGGTCCTGGCGGGCGGCCTCGGGCACCGTGCCGTCGGCCGTGAAGCCGGGGCCGCCGAGGCGCGACCAGGCGATGAGCGCGGACAACCATGGGGATCCGGCATCCAGCCCGGTGTACGTGAGGCGTCCGGCGGCCCCGCGAACGCTCACCATCCGTATCTGATCGGCGCTGCTGGTAAACGCCGTACCCGCCGGCAGGGCCGCACCACCAAGCGCAGCGGTGAGTGATTTACCTCGTACGCCCGTTGGGATCTGCCCGCCGGCGAGCTCCACGAGGGTGGGCATCAGATCGACGAGCTGCACGGTCGCGGCTTCCCGTCGGGCGGGCCCACCGCCGGGCGGCCGTATCATCAGCACGACCTGGGACTCCTCGTCACTGACCCCGCAACAGTGCCCGAAAATCCCGTACTCGCCGAGCTGTTCGCCATGATCCGACAGGACCACCACCCAGGCCTCGTCGAGTACGCCGCGCGCGGCGAGGCCCGCCATGAACACGCCGAACCTTCCGTCGGCGTACGCGACCCCGCCGGCGTAGACCTCACGCACGTGGTCGAGGTCGGAGTCCCCGACTGGGGCCGCCTCGGAGAAATCCCGGAGCAGAGCGCTAAAACGATCCCGCTCCGCCGCGGCGCGGGGGCGGAGGATCTCCTGCCAACCACGTAACAAGCCGCCGAAGTCACGATGGAGCCGCCTATCGATGATCCGCTCGGTGGCGGAGCGGAGCGCGGTGGGGCCGGGCCCTTCCCGCGTCGGATCGGCCACGAGGTGCCCGTAAGGCGTGGGCTTGAGGTAGGGAGAATGGGCGTCGTAGCCGTGGACAAACATGAGCCACGGGTGGTCGCGGTCCTGGTCGTCGAGCCAGGCGAGGGCCATCGGGCCGGTGTGCCACAAGGAGCCGAAGTCGGCCGAGCTCTCCCACTGGTCAAAGCCCGGGTTCAGCGCGCGGGCGATAGACAGGTCTCCGCCGGCGGTGAACGCGCCCGTCTGGTAACCGTACGCTTTGAGGACCTGGGCGAGGGTCGGATGCGCGGGGTCCATCACGGGCTGATGGGAGACGCCCATGAGCTCGCTCGGGTACCGGCTGGTGAACAGGCTCGCGTGGGAGGGCGCAGTCTGGGTGGCCTGGGCGTAGGCCTGCTCGAACAGGAGCGACTCCGCCGCAAATTGGTCAAGCGCGGGGGTGAGTCCGCGCGGATCGCCGTAGGCACCGAGGTGGTCGGGGCGCAGCGTGTCGAACGAGATCAGGACGATCGGCGGCGGTCCGTCGGGGGTCGGCGTGCAGGCGGACAGGGTGAGGAGCGCCGACCAGAGACCCGACAACGAAGCCCCGACACCGGGGTATCCTAACCCGACGGCGACCCGGCTACCGTGCGTCCACGAGCCCTGAACACGATGTGAGAGGATGTACGTCATGGACTTCGACCGGCACTCCGAGGCTCTGCGACCGATCGGGTCGGTCGCCACGAGTTGGCAGAGGCGCCGGTCGTAGAGCGCGTCGAGCGCGATCTGGCCCGAGAACACCGTGAGCATGTCCGCGATGTGGCGCCGGGCGCTCGTACGCTCCCCCTGATGGTGGACCCAGCCAAGGATCGTGGTCGGATCGAGCTTTGCGAGGTGTAGTTGCTCCCGCACGAACGCCGCCATCGCCTCGGCCGACCTCTTCCGCACGACGACGAGGTCGATCACGAGCCGCATCGCCGACCGGGTGTACTGTGCGGACGTCCAAACGTCGGGGGGAGGGTCGCAGAAAGATGTGCTTGTTCAATGATTTTCCCTGATGTCTGACCCGGCCTGACCCTGAAGGCTAAGGAAGGCAGGAAGAGAGGAAAGCAGGAGGAATCGCAGGTAAAATGGCACTTGAACTTGAGGATTTCACAGGAGCCGTGATCGGCGCGGCGATCGAGGTTCACCGGACGCTCGGGCCCGGGTTTCCGGAGTCCGTCTACGAGGAGGCGCTCGTCATCGAACGCGTCGCGAGGAAGGTACCGTTTGCTCGGCCATATTCTGTCACCGTTCGATACCGTGGCGCCGACGTCGGCCTGCACCGCCTCGACTGACCAACCCGTCGTCGAGCTTAAAGCGACGAAGGACCTCACACCCGAGCACTACGCCGTGCTCCGCTCTTAGCTCCGCGCCACGGATCGAGAGCACGGGCTCCTCCTCAACTTCTCCAAGCCCGGGATGGCAATCAAGCGCGTCATCGTACGTGCGCGCAGCGACTGACTTTTCATGGTGCTTCCTACTGCTTTCCGCTATCACTGCTCTCCTTAGCTCTCAGGGAGAGGACCCGAGTGACGTCAGTGTCCACCCGGGGGGCCGAGCCCGCCATCATGGACGCGGTGGTGGGCTCCCCAGCGTGCCTTTCCTTCGTGTCCCACGAGTCTCCAATTTACGGTCGGATCATCGGGAGTCGACCTCGCAACGCCGCCGCCCTCCGTCCGCCGCCCTCCCGCCTCGCGCGATGGGCTTTGTTCTCGTGTGTTCGAACATCTGTCGCGCCACCCGCTGGTCCTCGCCTTCGCCGTTCTGCTCGCGATCATCGTCGTCGGGGTGAACGCTTTTGAGTGGATCGAGGGCTGGGGCTGGTCGGACGCGGCGTGGATTGTACTGGCCCAGCGTGATCCGGACTCTCGGGTCATGGGTGTAACGAATTGGGGGGCGGCCTGCGAGGGGTGAGCGGACACGAGTTGAGTGCCGACGCAGGCCGTCGGGCGGCCTGGCGGCGCTGGGCGCGGGTCTCGCGGGCGGCCTAGTGACGCGACACCCTACCACAGGTACCGGTTCCGGAGGAGGGCTGAGCGTGGACCAAAAGCGAACCCCCAACCCGGCTTCCGGATCACTGGGTGACACTGGCTCACTCGAGGTGCCGATGTCCCCCGTCGCAAAGTCCCCAACGCCGAAACCGCGCAGACCTGGCCCGACGCGGCTCAGCGCTCCGGGCTCACCCGTCTCGCGTGGTGCGCCCAGGGGGGGGCGACGCCCGCTCCCTGCAAGCCTGGCGGCTCGCTCTCGCCAGAGGGGCCGCGCGGCCTTCGGCGCACTTCGTGGAGCTCGTCACGCACCCGGTCAGTCGCTGGAAAAGGAGCACAACGGTGTCCGAGGTCGAGCTCATCCAGGCAGAGCCCCGCAGCTTCGTCGGCCTCCGGCACAACCTGCGCTTCACGGCGCTCGGCCCCTTCCTCTCCGACGCCCTCCCCAAGACCCTGGCCTGGCTCAGAGCCAAGGGAATTCCGCCCGCCTCCCCGCCTATGGCGATGTGGAGCTCGGAGGAAGTGGAGAGCGGCGTCGGCGACTGCCACGCGGGCTACTTCGTCGCCGAGGCCCAGGCCGACGACGGGCTGATCACGGGGGGGAAAACCGCGGGCGGCGACGTGCTCCGCATCGAGCACAAGGGCCCCTACACGACGGTGGGCCCGTCGTGGCAGCGCCTCACGCAGCGGGCCGTCATGCTCGGACGCAACCCAGGCTTCGGCTGGGAGATCTACCTGGACGACCCGAGCGAGGTCGCAGCAGAGGAGCTCCGAACCCTCATCTATCTGCCGCTCCTGCCATGAGCCCGCGCGGGAGCTCTCGGCGCGCGCAGCTCCGCGCCGTCTACGAGGCGGCGGTCGACAGCCAGGGCGCGACGTAGGGCGCCCAGCCCGCTTTGGCCCGGGCTTCGGTGGCAGGTCCACATGCTATACGGTCGGGCAACGGGGCATTCATGCGCTGGTTCGTTCGCGGAGATCTTGACGGGTTCTTCGGTCTGGCCCTCGACAACCTCGTTCAGCTTCTGCTGATCGACGCCCTGTGTCGTTTCGTGATCGGCATGTCCGACGAGCTCTTGTACGGCAGCGTGCTCCCGGGGGCTGCCGCGTCGCTCCTGCTCGGCAACCTCTACTACGCCTGGCAGGCCCACGATCTCGCCCGCCGTACGGGCCGGACCGACGTATGCGCCCTCCCTTACGGCATCAACACCGTCTCGCTTTTCGGTCATGTGTTCCTCATCATGCTCCCGGCGAAGCTCATTGCTGCCAGCGCGGGCCACCCGGATCCGGCGCGTGTCGCGTGGCAGGCCGGGCTCGTGGCGTGTCTCGGCTCCGGCGTGATTGAGCTCGTCTTCGCCGGGGTCGCCGAGAAGGTGCGTAAGGCCACCCCGCGGGCGGCCCTGCTCTCTACCTTGTCGGGGATCGCACTGGGCTTCATCTCGCTCGGCTTCCTCTTCCGCACCTACGCCCACCCGGTGGTGGGGCTCACGACGCTGGGCATCGTGCTCCTTGTCTACTTCGGCCGGGTGCGTTTCCGGGGAGGCCTCCCCGGAGGCCTCGTCGCCGTGGCGATCGGCACCGCCTTGTGCTGGATCACCGGGATCGCCCCTGGCCCAGTCGCGCCTGCCTACACCGGCATCCACCTCCCGGTCCCGGTGCTCGGGGACCTGATCGCGGGCCTGACCGGCGGGCAGGTGTTGCCCTATCTCTCGGTCATCCTGCCGATGGGCCTGTTCAACGTGGTGGGCTCGCTCCAGAACATCGAGAGCGCGGAGGCGGCGGGAGACAGCTACCCGACCGCCCCCTCTCTCACGGTCAACGGGCTCGGCAGCGTCGTTGCGGCGTTGTTCGGCTCCTGCTTCCCCACCACCATCTACATCGGCCACCCCGCGTGGAAGGCGATGGGCGCTCGGGCCGGTTATTCGATTTTGAACGGCGTTTTCGCCACCGGGATCTGCGTCACCGGGACGCTGGCCTACATCAGTTGGGCGGTTCCCGTCGATGCCGGTATGGCGATCGTCTTGTGGATCGGCGTGGTCATCACGGCGCAGGCCTTCCAGGCTACCCCCCGCGCCCACGCCCCCGCCGTCGTGCTCGGGATCCTGCCCGGGGTGGGCGCTTGGGGGGCGCTCCTGGTCAAGAACACGCTGCGGGTCGCGGGCTACGGCAGCCCGGACGGTCCGGCGCTGTCAGCCGAGATCCTTCCCAAGTTTGCGGCGGGGGACACCTGGATCCACGGCGCTTTTGCGCTCGAGCAGGGCTTCATCTTCTCGGCGACGGTGCTGGCGGCGATGACCGTAGGCATCATCGAGCGGCAGTTCCGGACCGCAGCGGTCTGGGCGCTGATCGGGGCGGGCCTCGCGGGCGTGGGCCTGATGCACGGCTACACCTTCACGCCCGGAGACACGGCGATGAAGCTGGGTCCGGCTACGGAGTGGGCGGCGGGCTACGCTATCGTGGCGCTGATCCTCTTCGTCGCGCCCTGGGTCACCGAGGAGGGGGAGGGGCACTGACGAGGCGATGACCGCGGCGGTGGCACAGCTGGCAGCGATCGGTTGGCTCACGTTGGGCGCGCCCCGCTCGCTTCGCTCGGGGTCGGCCTCCTTCCGGGGGCGGCGCGGGAGCGCCGCCGACCGAGGCGCGGAGCGCCTCGGCCCAAGCCCTCCAGTCCGCCTCGCGCGGCTCCCGCCGGTGTAAGTTCGCCGCCGAACGCTCGTTCCACCGCCGACGGAGCCCCCCATGCTGATCGCCCTCGCCCTTTTCGCCGCTTGCACCCCGCCGACCGACGGTGAGCGCACCATCGCCACCCCGCCGCCCCGCCCCGAGGACCAGGCGCTGGTCTCCTCCGTGCCGGAGCCGCTCCCGGCCGGCAGCGCGATCGTCCGGGCGTGTGACGGGGCCAGCCGTCGCAGCCTGTCAACCAGCTCCGGCTACGGGAGCGGTGGCGGCTCCGTCGGATCCTCGTCGCCCAAAACCTCCGCGCGCCCGAGCGGCCGGGTGCCCGCCTCCGCCCCAGCCCCCTCGCCGAGCGTCGCCCCGCCGTCCCCCGCCCCCGAGGCGGTCGCGGAAGCGGCGCCAAGCAAGCCGGCCGCTCCCGTGTCCGTGCCTACGGGAGGCGACGCTGGCCCCACGCCGCCCGCCGACAACCTCCGCGGCGCCGCCGCCGACGCCACTACTGGCGCCGCCGGGGAAGGCTCGGCGTCCCTGGGCAAGAAGCGAGAGCTCTCCAACGAAGAGCTCCTCGATCCTGGCGGACCCACGGGCACGACGACCGCGCTGGAGGCGCGCGGCGGCGGCGAAGCCCAAGCTCCCGAAGCAGATCGGGAGGACGCCGCGCGGGGCACCAACGTCGCTGCGGCAAAGCGCCGAATCCAGACCGAGCCCAAGCTCGACTGGGGGGCCACGGTCTACCTCTCCAACGACGACTCCATGAGCCTCGCGTCGGCCCAGCGCCTGCTCTGGGCCCTCCAGAACAGGGCGGCCGTCTCCGCATCCCAGATCCGGCCCCACGAATTCCTCAACTACTTCAGCTTCGACACCGCGAAGTTCGAGGAGGGGGACGTGTTCAGCGTCGCCGGCTCCGCCGAGTTGACCGACCGGGACACCCTCTCGCTCGCCTTTGCGGTCAAGGGGTACAAACCGCCGCGCCGCCCCCTCGACCTCACCTTCGTCGTGGATCGTTCCGGCTCGATGGCCGCCGAGGGCCGTATGGAGTACCTCAAGCGTGGCCTCGAGAAGATGACCACCAATCTCCAGAGTGGCGATCGGATCGATCTGGTGCTGTTCGACCACGAGGTCTGTACGCCGCTTGAGGACTACGTCGTCGGCCGCGACGACCCTGCGCTCTGGACCAGCGCGGTGAGCGCCCTGGCCCCACGCGGCAGCACCAACATCAGCCTCGGGCTCAAGGAGGGGTACCGCATCGCTACGGCGCGGGACTCGGACTCCCGTAACGCCAGGATGATGCTGATCACCGACGCGATGATGAACACCGGAGACGTCAACCCGGACACCGTGAGCGAGATCGGCCGCGCCTACGACGAGCACGGCATCGCCTTCACCGGAGTCGGCGTAGGACGCGACTTCAACGACGCCCTCCTCAACAAGATCACCGAGAAGGGGAAAGGAGCCTACGTCTACCTGGGCAGCGAGGCCGTGGTGGACCGCATTTTCGGCGTCGGCTTCGACAGCCTCGTCGAGAACATCGCCCACGACGTACATTTCTCGGTCGATCTACCGGACAGCCTCGCGATGGAGCGCTTCTATGGTGAGGAGGCGAGCACGAACAAAGCCGACGTCCAGCCGATCAACTACTACGCCAACTCTTCCCAGCTCTTTTTGCAGGATCTGAAGGTCCGGGGTTCCGGGCCGGTCCCCTCGGACGTGGTCACCTTCACGGCGGAGTGGAAGGACCCCTCCACCTCGGCCGCGCGGACCCAGCGCTGGAGCACCACGGTCGGCGATCTATTAGCGGCTGACCAGCATAATCTCCGAAAGGCCCGCGCGCTGATGGCGTGGACCGATATGCTCATGGTCCGTGCGACCGGCGGCGGCTCACCCTGCGACGCGCCCTACTCCTTGTGGACGGAGCGGGTCGGCATGACCGGCGAGGACGCCGAGCTCTCGTGGCTCGACGGGCTCACCCGGCCGCTCTGCGGCGACGCGCCCGCGCCGGTCCGGACCCCGGCGGTGGCGGGGGTGGCTTACAAGGTCAAGGTCGACAGTGACGTGCCGATCGCCGAGGTCGCGCTCGCCTGTCCGAGCGGCCAGCAGCGTGAGGCCCTCTCCGGAAGCGATACGGTGGCTACGTTCAAGGCCGCGCCTGGGACCTGCACGCTGACCCTCCAGGGCAGCGTGCCGATGACCGCCTCGGTGTCGGTGCCGGTGACCGGCGGAGACGTACGCTGCGTGGTGCGCGGCGGGCGCCTGGCCTGCTCGTGAACGTGTAACGTTGAACCTGTGCTCGCGGGCGCGCGGGTGGGTGTGGTTTGCGGGGGTCAGCCTCCGCCGATCTGCCGATCGAGGTCGGCGACACGCGCCTCCGCCGCCTTGAGCGCCCGGAAGTTTGCCGTGTTCGACGGGAGCATCACGGCGTTCCAGTAGGCGAGGAGCGGCAGGGTGGTGGTGTCGACGCCGGCCTCCGCGGCGAAACGGACGACCAGGCCCTCCGAGTCCGACTGGGCCGATCCGTCGGGCCACAACACGGTCGGGTAGCTGGGCGGAGCGCCGGTGGCATCGCGGAGCAAAGCAGCGAGGGCCTCGCCTTCTTCGGTTCCGGGGTGGGCAATCCGCACGGCCACGCCGCTTCGTAGACCGGCCTCGGTCAGGAACAGCAGCAAGCGGAAGGAGTACGGGCAGCCGGCCTTGACGACGACGATAGGGAGGGTGGACAGGAGCGCTCCGGGGTGCGGCGCAGGGCTAACACTCGCGGGGGCTGTGCTCGGCGATCACGAACGTTTGGCGGCGCGGTGCACCGGAAGCCGTGACGTAAGGAGACCGGCCGGCGGCGTGCGGATGTACGGCGCCTGTATAGGGCGGACACGGGCCCATCTGGGCGCCCCAAAACCCAGGGTGACGGATGAACATGTGCTATCGCTCGCTCTTCTTGCGTCCCGGCGGCGACCCCCGCCGGAGCCCTGCCTTCGTCGGGCTCGTGGCGCCCGCGCTGGTGTTGGCGTTCGCCGGGTGTGTTCACGCAGGGATCTCCGTCCCACCGCCCGGCCCTGGAGAGCTCACCTCGGCGCCCGCCGCCCAGGACGTTCCGGACGCGGCGTCCGAGGCCCAGGCGCTCAAGTCCAAGGTCAGCAAGGTCACGGTCTACTCGGATCGCGCGAGGATCACGCGCGAAGTCACGGTGAAGGTCGGCGACGAGCCTAAGGTTTTTGTGTTTCGCGGCCTGCCGGGCTGGGTGGACGACGGGTCAGTCCAGGTGGCGGCCAGCGGTGGGCGTATCGTCGATGTTCGGGTGGATCGCGGCTTTCTCGCGGAGGCTTCCGATGAGGGCTGGCGCAAGTTGGAAGCGGAAAGAAAGCGGCTCCTCGCGAGCCAGGCTGCCCTCCTGGATGAGCTCGCGGTGCTCGACGCGCAGAAGGCCCAGATCGAGGCGATAAAGGCCTTCTCCCTCACGAAGATCACCCAGGACACCCGGATTGGCGAGGTCAGCGTACAGAGCTACACCGACGTGCTGGGCTTCATCAGCGGCTCGCTCCGTTCCACCGCTGAGGCGCGCCGGGCGGTGCAGGCCGGAATCGACGACTTGGAGCCCCAGCTCAAGGCGAGCCAGGGCCGTCTGGACGACGCCAAGGCCCTGATGCAGGTCGAGGAGACCAACGTCTTTGTCACTCTGCAGTCCTCGGACGAGCCGTCGCTCAACCTCGAGCTCACCTACATGTTGCCCGGCGTGACCTGGGAGCCGATGCACGAGCTCCGCGCCAGCACCGGCACCGACAGCAGCGTCGAAGTCCTGTCCTACGCGACGGTCACCCAGACGAGCGGCGAGGACTGGGGCGGCGCCCAGGTGTCCTTCTCCACCCAGTCCTCCACCCAGTCGGTGCGGATCCCCGAGTTGGAGGCGTTGACCCTGGGCGACACGGTCACCGCGACGCGCCAGCTGACCCGCCAGGTCAGCTCCTTCACCCGCGCCGAGACGGCGTTCCAGGGCCAGAGCAGCTTGTGGAACCGGGTCCACCAGAACTCCGCTGAGCGGACGAGCTCGAAGTTCGAGGAGATCTACCGCGACAACATGGAGTACCTCCAGGTGGTTCAGGGGCGGACTGTGAAGATCTTCGAGAGCCTGGAGCGCCGGGGCACGACCGTACAGTTCCGGGCCGAGGCCGCCGGGAGTGTCCGGGGCGACGGCCACCCGGTCCGGCTCCCGATCGGCCGCGCGCGACTGGAGTCTGTCCAGCGCATCGTGGCCGCGCCGGAGCAGAGCCTCAACGCCGCGCGTACGCTGGCGATGACCAACTCCACCGACCAACCCTTCCTGCCCGGCCGTGTCTCGTTGTTCTTGGATGGCGCGTTCATCGGCATGACCGACCTCGACTTCGTAGCCAAGGGGGAGAAGTTCGCGCTGTTCCTCAGCGTCGCGGACCACCTCAAGCTCTCGCGTGAGCTCGACAAACAGCAGAGCTCGTTGGTCCGGAAGACCCGCAACCAGATGCAGATCGCCTTCATCGTGACCGTCGAGAACCTCGGCGCCACCGCCACCACCCTCACCCTCGCCGACCGGGTGCCGGTGTCCGAGAACAAGGAGATCAAGGTCTCGCAGATCAGCGTCACTCCGGCCACGAAGCCCGACTCTCAGGGCCTGCTCCATTGGGATCTCACCCTCCTTCCCAAAGAGAAGCGCGAGTTCCGGATCAGCTACCAGGTCGAATACCCGGCGGAGCTCTACATCGAGACCAGCCGCCGCCGCGCGATGGACGCCTCCAGCCCCACCAACGCGTACGCGCCGAAGCCCTCCTCCGCGTCGAAGCTCGGCGGTGTGGAGGAACAGATCATGGATCTCGAAGACAAATTCTGATCCGGGCACCGCGCCTTCAGGCCCCGAGCGCCTCGTCGCAGAGCGCGAGCTTGGCCCGCCAGCCGAGGGCCGCCCACTGCGCACGGGCCAGTCGCCACACCATCTCGGCCCGGCCCCGGTCCCCGAGATCGGTGGCCGCGAGGATGAGAACGTCGCCGAGGTCCGGGTCCACGGTGTCGGTAGCCTCCAGGAGCCGGGCGGCAGAGATGAGGTGATGATCCAGGTCCTCCGGGTCTTCTCCCCCCGCGATCGCCGCGAGGATCACGGTGTGGGCCGCCGCCGACAGCGCGTCGCGCCCCTGGGCTTCGGCCAGGCGCAGCGCGCGCTCAGCGAGCCGGCGGGCGTCCTGGGTCCGGTGAGTGGATACCAGGATGATCCCGAGCGCGATGAGCGGGAAGATCACGTGCCGGGAGCCGCGCGCGTCGCACAGGCGGAGCGCCTCTGCCGCGCGGGGCTCGGCCCCAAGCAGATCGCCTGCAGAACGGAGGATCGAGGCGTGAATCGTGAGCGCGGCTGCTTGACCGCCGACGTGGCCGAGGCGCCGATACGCGAGGTAGGCCTCCTCGGCGCAGAGCTCGGCAGAGACAAACTCGCCAGCCCGGCGCTGGGCGTCGGCTTGGGTCCTGAGCACGTCCGCGCCAAGCCGGCCCTCCGTGCCAAAAAGCGGCTGCAAAAGCCGGAGGGACTGTGCGGTCTCCCCCATCTCCGCCGCGAGGGTCGCCATTCCGAGGAGCGCGCGGCTGGCGCCCTGGGCGTCGCCGCGGGCGTTGTAGGCCGCGTGGGCCTGGTGGTAGGTGCCCACCGCGTCGGCCAGCCGGCCGCGCATACGGGTGGTCTCGGCCAGCAACAGGAGCGCACCCGGCAGGATCGAGATCCAACCTTGGCGTGTCGCGGCGCGCACCGCCCGGGCGGCGCTCACCCGCGCGGCCTCGTACTGGCCCGCGCCCCGTTTGACGTCGCCTGCGGTACACCACAAGGCGCCCCAGCGGGCGTCGCTCGCCGACACTTGCGCCGCAGCCATCACCGCTTCGGCCCGACGAAGCAGCTCCAACGCGACCCGCGGCTCACCACGGATCACCCGATCAGTCGCCGCGCTCTCCAGGGCGATGACCGCGGCGTGTTCAATCTCTGAAGGTTCTACCTCCCCATCGGCGGCCGCGCCGAGCAGGTGGCCGGCGAGCGCCTCTGCGTCGACCGGGCTCCGGCGCCGTAGCACCTCCGCGCACGCGAAGTGGATCTGGCCACGCCGCCCCGCTGCGAGCGCCGATTGTTCGAGGCACTCGCGTAACAATGTGCTCGAGAAGGCCCATCCTTCGCGTTGGCGCACGATCAGGTCGCCGGCCTCGAGGCTCGGCACGAGCGCGGGTGGGATGGTGAGGCCGAGCCAGGCGCAAGCTTCGGTCCAATCGCCGGTCTTCACGTCGTCACCCAGGACGGCGGCCACCTCGAGCACGCGCCGCTCGGCATAGACGTCGCGGCCCTGTTGGCCAGGATCGAGCGCGCGATCCAGACGTGCGGACCACACCGCCTGTAGCTCCGCGGGCAGGTCGAGCTGCCCGCCGACGTGAACCACGCCCTCCGGCGTGGCGCGGAGCTGGCCGCGCTGAATCTGGTCCTGGAGCACGGTCAGCAGGAATGCTGGATTTCCACCTGACTTTCTGCTGAGCGTCTCCGCGAGCACGGCGTCGAGCCCCAGCCCCTCGCGCGCCAGGAGCAGGATGTCGGGCGCGCTCATCGGCCCGACCTCGATGCGGCGCGCGACCGGAGAGCTCAGGATCTCCGCCAGCAAGGCCGCTTCGGCGGGGCGGTCTGCCAAGGTCTCGGTCCGGACGCCGAGCACCACGAGCACCGGCAGGGAGTGGGCCTCACGGGCCTGTATGAGGTTCTGCACAAAAACCAGGCTGTCCGCCCCGTAGTGGATGTCGTCGAGCCAGACGAGCACGGGGCGTTCGGCCGCCAGTCGAAGCAGGTGGCGCCAGACAGCCGCATGGCGCTCTTCTGTGCTCCAACGCCGGGTCTCTGCCGTCCCACCTCGGGCGATCAGGGCGGCCAGCGCGTGGCGTTCCGCGGGGTCTGCCTCGCCGCGCGCGCGCAGCAGGGTGCCGATCCGCTCTTCCGCCGCGGCGAGGTTCAAGCCCTCACAACGCAGGTGTCGGGCGAGGAGGCGCGCCAAGGCGCCATGATCATCTTCTTGGTGCTCCGCCGACAATACGGTGGCTCCGCCGACTTCTTCGGCCCGCTCGGCGAGCCAGGCCGCGAGCCGGGTCTTCCCCAGTCCGGCCGCCCCCTCGAGGACCACGACCCTCAGGTCCCAGGCGCGCTCCACGTCCGACAGGGCGGTCAGCAGACGCTCGCGCTCGAATTGTCGGCCAAGCATCGGCGGCCGTCGGTGAGCCAGGAGCCCGAGGCCCGAGGCGAGCGCGGCGGGACTCACGGTTCGGCTGCTGCTCCCCGGGGCCTGCTGTTGCAGCCGACCTCCCGGCGGGCGGGAGCCGTCTACGTTCATGAGCGCAGCGATCGCGTCCGCCGCGTGGGGAATCCGCCGCTCGGGCCGCTTTTCGAGGAGCCGTAGCATCCAGTCGCCGAGGCCCTCAGGCACCGTGAACCGGGGCCTGAACGCCGGCGGCGGCACCTCGGCGTGGGCGGCTGCCAGCACGCTCGCTGGCCGATTTTCACCGAAGGGCGGTGCTCCGGTGGTCAGGGTCCAGGCGAGGCAGCCGAGGGCATAGAGGTCGGTCCACGGGCCATATTCGTACGCCGCCCGTCGAAACTGCTCCGGCGCCATGTAGGCCGGCGTGCCGATCACCGCGCCTTCCACCTCCTCCATGAACGCCAGGCCAAAATCCGCGAGCTTTCGCCCCGGCCAGAGGTCCGGCGACACGGCCACCAGCACATTCTCGGGCTTGAGATCGCGGTGCAACACCCCGTGGGCGTGGGCGTGGGCGAGTCCGTCGAGCACGTCGAGCAGGATACGCCGGAGCTGATTCCAATTGGTCGGGTAGAAGCCCCGGAGGGTGCCACCCGAACACAGCTCCATCGCCATCCATGGCTGGCCACGTCGAAGCTCCGCCGCCCGCTCGGGAGCGTTCGCCTCGTCCTCGCTGACCTCACCGTGGTCGAACACATAGGCGATACCCGGGTGGTCCAGCTGCGCCACCGCCAGGATCTCCGCCCGGAAAGCGCTGCGCCACCGCTCAGCGTCGGCCCGCAGCAGCTTGATCGCGGCCGGCACCTGGGTCCCGGTGTGCAGGGCGCGCCAGACCTCGCCCATGCCGCCTCGGGCGATGAGCTCGGTGAGGAGGAAGGGCCCGACACGCGCCATGCCCGGTGAGCGTAGCCAGCCGGCGCCCACTACGCTCGGCGCCTCCCGGTGCATCCGCCTGAAGGTCAGTCACGAAGGGACTATCTTCCCGACCCCACGGCGTTGGGCGTTGCGCCGTCGCTGACCTCCAGGGACAGCTCGCCCACCGCGGTGCAGGCCCGGATCGTATAGGGAGAAGAAGGATCCTCCCAAAGCCCCTCGGTTGAGAGCTCGCCAATCGCGACGTCGAGGTCGAAGTGGTAGCCGCCCGCAGGGAGCCTCAGCGAGAGCTCGCCGGTCGCGACGCAGGCGTCGACCGACGCGGGCGCGGTCAGCTCGACGTCAATCTCGCCGTGTTCGAGGCGCAGCACGAGGGGGGTCCCGGCGGGCACCTCGATCTGGAGGTCGCCGCCTGCGAGGCGCCCGCGGGCGTCGAAAGAGACGTGCGCGTCTTCGGCGTTGACCGAGGGTGGTTTGCCGACGCCGCCGCCCTCCCACCACAGCCCCGCGACCTCGCCCTCAGCCGGCAGCACGGTGAGCGAGCCGTTGGACAGCCGGGCGTCGACCGAGAGTGGGTCCTCGAAAAACCAGGAAGACTCGCCTCCGTGCACGACGCAGCCGGTGAGGAGCGAGAGGGACCAGAGGCGAGAGAGCATCGGAACTCCAAGTGCCTGGTCAGACACCGCAGCGCTCGGAAAACGTGACCGGTCGTGCGCGGCCTCGGCACTCCGGAGCCGCCGGGTGCAGGGCGGAGGCCAGCGGGGTAGCATGCCAGGGATGCAGACCCGACCCGCCGTCGCCGTGGTGCTCGCTGCCGGGCTCGGCACGCGGATGCGCTCGCCCCTCGCCAAGGTGCTACATCCCCTCTGTGGCCGGCCGATGGTTGGTTGGGTGATTGAGGCTTTACGCCCCTTGGTCCACGAGATCATCGTGGTCGTACACTACCAGGACGAAGCGGTGCGGGCCGCCGTGGGGGGGCCCGGCGTCCGTTTTGTGCGTCAGGAGGCGCCACGGGGCACGGGGGACGCGGTGGCCGCCGCGTTATCGGCGTTACCCCTCGAGGGGCCGGTGCTCATCACCGCGGGCGACACCCCGCTCCTGGCCACCGCGTCGCTCAAGCGGGTGCTGGACGGCTGGCGGGAAGGTGTCACGGTTGCTTCGTTTGAGGCGCTTCAGCCTTTCGGCTATGGCCGCATCGTCCGAGAGGGCGGCACGCGGATCGTCGAAGAAGCGGAGTGTAGCCCGGCCGAGCGGCAGATCCGTGAGGTGAACGCCGGCATCTACGTGCTTGATGCGGCCTTGCTGCGCGCTCGGTTGCCGCTCCTTCAGCCGCATCCGCCGAAGAACGAGTTTTATATCACCGATCTTGTGGATCGGGAGGCCACGGTGGTCTCCGGACTCGATCCCGCGGAGCTCGTCGGGGTGAATGACCGGGCGGCGTTGGCGG
The DNA here is from genome assembly GCA_947486185.1 of Deltaproteobacteria bacterium. GTDB lineage: Bacteria > Myxococcota_A > UBA796 > UBA796 > SXON01 > CANKTH01. The sequence goes on from CANKTH010000073.1 coordinate 19,244, forward strand.
ATGCCAGAACGTCGCTTCGACGGCGGATCAACCGGGCCTGGGCGCTGTCCGGGGTGGACTTCGAGGATCTGGACCACGCCGAGGTCGGCGCTGAGGTTGTGCTCCACCCCGACGCCGCGGTGGGCTCCGGCGCCACGGTCGGGGGCCGCAGCGAGGTCTACGGCCGGATCGGGGCCAACACGGTGGTGACCGACAGTTTTGTCGCCTCGGGGGCGGTGATCCTCCCTGGCTCGGTCGTTGAGGGTGCGCATGTAGGGGAGGGGGTCAAGGTGGGCCCGATGGCGCGTCTCAGGCCCGGGACTCGGCTTGAAGCTGGCTGCAAGGTAGGGAATTTCGTTGAGATCAAGAACAGCACGCTGCGCGTTGGGGCCCAGGCGAGCCACCTCAGCTACCTGGGTGACGCCGAGATCGGCGCCGGCGCCAACATCGGCGCGGGCACGATCACCTGCAACTACGACGGTTTTCGTAAACATCGTACACATATCGGCGCGGGCGCGTTCATCGGCTCCAACACCGCCCTCGTAGCGCCGGTGAGGGTAGGGGACGGGGCTATCATAGGGGCGGGCACCGTTGTGGATCAGGACGTCGCCGACGGCGCGATCGCCGTCGCCCGTCCCCCGCTGAAGGTGCTCCCTGATCGCGCCGAGCGGCTCCGTGCGCGATACCGCGGCGAGGGCCGCTCGTGAGCCGATTTACCGAAGGCCTCAACCCCGAGCAGGCGCGCGCGGTGAGCACCCTGGACGGTCCGCTCCTGATCCTCGCGGGTGCCGGCTCCGGCAAGACGCGTGTCCTCACGCGTCGCGTCGGCGCGCTGCTCGACGAGCGGGACCTTCGGCCCTGGAACATCCTCGCGGTGACCTTCACCAACAAGGCGGCGGGGGAGATGCGTGAGCGCGTCGAGCGCCTCGTGGGGGAGGCCGCCCGACAGGTGTGGATCGGCACCTTCCACGCGGTCTGCGCGCGGATCCTGCGCCAGTCCATCGAGCCGCTGGGTTGGCGCCGGGATTTCGTGGTCTACGACGACGACGACCAACTCCGGGTGATCAAGACGATCTACCAGGAGAGCGACCTGCGGATCAGCCCCAAGGACTACCCGCCGGCGCAGCTTCGGTCACGAATCGACCGCGCCAAGAACGGGATGATCCCGCCCGCTGAGGTGGTTGCGCCGCGGAGCGACCCGATGCCGGAGGTGTACCGCCGCTACGAGCTCAGGCTGAAAGCGGCGAATGCCCTGGATTTCAACGACCTGATCGGCAAGGTGGTGGAGCTGCTCGAGGCTCACCCGACGGTGGCGGAGCGCTGGCAGCGGCAGTTCAAATACGTGCTGGTGGACGAGTACCAGGACACCAACATCGGCCAGTACCGCATGGTCAAAGCTCTGGTACAAGAGCACCAGAACCTGGCGGTGGTGGGCGACGACGACCAGTCGATCTACTCCTTCCGCGGCGCGGACATCCGAAACATCCTTGATTTTGAGAAGGACTTTCCCGCGGCGACGGTCGTGCGGCTCGAGCGAAACTACCGGAGCACCCAGAACATCTTGCGCGCGGCCTCTGGGCTTGTGCGGCACAACCTCGCCCGAAAGGAGAAGACGCTGTGGACGGAGTCGGAGGTCGGTGAGCCACTCCGCCTCTTGACGGCGGCGGACGACAATCACGAGGCTGAGCTGGTCCGCGCGGAGATCGACCGCCTCTTGGTCACGCGGCGCCCAGCCGACATCGCGATCATCTACCGTACCAACGCCCAGAGCCGCCCCTTTGAGCAGGCCATGGCGGATGCGGGAATCCCCTACGTGCTCGTCGGCGGGCGTAAGTTCTATGCGCGCCAGGAGATTCGGGATGTGCTCGCATACTTGCGCCTCGCGATGAACCCCACCGACGACGTCGCATTGCTGCGGGTGGTCAACACCCCGGCGCGCGGGATCGGCGACAAGACGGTTGAGGGCCTGTTCGTCGAGGCGCGCGAGGCGGGTGTGCCCGTGCTCGAGGCGATCCGTGCCCGCGTCGGCATCGGCGGCGGGCGGACTGACAAGCTCGCGGGATTCCTGGCCGTGATCGACCGTATTGCCGAGCTCTGCGGCACGGTCAACCTCGGCACGCTCGTGCAGGCTGCGTGTAACGACACCGGCTACCGCGCGATGTGGGTAGCGGAAGACACCGATGAGGCCCGCGGGCGGTTGGAGAACCTGGACGCCCTGGTCGCCGCGGCCGCGGCGGTGGTGCCAACCCAGAGTCCGGTGGAGGACCTTCAGGCGTTCCTCGACCAGTCCGCCCTCGCCGGTCAGGCGGATGAGCTCCCCGACGAAGGTCGCGGCGCCGTGACGATGCTCACGGCACACCTTGCTAAAGGCTTGGAATTTCCTGTGGTCTTTGTCGTCGGGCTCTGCGAGAAGACCTTTCCACACGCGCGCAGCGAGCGTGATTCGGAGATCGCCGAAGAGCGCCGGCTCGCATACGTCGCGCTCACCCGGGCGCGGGATCTCCTCTTCTTGAGCTATCCGCGTATGAAGCGGAGCCCAGAGGGCTGGAGCCAGCCGGCGCTCCCGTCCAGGTTCCTGGCGGAGATCCCGGCGGAAGCATTCGGTCGCGCCAGCGCGCCGCCCCGACGCCCGCCCTCCGCGCCGACCCCGCCACCGAGCTGGGGGGGCTCAGCCAGGGCTGCTCAGCGACCCTGGGCGCCACGCGCGCCGGCCCCTGCGCCTCCACGCGCCCCGCGTCCGGGCCGTACGCTCGTTCCTGAGAGTATGGAGGTCTTCCAGGCGGGAACGGAGGTATACCATCCGACGCTGGGTTCAGGTACGATCTCCAGGCGAGACGGAATCCCCTCAAACCCCAAGCTCACGATACACTTCCACGACCACGGGCCCCGCACGGTCTTCGCGCTCACGGCCGGCCTGGAGGTGCTCCTATGAGGAGGCTCATCGTTGATTGTCACTTGTGAGAGTTGCAGTTCCCGCTACAAGGTTGATGACGGCAAGGTCTCGGGCCGCGGTGCGCGCATCACGTGCCCGAAGTGTAAGCACCAGTTTGTGGTCTACGCGGCCAAGCCTGACGCTCAAAAGCCTGGTATAAAGCCGATAGGTATGGAGGATTGGGCCAACGAGGAGCCCACGCGAGTCGGTACCGCGCTGCGGCGTCCCGACGGCGCTGGCGTCACGGGCGTCTTCCCGACGGGGGCACCCCCCCCGGCGCCGAGCGAGGACGACGGGGATTGGGCCGAGCCGCGGAGCCCGGTCGTCAAACCCCCTGAGACCCGCAACCTTACGGGTGTCTCTACGCCGCCCGCTCCGCGGCCATCCGTAGAAATGTACGGTCGGCCGCCTGCTCCGACCCCGAGCGTGTCGCCGCCGCGCGCGCCGGAGCCGACGCCCATCAACCCGGGGCGTCCGATTGGGCGGGCCCCCGAATCGCCGCTCCCCCCTCGTCCGGCCCCCAGCACCACCCCAGAGCCCGCCGCAGACGAGAGCGTGAGCGGCGTTTTCGTGAGGGCCACGGGCGCACCGGTTTCGGATCCCTACGAGGTCGGCGTGCCCGCAGCGTCGAGCGGCGTGAGCGTCGCTGACGCCGCCGCCCGCGCGCCAACCCTCGATTTCCGAAAAGTTGGCGTGATGCACTGGAAGGTGAAGGTCAAGATCGGCCTCACCTACGACTTCTCCGACCTCAAGACCTTGCGGAAGTACATCGCCGACGGGCGGGTGACGCCCTCGGACAACATCTCGTACAACGGCCGGGACTGGCGCGCGATCGGCGATATTCCTGATCTTGACGTCTTTTTTGTGGAGACCTACGATCGCCTCACCTCGGAGCAGGCCTCCCGTCCCGCGGACGAGCAGGGCCCTCCGCAGCCGGCGCGTACCATCCCGCCTACGCCGCTGAGCTCGCTCGGGCCGGACAGCGATCCCTACGCGCCGCTGAGGCAGACCAAGAAGCTTAGTAAAGACGGTAATCGGCAGAAGTCGGGGCGCACGACGAGCACGGTGCCGGTCAAGCCCCCCGAGAGCCGGTCCGCCCAGATTTGGGTGGCGTTGTTGCTGATCGCTCTGGTGGTGGCTGGGGGGATCTGGTGGTCGATGCAGGGCTCCCGGCCTGTGACCACCAAGACGCCGGCCCCGCGGCCCGGAGCGTCTACCGGGGTCGACCCAACGACCCGCGCCGTCGAGACCCCGAAGTCGCTACCCCCGGGCCTGAACATCGTGGATGAGCCGGTGGTTCAACGTCCGGAAGACCTCCGCAAGCCGATCGCTCCGCCTCAGGGTGCCGGCACGCAGACCCCCACCAACCCGGGGAAGGGGCCGTCGGGTGGGTCCTCCCCCCCCCCCAGCGCGCCCAAGGCGTCGACTTCGGGTGATCACGCTCAGGTCGGTGATCAAGCGGCGCGGAGCGGAGACTGGGGGTCCGCGGCCAAAGCTTACGCGAAGGCGGCGGCCGCCGAACCCAAGAACGCAAACTACGCGGCCAAGCTCGGAAATGCGCTCTACAAGTCCGGTAATCTCGACGAGGCGGTGGGGGCGCTCAAGAGCGCCACCCGGCTCGGGTCGAGTGAGGCATACAAGACGCTCGGCTACGTGCTCCGCGATCTAGGTGATAACGCCGGCGCAATTACGGCTTGGACCACCTATCTCAAATCCAGTCCCGGTGACGCGGAGATTGAAAAGCAGCTAAAGGCGCTGAACGGGGGCTGAAATTGGAGATCACCTGTCCACGCTGTGCGAGTCGGTACCAGATCGACCCGCCCTCTGCACCCCGAGCCCGCAACGTGCGGGCGATGAAGTTCCGGTGTTCGAACTGTAGCTACGTCTTTTCGGTCGAGCTCGGCGGCGGCTCGGCGGCCGCCAACCGGCCGGCGGTGAGCACGGGCGAGCCCCCTTCGCGGCTGGGCAACCGGGTCGCCAAGGTGTCTCCGGGGGAGCCGGTCCGGCTCCTACAAACACAGGGTGTTATCTACGAAGTACCCGATCTGGCCATGCTCCAGCGCTGGATCCTCGAGCAGCGGGTGGTTCGGAGCGACCTCCTCTCGCTCCACGGACTCCGGTGGCAGCAGGCCGGAGATCGCCAGGATTTGGAGACGTTCTTCAACGCGGCCGAGGCGCTCCACGCGGGCGGCGGCGCCCGTCGTCGGGATCGTACCAACCTGGGTCGGGATCTCGATGTGGTGCCGATGGACGAGGGGCTCGGGGACGGCACCACGGATCCGACCGAGGTGGAGGGCATCGACGCCCCGGAGCGGGCGGTGGACGACCGGGGCGGGCGCGCCACCCACAGCGACACCCCCGAGGTCTCGTCCGTCGATCTTCAGCCTCTGGGCAGGAGTACACCCAAAATCACCTCGCGTCCGCGGCCTCGCCCGGGGCAGGAGCTGGGGCCGGTGCTCCCCCCTTTGATGGCGAATCCCGACGACGTCGACATCGGCACCATCCCCGCGCCGTCGGCCGACACCGAGGTCGACATCAGTGGCCGAATGCCGGCTCGAGCGGCGGCACCTCCGCCCCCGCCTCCGCCTCGCCCCGATCTGGGGCCTTCTCCGGTGATGACGGCCACTCCCCTCGTGCTTCCCCCGGTGGAATACGGCGCCCCTGACCGCCGCCCGGAGGTGGAGGACGTCGACCCAGATGGGGGGGCGCCCTTCATGCTGCGGGTGTTGATGATGGGCGCGGCGGTGTTCGCGGCGATCGTGGTCATCGGCATCGTGGGATACCTCTACTTCGGCCGAGACGCCGCGCCGCCGCCCGAGCCCGTGGTCGTGACCGAGATCGGCGGCGACCCGCCGACCATCGAGCCCGCCCCGACCC
>CANKTH010000074.1 GCA_947486185.1 Deltaproteobacteria bacterium
ACCGGGGCGTAGGTGGTGGGAGCTAGATAGAACACGCACCTGAGGGCAGACATGGGAACATCGTTGTTGCGGAATCGTCGGGGCGCGGCTGCGATCGAGTTTGCCTTTCTCGTGATTCCCGTGGTGGTGATCACCACGGGAGTCCTGGACTATGGCTGGTTCTTCTATCAACAATCGGCGATGATGGACGCGGGTCGTGCCGCGGTCCGGGTCGCGTCGATGACGGCCACCGAGAACGATCCCGAGGGCGTCGCGAAGGCGGAGCTGGAGGATCTGCTCGACGGGATGGCGATCAGCACCACGGAGCTCGAGATCGAGTTCGGCATGACGGCCTCAGGGGACGCCAACGTGATCACGCTCACCGCGAGTGTTCCGTACGAGCCGCTGCTCGGGCTCCTCCCGCCGCCCGATTTCCTCAACGCCCGCGTGAGCATGGTGCACGAGTTTCCTCCGTAGGTGGCTGACGAGACCCGTGGTTGCCGGTGTTCTCCCCTGCTGATTGGCCGTCAGGAGCGCCCCGGGTCCAGTCCCCTCAAGACGCCGTGATCGGGCTCCTTTTCATCTCCATACCCATCCAGCTCGCCAACACCAACAGATAGACGCCCAGCACGATGGAGCTCCATGTGTTGACCGTGTAGCGGTCGAGCCCGGCTACGTGGCTCGTTTGGGCCACCACCTCCACGACGAACAGGAGGGCCAGCATCCAACGGTGGCTGCGCCGGTCGAGGTGGAGGCCGTGCCAACAGACCAGGAGCACGCGGAAGTTGTAGTAGTTCACCTGGGGCGTGGTGGCACAATAGAGCGGCAGCACCAGGAGCGGGATCAGCTCATAGCCGGGTTTGCCGGTCTTCCACCCGTACGCCGCGATGAACGCCAGGAGCAGCACGGCGAGGCCTCGAAGCCAGGGCATCATCGCCTGCACCTGTCGCTCCTTGAGCGACATCCCGCCGTGCTGATTGATCTCCTCCCGTGTCGTTTCCCCGCGGTAGACCATCACTGCCGCCAGACCGACCCGGTGGGAGCTGAAGCTCTGGTTATGAAGCCGAAGATGGTGGGCGCTGTCCGCGAGGGTCTGAGGCCCGTACTGGAGCGCCGCGCCGCCCACCATGAGGGCAGACACCAGGGTGGCCACTGCCACAAAACGTAGGTGTGGCCTGGGAATCCGGCCTTCGCGCGCTGTCGCCCTCACCGCGTCCACCAACCAACCCCAGAAGAAGATCGCGGGGAACACGCGATTCCAGGCTGCAAAGGCCATCATCGCGGCGGCGGTCCCGAGCCGCTGCCGGTAATAGAGCGCGTAGCCGACAGCCAACGCCGCCACCCAGTCAAACCGCAGGATCGCCATACCGAGGATCGGCCAACGCCCGCTGAAGGTCACCGCGTAGAACAGCGAGGCCCACAGCCCTACCTCGGTGCCGAAAGCCCAGCCGATCACGCCCAACATCGCCGCGATCAGCAGCATGTCGACGCGGCACACCCACACCACCTGCTCCACCGCCACCCGTGCGGCGAGGTTGCCCCCAAACAGCGTCCATGTGGGCGGCGGGTTGTAGCCGTGATCGACGAAGAAGTTTTCCGCGAGGCTCTTTTTTCCGATACGGTCGAGGAAGAAGACGCTGTCGTGGCAGAACGCGTCCCAACGCTCGGGCGTGAAGCTCCTCTTGAGCACCCGGCCGTGGAGCACACCCTCGGCCGTGCGGATCAGTTGGTCGTTACGCAGGTCGCGGATGGTCGCGATGTGGCGGGTACGGGGCGCGCCGCGCTCGTCGTCGCACAGCAACATACCGGCGTACAAGCCATCGTAACCGAGCTCGTCAAGGTACTTGCTGTTGGTGTAGTAGTACGCGACGTCGGTGTAGTCGTTGATGCCGCCCACCACGCGGGCATCAAACTGGTAGTAGTTGAGCCAGCCGGTGACCGCGAGCGCGACCAGGGCCGCGTGGCAACCCCGCCGAAGCTGGGCGGGGACCGCGGCGCGCAAGGCGAGCAGCAGCACCGCCAGGGCGGCGAGCACGGCGCGGCCGAGGTGCGAGTCGTCACGTCCAATCGGCCCCAACACCAGGCCGGCGATCGCGGCTATGGCCGCGGCGCCAGCGGGCAGGAGCCAGCGGCGAAAGGAAGCTTGGGCATTTTCCATCGGTTCGGCAGCTAACCCGGAGCGTGCGCACGGCGCCGGCGCCGGTTGGACCGCCGCGCGACTTCGCTCCAGGGCCACGCTCACTTCGGCGCCCTCCGTGGTCACCCAGGCGCGCGCGGGCTAGGGGGACCTATGCCGCCGATCCTCAAGCAGCCTCGCCTCTCCAGCCCGGGAGACGGCTCCCTCAACAATCGCCCGATCGACCTGGGGGAAGAGCCTCAGCCGCAGCCCCACAGCGACCTCGACCGGGCCGGTAGCCAGGCGCCGCTCTCTCGCGGCCCGGCGTCACCCGGCGCCGGCAGCTCTCCTGGCGCGACGCGGCGGCCGCGCCGACGGTTGTAGCGCTTGGAGCGCCGCCGCAAGACCCTGGCGATCTTGTGCTCGGCCCATGGTTTTGGCCATACCGCGCGACAGCTCGCGCTTGCTCCGCGGCTGGTCGCGCGGGGCTATCGGGTGGTGCTCTATACCGGAGCCGGCCCCGCGCTCCTCGGGAGCGTGCCCGAGGAGGCTGGATTTGAGGTAGAACCCTGGCTGTTGGACGTCGGCGTAGTCCAGCAGGACAGCCTGCACGAGGCCCCCGAACGTACCGCGGAGCGCGCGGCCGCTCTGGCAACCCAAACGCAGGTGGAGAAGCTGGCGGAGAAGCTGGCCAGTGAGCCGGACCTCGCGGGGGTGATCGTCGATGTGGCGCCCGTCGGGCTCGAGGCAGCGCGTCGGATCGGCGTGCCGGCGCTCGCGATGGGCAACTTCGATTGGGCATGGATTTACCGGCATTATCCTGCGCTCCAGGATCTGGCGGCGCGGTTTGCGGAGTGGCAGGCGCCCCACCCGGCTATCGCGCTCGAGCCGGGTCCCGGCATGTTCGGCTTTGTTACGGTGCGGCCCGGCGGGCTGCTCGGCCGTCGGGCGCCGCCGCGGCGGCTCGTGGGTCCGGAAGAGCGGGGGATCCTGGTGTGTTTTGGTGGCTTTGGCCTCATGGATCTCGACGCCCGCCTGCCCCGCCTTCCCGGGGTGCGCTACGTGCTGGCGCCGCCGCTGACCCCGCTCGTGCGAGAAGACGTGATCTGGGCGGAGAACGAGGTATTTCCTTCACTTGTCGCCGGAGCCGACCTCGTGTACACCAAGCCGGGCTACGGCATCGTGGTCGAGGCCGCCCTCGCGGGCACCCCCATCGTATTTGAGGAACGGAGGCACTTTCCCGAGGCGCCCTCCCTCGTCGCCTTCTTGGAGGCGCGCGGTGATGGGGCCGTCGGTGAAGACCGTGGGCTCAGCTTCTCTCGGCGCCTCAGGGAGCCGCGGCCGGCGCCTATGGGCCACTCCGACACGCACATGCTCATCACGGAGATCGAGGCCCTGTTGGGGTGATAAGCCGCCGGCATGGATCTCGGGCCACGACTGCTGAACGAGACGCGGCTCCTCCCCCGGCAGCACCTGGTAACCCTCGTGGCGACCGTGGCTACGGGGGCGGTAGTGACCCTGTGTGGCGGGGCCTGCCTCGCTGGGGTCGGCACCGGCCGGGTCGATGACTGGATGCTCCTGGTTGGCATCGCGGCGGTTGTCGCTGCGGGAATCCTGGTTTTTGCCGCGGTGTTGACCGTAGCTGTGCGCCATCTGGCCGGCGAGCGGGAGCGGGTGCTGGTCTACCAGCGCGGCGTGGAGTGGCGGCTCGGCCAGGAGCGGCGGGTGTTCCCCTGGTCCCGCGTCGTCGCTTACCGACGCAGCCCCGACCGGGTGCAGTTTCGCGCGGTGCGCGAGTCGCCGCTGCGCTGCGTGCTGATTCGAGACGATCAAAGCAGCATCACGCTGGAGGACCTCCCGCGCCTCCCCGAGATCGTCGCCGAGATCGAGAAGCTCACTGCCTTGACCTGGATCCCCCACCGCTCGGCGGCCCTCGCTCGCGGCGAGTCCATCCCTTTTGGGGAGATCGTGCTCGAACAGGGCGGGATCCGTGGGTTTGGCGCGCCGGTGCCCTGGTCGGAGGTGGTCGCCTTGCGGGTAGATGCCGGTGGGCGACTCAACTTGCACACGCACATGGGCGTGCTCGAAGGCCCAGAGTTCGCGAGTGTGGACAATCCCCACGTGCTCTACGCGCTCGTCGAGCGCCGCGCCGGCAGTTGAGTGGCCGGGGGCAGCACGCACGAGTTGGGGCGTTGGGGGGTCGTGTGGGCGGGCGGCCTCGTGCTGCTCCTCGGCTGGCACACGGCGCACAAGCTGGGCTCCGGGCTCCTGCCCGAGATGTTGTGGGCGTGCCACCTTGCGTCAGCCTTCGCGGCGGTCGCGCTCCTGGTGGGCTGGTCGCGCGGGGCGGCGGCTGCGGCGGTGTTTCACCTCGCGAACGGCCTGCCCGCCTGGCTCGTTGAGGTGCTGACCGTCGGCACCACGTGGACTTCGGTGGGGCTTCACCTTGGGACCTCCGCCCTGATCCTGCCGCTTTGGCGTAGCGTACCCGGTTGGACGCCCCTCTTTGCGCTCGGCTTGTGGAGCCTGGGCGTGATGCTGGGCAGGCTGGTGGATCCTGGGTTGAACGTCAACATCGCCTGGCGGCCTTACCCGGGGCTGCTCCCGCACGACAGCCCGTTATGGTGGTCTCACGTTGGAAATATTCTGCTTATCGGGCTCTGTTCGGGGCTGGTGAGCGTGGTGCTTCGGCGCGCCGCGGGGCCCGCCCGCGGGCTACGTGGCCTGGCATGAAGGACCTTCGAGTTTGGTTGGAGCGGCTCCGCGCGGAAGGGGAGTTGGTGGAGATCGACGTCGAGGTGGACACCCACCTCGAGATCGCCGAGGTGCACCGCCGGGTCATCGCGGCGGGCGGGCCGGCGCTCCTGTTCCGGCGGCCGGGCGGTTCGAAGTTCCCGCTGGTGACCAATCTCTTTGGCACGAAACGCAGAGTAGACCTTGCATTTGGCGAGTCCGGCACCCGGTTTGTACACGAAGCCGCCAGCCTCGTTCACGAGCTCGTGCCGCCCACCCTCGGCAAGCTCTGGGGGAAGCGTAACTTTTTCATGAACGCCCTGTCCGTGGGAATGCGGCACGTGGACCACGCGCCCGTGCTTGGCGCTCGGCAGCCGGCGCCCGCCCTCCAGGAACTCCCGCTGCTCCACTGTTGGCCCGAAGATGGCGGCTCTTTTGTCACCCTGCCCCTGGTCCACACGCAGCACCCTGATAATGGTTCCTCGAATCTGGGGATGTACCGAATCCAGCGCCACGGCCCCGCCCGTACGGGCATCCATTGGCAGATCGGCAAGGGCGGGGGATTCCACCACCACGTCGCGGAGGCGCGTGGCGAATCACTACCCGTCAACCTCTATATCGGCGGTCCACCTGGCCTGATCGCGTCGGCGATCGCGCCCCTGCCTGAGAACGTGCCCGAGCTGCTCCTCGCTTCGCTCCTGGTCGGCGAACGGCTCGCGCTGGCGGCGAACCCCGCCGGGCCCATCCCGCTGGTGGGTGACGCCGAGGTGGCCGTGGTGGGCCGGGTCCCGCCCAGGCTGCGGGTGCCGGAGGGTCCCTTCGGGGATCACTACGGATATTATTCGCTCAAACATGATTATCCGGTGATTGACGTCGATCAGGTCTTTCATCGTCCGGACGCTATCCTCACGGCCACGGTGGTCGGAAAACCGAGGCAGGAGGATTTCTTTCTCGGAGACTGGCTCCAGGAGCTGCTCTCTCCCCTCTTCCCGATCGTCATGCCCGCGGTGCGGGATCTCTGGTCCTACGGCGAGACCGGCTACCACGCCCTCTCGGCCGCGGTGGTGCGGGAACGTTACCAACGAGAGGCGATGGCATCGGCCTTCCGGATCCTCGGCGAAGGCCAGCTCTCCCTCACCAAGTTCCTGATCCTCCTGTCCGAACCGGTCGATCTCAAGAACTTCAAGCTTGTGTTGGAGACGCTCCTGGCCCGGTTCCGGCCGGAGACGGATCTCTACATCTTCTCCAACCTGTCGATGGACACGCTCGACTATGCCGGTCCCGCGGTGAACGAAGGTTCAAAGGGCGTCATGCTCGGTGTGGGCGAGCCGGTACGCACCCTGCCAAGGATATGGTCGGGGGCGTTGCCTGTCGGGGTGCGCCGGGTCGAGGTGTACTGCGGCGGCTGCCTGGTGGTGGAGGTCCCCTCGTATACGAACGAGCCGACGGTGGCGACGCGGCTCGACGGTGCCTTCGAGGGCTGGCCGCTCGTGGTGCTGGTCGACAACGCCGCAGAGACCGTCCGGTCGGACGCACGCTTTTTGTGGACGGCGTTCACGCGTTTCGAGCCGGCGGCCGACCTGTACGGCCGCCGTCGGGTGTCGCGAAACCACCTGGTGTTCGAGGGGCCGATCCTGCTGGATGCCAGGATGAAGCCAAGCTATCCCAAAGAGCTCTTCTGCGATCCCGACACCGCCGCGAAGGTCAATGACCGCTGGAAGACCTACTTCCCCGATCGCAAAGTCGAGATGGGCGACTCGGACGTCGGTCACCTCGATCGTTGACGCCTGGCGCGGGGCTCCCGACGCGCCCCGCTACTCCCGGGCGGCTTCGATTTCGCCGGACACCACGACCCAGTCGAGGTCCTGGTCGAGGTAGAGCGTAGCGTAGCCGTCGGCAACGTCGCCTTGGACCGCGAGCGGATAGACCTGACCCCAGAGATCGAGCTGCCACTCGGCCGCGATCACGCCGTCCTCCGCCTTACCGTCGAGCGGCCCGGCGAACGCCGTCCATCCCGTGTCACACAGGGCCTCTCCGGCCAGGACGCCGTCCTCGTCGATCGAGAAGAGCACCTCGCCCGAACACTCGATGTCGCCCCAGCCGCCGGTGTAGATGCCCGCCTCCATCCAGCCGATGTAGTCGCCGCTCACCTCGTCCTCGGTGGTCTCGGTGGTCTCGGTGGTCTCGGTGGTCTCGGTGGTCTCGGTGGTCTCCGTGGTCGGAGTCGTGTCCGTGGGGGGCGAGCTGTCGCCGGTGCCGGTCGGGTCCGTGCCGGTAGCGGAGGTTTTTCCGAGGTCAATCGCGGCCGGAGCGCAGGCCAGGGCGAGGGCGAACAGCATGGAAACTCCCAGGACCACACGACCATACTCCCAAGCCCTCCGCCCGCCAAGCGGCGAATCGCCACGTCGCCGCGCCGCCCCGAGAAATTCCGGGGATAGTTGAGGTTTTCGGGTTGTTAGAGGCCTGTGAGGCCCTCAGGGCCCGTCAGTGCCCTCCGGTGACGCGCCGGGGAGCAGCAAGCTGCCGGCGTCCACGACCGTCGGGGACGGCGGGGTGGCGATTCGGAACACGACGTCCTCGGGCTCATAAGCCTCCCAGGCGTCGAATTCGAGCTCGGCGCCCCCCCCGAGCGTGGGGATCTGGAGCGCGAGCCGGTCAGGGTAGTCGCGGCCGGGCACGAGGTCGGCCCGGAGGAGCACGCCTCCTTCGCGATCTTTCGCCTCGACCCCCATCAGGTGGGCTCCGCGCTGGTCGAGCACGACCGTGGCAATGACGCCCTGCGGCGTCGTGAGCGTGAGGCCGGTCGGCCCGGCCACCCAGGCGTCCGATGCCGGCAGCCGTCCACCCAGGAGCGAAACCACCGCGTCCAAACCGAACAGCTCGCCCGTCAGCCCGCGCAGGAGCGGCTCAGCCTCAGCCGCGTGCCACACGGTGTTGCTCGACGCGAGCCAGACGTCGAGCATCTGGCCATCGCTCACGACCACGAGCGCAGGACCGCCGACCGGGCCACGCAGCTCCAGCCGAAAGCGGTTGGGCGGCGCCAGGATGAGGAGGCCCGACGCGCCGATCTTACGGTCGGGCAGCTCGAGGCGGATCGAGAAGGTGCCCAGCACCGGGCGGACCCAGCTCTCCTGCCGTGCCCGCTCGAGCGCGGCGAGCGGATCGAGCGCGGGTGTCGCGGTCGGTCCGCGGCCCGGGCAGCCGCTGAACAGCAGAACCAACGCGAGCAGAAGCCCACGCGGGGTCATCGACCGCATCGTTCTCCCACACGTTGGCGTCCGAGAGGCGGGCGCACGCGGACGCGACGCACCCACCCAGGAAAGATCAAGGAGTTACTTGGTTTCCTTGTGCTTGGTCTGCTTGCGCTCGAAGCGGCAGTACTTGTTCAGCTCAATACGCGCTGAGGTGTTCTTCTTGTTCTTCTGCGTGCTGTACCGGCTGACGCCCGGAATGCCGCTTTCCCGACAGGTCGTACACTCGAGGTGAATCACAACCCGGCCCTGTCCTTTCTTGGCCATACCCGCTCCCGTGTGAAGGCGGGGCCGTCTAATCGTGCCCCCTCGCCGCGTCAAGCGTACACGAGGCCAGCGGGCGGAACCGCTGGCTCAGGCGCTCAGGCCGCGATGCCGTCGATCTCCGCGCCCGGGTCGGCGGCGCTCCAGAAGCCTGGCGCGACGCCTGGCCGAAGGAGCCCTTCGGCGATCCAGTCGCCGATCGGATGGGAGATCCCCACTTTTCCGGTGTAGAGCCAGCTGAGGTCGCCACCGGCGGCCAGCCAGCGGCTCACATCCCGGTAGCCGCGCAGGTAGACGGTGTCCTTGGCGTAGACGCCGGCGAGCCCGGCGTCGCCAAGACCTCGTTTGATCCTGGCGCAAATGCTGTAGGCCACCCCCGCACCCACCTCCTTGCTGGTCTCGGCGTACACCTCCCGGAAACCCGCGCTACGCGCGTGCATCACCGCCCGGTGGAGCGCGAGCTGACGTCGCTCAAATCCCTCCCCCAACGCGCCGACCCGCTCCTCCGAACAGATCGCCAGGCCCTCCTCGGTGGTGCCGGCCCCGGGGAGTCCTGTTCCAAAAAGGAGGAGGGGCTGAGTCATTCCCGCGGCCGCGCGCAACCCGTGGACCCCGATCTCGTGCGCCACCATGCCCCGCAGATCGCTGCGGCGAAAGTGCGCTACCGGGTTGACGTGGATCAGCCGCTTGGACGACTCGACCATGATGCGCGAGCTCATGACCGGATCGAGCTCGATCCGCCAGTCGTCCAGGCCCCAGCGACGCATGGCGCGTTGGAGCACGAGCATCATCTCGCCCGCCGGGATCATCGGCGTATCCGGAGCAGGATCCGGATCCGGGATGTCCTCGCGCAGGTCCTCGGGGCGCGGATACCAGTCGGCGGCGAGGTTGATGCGGTCGAATCGTTCCCCGCTGCGGTCCATCAGGGCCTCACAGAGCAGGATCAAGCCATCAAATGCCTGCTGGACGAGCGGCCCGAAGGGGTGGCTCGTCGGAACCGGTGTCGCGCGGAGGAGCACGCCCACCTCGTCGAGGTCGGCGGTTGCATATTGGAAGGGTGGGGCTTCCGCACCCTGAAAAAACGCGCGTCTTGCCTCGCTCCCGTTGAGGGGGTTGAGGTAGCGGGGAAAGGGGATCTCGGCGAGGAGGCGTTGATAGAGCGCGTCGGCGTGGAGCAGCTCGGTGGGGAGCGACATCTGAGGACCGTAGCTCACCAGGGCGACGACAGCATTTCTGCTGGGGTCATCTCAGTCAATGCACCACGGTGACCGGCCGACCGGCGTGGCGGAGCACCCGCTCGCTGACCGACCCGAGGAGCCAGCGCCCGAGGCTGCTGGTGCCGCGCGCGCCCAGCACGATGAGGTCAGCGGAGATCGCCTCGGCGGTGGTGCAGATCACCTCGGCAGCGGGCCCTGTCTCCACCCGTGTGTCCACCCGCTCCGGCGGAAGCGCCTTCAGCTGCTCGGCCATCAACACGCGCGTGCGGTCCACCCGCTCCGGTGACGGCTGCTGCGGCGCCATCAAGAAGCTGTCCAGCGCGCCAAAGGGCACCATGCCGGGGGGCTCGATACACAGCAGGAGCGTGAGGTGCGCGCCAGTTTGAAGCGCCAGATCGTGCGCGAAGTCCGCTGCACGGCGAGAGCCGTCGCTGTCATCGACGGCAACCAGGATCGTACGAATCATGCGTCCTCGGGGGCGCGCGGTGGAATGAGGGGCGCGGTTGAAGGAAGCATCACCTCGTCGGGCGGCTCCTGCCACCGCAGTGTGGCGACGAGATCCCGGAGATCTGGGTACAAAGGGCACTCTATCCGAAGTCGCTCGCCGCCGATCTCCACATCCAGGTGCCACGCGTGAAGGGCGAGCCGGCGGAGGCCCAGCGCCGCCCACTCCCGGTTCACCCGATAGTCGCCGTGCTCGTTGTCGCCGAGCACCGGATGGCCGAGATCGCGCACGTGACGCCGAACCTGGTGATAACGACCGGTAAAAGGTCGTACTTCGACGAGCGAGCAGCGCGGCTCGGCGCACCGCCGGCGGCACCAGAGCTCCGAGCTCGCCTCCTGCTCCACGCCGCGCTCATCCCGCATCGCGCGGTTGATCAGGGTGTGCTCCACGCGAACCACCCCGCGCACCAGCGCGAGATACCGTTTGTCTCCCGCCTCCAGCGTGCGCTGAAGCTCGCCTGCACTCACGCCCGGCTCGTCCACCGAGAAGACCACGATCCCTGAAGCCTGGCGATCCAGGCGGTGTATGGGGCTGACGTGCCGGCCTACCCGCTTCCGCACCCGCTGGAGCAGCACATCGCGATCCGGCCCCGCAAATCCGCTACGATGAACCAGCATTCCTGGGGGCTTGACCACCACGACGTAGCCCGGCCCCCGCCGAAGCACGGTCACCACGCAACCCACTCCGGCCACGCGCTTGGCAGGTAGACCATCATGAATCCGATGAGCCCCGTGCACACGACGAAGGCCGAGGCCGTGCGCCAGCGGCTTGAGAACAGCTCACGGAGCACGCCGCTACGATCGGCGAAAAAGGGAGCGGCCATCACCAACCACAGGGGCTCCAGCGGCACCCGGTAGCGGGTGAGCCCCGCGAGCATCGCTATCGCCCCTACGTGATAGAGTACGATCAAGCTGGCAGTTACCGCGTACCAGCCTCGACCTCGCGCCGCCATGCCCACGGTGCCGCCCACCAGCGTGCCAAACGAGAAGAGCACCACCGCGCCGAGCAACCCCTCCTTGATCAGGTCGGGCATCCCCGTCCAACGCCCCCAACGCAGGTGTCGGCTCAAGAAGCTGTGGGGGTTGAACATCTGCGCGACACGCATCGGGATCCGTCGCGCGAATTCCTCTGGATTATCCTTTATCCACTGAATGCCGTTGGCGGTCTCGCACGCGTCCTGCAACACCGGGTTGGCGGTGAACTTACAGTGCGGACGGCCCAGCTGCAGGAGTCGATTGTAGTGTCGCTTTCGGAGGACACCGTTGCCCCAGTCAAACGTGACGGGCGGAAAATCGTTGTTTCCCAGCCACATCATCTGGCCCATGGTCCGGTCGGAGATGACCGTGCCGCCAAACTTGTGGGTAGCGTAGGCTGAGTAGGGGGCTACGGTCAGCGCGGCGGTGAGCGCACAGAGCGCCGCCGCGCGCCACGCGTCCGAGTGCCGGACCCGCTCCCACAGGAGTCCGATCAGGAAGATCGGCAAGAGATAGGTCGCTACGCCCCGGAACAAGACGCAGGAGCCCACCAGAAATCCGGGAAGCCAGGCCCGCCGCCAGCTCCCCTCACGCGCCCAGCCGAGCGCCATCACCGCACCGCACAAGAGCGCCGCGTACAGCGTCTCACTCCATTGGCTGGTGGCGTAGAACGCGTAGGTCGGGTTGATGGCGTAGGCCCAGGCTGCAATCCGCCCTGAACGCCGATCATGAAGCTGGGTCGCGAGCTGGAAGAGCATCGCGACCATCAACATGCTCACCGCCAGCTGGGTGACCTGAATGGTGCGCGGCAAGCCAGTGACTATGCCGTGGACCGCCATCAACGAGGGGTACGCAGGCGCCCAGAGCCAGCCTTGGGTGCCGATCATCCCGTCGCCCATCATCAAGGACTGCGCGATGTCCTCATAGGTGCACTCGTCGCGGACACAGGGCTTCGAGTTCCACACCACCATGGGTAGGACACGAAGGAAGAAGGCCGCGAGCATAGCGCGGCGTACCCAGATGTCGTCCCAGGCCCGGCGCAACATCGGTCGTTAGCCGCGAAGTACGGGGCGATACTTGATCCGATGGGGTTGGTCCGCGTCGGTTCCGAGTCGCCGCCGCCGGTCACGCTCGTAGTCCTGGTAATTCCCTTCGAACCACACCACCTGACTCTCACCCTCGAAAGCCAGGATGTGCGTGGCGACCCGGTCGAGGAACCAACGATCGTGGGTGATCACCACCGCACAACCCGCGTAGCCGAGGAGCGCGTCCTCGAGCGCCCGGAGCGTGTCCACGTCGAGATCGTTGGTGGGCTCGTCGAGCAGCAATACATTCGCGCTGCTCTGCAACATCTTGGCGAGGTACAGGCGGTTCCGCTCGCCGCCCGACAGGGTCCCCGCCTTCTGCTGTTGATCGGCGCCGCGGAAGCCGAAGGCGCCGCACCAGGCCCGGAGGTTGATCTCGCGATTACCAACCTTCAGCACGTCCTTTCCGTTGGAGATGACGTCGTAGACCGAGCTCTCGGCCTTGATCTGCTCGCGCGCCTGATCAACGTAGGACAGCTTCACGGTCTCGCCCACCTGCAGCACGCCCCCTTCGGCGCTCTCGCCGCCGGTGATCATCTTGAAGAGGGTGGTCTTTCCCGCACCGTTGGGCCCGATGATGCCGACGATGCCGCCGCGTGGTAGATCGAATGACAGCTCGTCAAACAGGAGACGGTCCCCGAAGCTCTTCTTCACCTTGTCCGCACGGATCACCGTGGTACCCAACCGCGGTCCTGGTGGGATGACGATCTCCGCCTTGGCCCTGCGCTCTTCGGGCTCGTCCGACAGCAGCGCTTCGTAGGATGCGATACGCGCTTTGCTCTTTGCTTGCCGGGCACGAGGCGCCATCCGGATCCAGTCGAGCTCGCGCTCCAGCGTCTTGCGCCGCGCGCTCTCCGATTTTTCTTCCTGTTCGAGGCGTTTCCGTTTCTGGTCGAGCCACGAGGAGTAGTTGCCCTCCCACGGGATGCCTTTGCCCGCGTCCAGCTCCAGGATCCATCCCGCGACATTGTCGAGGAAGTACCGGTCATGGGTGATCGCGACGACGGTGCCCGGGTAGTCGTGTAAGGTCCGCTCCAGCCAGGCCACGCTCTCGGCGTCCAGGTGGTTGGTGGGCTCGTCGAGCAGCATCAGGTCGGGCTGCTCCAGTAGGATTTTGCATAGGGCAACCCTACGCTTTTCTCCGCCGGAGAGGTTCTTCACCACCGCGGACTCGGGCGGCAACCGTAGCGCCTCCATAGCGATCTCGAGCTTCCGGTCGAGATCCCAGGCGTTGCTCGCGTCGATCTTGTCCTGAAGCTCGGATTGTTCGGCCAGCAGGCTGTCCATCTCGTCGTCGGAGACGTCCTCGCCCAAACGCGCGCTGATTTCCTCGTAACGAACCAGCAAGCCCCGCGTGGCGCCGACCGCCGACTCCACATTTTCGCGAACGGTACGTTCTTCATCGAGCTTGGGGTCCTGTGGGAGGTAGCCGACGCGCACCCCCGCGGCCGCCCAGGCCTCACCCTGGAAATCCTTGTCAACCCCCGCCATGACGCGGAGCAAGGTGGATTTTCCGGAACCGTTGTTACCGAGCACCCCGATCTTCGCGCCCGGGTAGAAGGACAGCCAGATGCCCTTGAGCACCTCGCGCCCGCCGGGGAACGCCTTCCGGAGATTCTTCATGACAAAGATGAACTGGGCCGCCATGAACCTGTTTGCTCCTCGCGGATCGCCGATAGATCGGTCCGCTGGTTACGCGTGAGACGGCGGCCTCTATCCGCCTGCGCCGTTGTCGGCTCGCCGGCTGCCGCGGATGGAGTTAGCAGCGGTCCGCTTCAGGGAGCCTAGGATGTCGCGTCTGTTTACCGTTTCTACCGCCGGCCTTTTCGGGATGCTGGCACTCTCCGCGTGCGCCTCTTCGACTCAGGTCACCGAGCTCGACGCGCGCATCAAGGCGCTGGAGGGCAAACTCGCCGAGATGGAGGCGAAGCCGGCCGCCAAGTCGGCCGCCGCGGGCGCCGCCGCCGCAAAACCCGAGCTTTCACCGGAAGAGAAGGCGAAGGAGGACGCCGCGCTCGCGCTGATGAAGGAGGCGCAGACCGCGATGCGCGCCAACGACTTCACCACCGCCAAGGCCAAGCTCGCCGAGATCCAGGCCAGCTACGCCGAGACCCGCGCCGGGAAGGCCGCGGTGCGTATGGCGGAGGAGGTCAACCTCGTCGGCACCGACGCGCCGCCGATCGAGGTAGAGAAGTGGTTCCAGGGGAACGCCACCTACGGCAAGCAGGCGACTCTCGTCCTCTTCTGGGAGAAGTGGTGCCCGCACTGCATTCGGGAGATGCCCGAAATGGCGGTGATGGCGCCCAAGTTCAAGGGCAAGGTCGAGTTTGTCGGTGTGACCAAGATGACCAAGAAGGTCACCGAGGAGGACATCAACACCTTCATCAAGGACAACAAGATCGGCTTCCCGATGGCGTTGGAGAAAGAAGGCTCGATGTCGCGTAACTTCAAGGTCACCGGCATCCCCGCCGCCGCGCTCGTGAAGGACGGCAAGGTGATCTGGCGCGGCAACCCGGCGACCCTCGACGAAGCGACGCTGACCTCGCTCATCAGCGGCTGAGGTCCCGCGGCCTGCGTGGTTACGCCACCAGCGCCCGGTTCGCGCAAGACGCCCGCTCAGCGACCCTGAGGGGGCGTCGCCCTTTTCAGGGCGCCGAGGCCGCCTCGACAAACAGGTCGTAGAGCGCGGCATAATTGCCCGCGTCGCTCAACGAGTAGGTGGTGAGGTTGAACACCGCATACACCTCGTTGTCCCCGTCGAGGACGTACACGTCGCGCCAGACGACGCCCCACTGGTCCCACACGAGCTGGGTGCTGTCGTCCTGCAGGATCGGCAGATCGGTCACGAGCTCGAGGTCCCCGTTGCCCGAGTCGTAGCCCTCGGCGTTCACGTGCAGGATCTGGATGTTGAGCTCGGGGTGGTACAGCGCGAGCTCTTCTTGCAGCGTAGTGAGGTAGCCAGCCTGGCTACGGCAATAACTTCACGTTGAATGGACGAAATACCAGCCCGACACCTGCTCCAGGTAGTCGCGCGGGCTCACCATCTCCATGAAGCGGACTGAGCCCGGGTTGAGGTCCTGCAGGCTGAAGTCGGCGAGCGCGGTAGGCTCGGGCTCGCCAACGGCCCCGGTGTCATCGGTCGGCGCGGGCCCGGTGTCGTCGGTGACGGTGGGTCCGGTGTCGTCGGTGACGGTCGGCCCGGTGTCGTCCGTGGGGGCCGGCGCGGTGTCATCCGTGGCGGCTGGTCCGGTGTCGTCGAGCGGGACGGGGCTGGTGTCGTCGGTGGGGCTCGGCCCGGTGTCGTCAGTGGGGCTCGGCCCGGTGTCGTCGGTTGGGGCGGGTCCGGTGTCGTCGGTTGGGGCGGGTCCGGTGTCGTCGACCGGGCTCGTGCCGGTGTCATCGACCGGGCTCGTGCCGGTGTCATCGGTCGGCGTGGTGCCCGGGACCCCGATGTCCGGCGCGGGCGGCTTGGGGTAAGGCGCCCCTGGTTCGATACATGCGAGCTGGAGGATCAGGAGCAACATGGGGCGCTCACTTGGCCACGGCGGCGTCGAGGAAGCTCTGGTAGAGCGCCTCGAAGTTGGCTTCGTCGTCGAGCGGGTGGTCGGTGAGGTTGAACACCGCGTGAAGCTCGTTGTCCCCGTTCAGGACGAATACGTCGCGCCACACCGCGCCCCAGGTCTGCCACACCAGCGATACTGCGCTGTCCTGTAGTATGGGCAGGTCGGTCACCGCGGCCAGGTCCCCGTTACCGGCCTCGTAGCCCGTCTCGTTGACATGGAGGACCTGGATGCCCAGCTCGGGGTGCTCGGCGTCGAACCGGTCTTGCATCGTCGTGAGGTAGCCAGCCTGGCTACGACAGTAGCTTCACGTAGAATGGACGAAATACCATCCGGACGCGCGCTCGAGGTAGTCCCGAGGAGACACCTCCTCGTCGAAGCGGGACGAGCCGACGTTGAGGTCTACGAGGGTGAAATCTGCGACCTGAAGCCGCTGATCTGTGTCCGGCGGCGAGTCGGGGTTTCCGGTGTCGTCGTGCGCCGCGACGCTCGTGTCGTCCGTCGCCGCGGTATCGTCGTGCGCCGCGACGCTCGTGTCGTCCGTCGCGGCGGTGTCGTCGGCCGCCGCAACGCCCGTGTCGTCTATCGGAGCGGAGCTCTCTGCGCCCGGGGCCGGTTTGTCAGCCGCCGGCGTGCCGCTGCTACAGGCACAAAGGCTGATCAACCACCAGAACCTGCTCGAGTTGCCCACGCGCGTCACCCCGATGGGTCAGTTTAGCTCAAAAACGCCTCACGCGCGCTCAACCGACGCGTAGGTTTGCCCCTTCAGCGCACGAAGCCCATTACGAACCTGGTAAAGTCCTTGGGCGCCCGCCTGGATTCCCGCCACCGCATATTGGAGCATGCCCGGGTTCCAGAACTGGCCCTCCACCAGGGTGTGGTCCTTGTCCACCAACCCGGTCTCCCGCGCGAGCTCGAACAGGCGGGTGTGGGGGTAGATGCGGATCGGCTGCATCATCAGCAGGGTGAAGAGGCGTAATCGTGGTCCAAGCTCCATTTTTGCGTGGACCAGGAACTTGACGATCTCCATGAGCGAGCGGGCGTCCTCGCCCGGAGAGTTCAGGAAGAAGCTGTACTCGACGTCCATGTCGTGCTTCTTCGCGATCTGGACCGTATAGAGCATGTCCTCCTTGCGGAAGTTCTTGTCCAGGTTCTTGAGCATACGGTCGTCGACGTGGTCGGGGCTGAAGGACAGCAGGCGACATCCCGCCGCTTTGAGGGCGATCATCAGCTCGTCGGTGAGCGTGTGGCGGTGCTCGTTGAACCACGCCGACCAACGGAGCTCGGTGAGCCCGCGTGCCACGATCTCGTTGCAGATGCCCACGGCATGACTGACGGGGATGTTGAAGATCTGGTCGCAGAAAAACATCTGCCGAACACCAAACTCCCGATAGAGGTGCTCGATCTCGTCGACCGTGTCCTGGACGTCACGCTGCCGCACCCGATGGCCGAGTAGGTAGGTGTCCGAACAGTGGATACAATGGAGCGAGCAGCCCCGTTTGGACTGGACTCCTACGCTCACGAAGCTCGACTGGAGATAAGGAGCGACCGGCACCAGGTCGCGGCGCGGGTGTCGGATGTCCTTCCAATCCACGCCGCCCGGCGGGCCGGTGAACCGCAGCTCCTCACCCTCGCGGTAGTAGATTCCCTTGATCTTCTCGGGATGGTCGAGGTCGTCGAGGAGGTGGCGGAAGCGGACCTCGCCTTCCCCCCAGAAGCCGAGGTCGACCTCCGGCAGCCGCTGCATGAAGGTCTCGGAGTAGAGTGAAAACGCCGTTCCACCTGCGACAATCCGCGCCCCGGGCAGGACGCGCTTGATGAGCTGCACCGCCTTGAGCTGTGGCTCGAAGTCGTCGTTGTGCAGCCCGGGCATCGCGACCTTCATGTTGCGCAACGAGATGCCGACGACGTCGGGCGCGAAGGCGCGGAGCTTCGCCTCGAGGATCTCGTAGGGGTTCTCGCGGTAGAGGTTGACGTCGAAGATCTCCACGTCGTGCTCGTCGAGATGGGCGGCGAGGTAGGCCAGCCCGATAGGGTAGACCAGCTCCATGTTGAGGGCGGTGAAGGCTTGGACCAGGAGTACGCGCATGGGCGGCACCTTAGCGCCAACCGACCCACCTCCGCCTGTGGCGAACCCTACCGCGCGCGGAATTCTCAGCGCGTGTAGCGAATCTCAGCGCGTGTACGAGCCGCGGTAGAGCTCGGCGCCCGTCTCGTCGTAGAACGCAGCGGTCATGGTGTCACCATCGAGCTCGACCCACACAAATCCGTAGGTCTCGTTCTCGAAGTAGCTTGGATTGGAGCCTCCGAGATTGTAGGTGCCGGCACCGCCGCCGCCCGACACGATGATCTCGGCCCCGCACGCCGGGTCCGGTTCGAGCCACTGCAGGTTGTGATCGTGCCCGGCGAAGTAGATGTCGATGTTCGGACACACCTCGTCCTCCATGAAATCCTGGAAGCCGGCACCCTCCCCGGGGCTGCCGTCGAACTCGCCGGCGTTGCCGTGCGGGCCGTTGGACTGGTAGGGGTGGTGGCCGAACGCAATCCGCCAGGGGGTGGTGGCCGCCGCCACAGCAGCCGGGAACCATGCGATCTGGTCGGCGCCGATATCAAGAGCCAGCGCGTTGGTGTCGAACGCAAAGAACGTCGCATCACCGCGCACTTCGCTGTAGAACTGGTCTGGCAGGAACCAGTGATCTGAGTACGCTGTATATTGGACCTGATACTCCGTGCTGTTGCCCCAATCGTGGTTGCCCAGAGAGACCAGGAAGTCGAAGTCCAGGTCGCTGTAGGGCAGCTCGAAGTAGGTGGAGAAGCGACTGTCGGTGGCGCTCCGCACGCCGCTCGGATAGAAATTGTCCCCAAGGTAGAGCGCAAAGTCGCAGCCCTGCACCTGGCACACCTCGTAAATGGCGTCGCCGACGCTGTATTGCATGGACATGCCGGTGCCGGCGTCTCCCAAGGCCACGAAGCGGGTGGGCCCAGAGCTGGGAGCGCCGGTGTCGCCCGTGTCGGTGGGCGACCCCGTGTCGGCGGGATGGGTGGAGTCGTCGGCAGGGGTGTGCACCGAGTCGCCGCTGTCGCCCGAGTCTGAGCTCCCCCCCGGTGGCGAGTCGGGGCCCACCGTCAAGCCGGTGTCGGGGCCCCGCGCGGTGTCGTCCACGGGAAAGCTGGATGAATCGTCTAGATGCGGGTCCCCGCTGTCGTGGTGCGGAGGGACAGAGTCCGCCGCGCCTGAGTCGCCGCCGGGCGGTGTTCCGCTGTCGTCCGTGATCGTCTGTCCGGTGTCTCCCGCACCGCCACTGTCGGCCCCGTCTTCACACGCGCATCCGGTGTCGCACGCGCTGTCCGCGCAGCACCCGACACTGTCGCACAGCGCGGCGGTGTCACAAACACAGTCCCCCGCTGTGTCGGTCCCAGGGGGCGAATCCACGGGCACCAGGAAGCCGGTGTCTGGTGGGCCGCTCTCCTGGGTTGCCATTCCGGTGTCGTCGGGTGACGTCAGCGCCGTGTCGTGGGGCGGTGCGCTGTCGCCCGGGCGCCCACTGTCGCCGGCCTCGGCAGTGTCGCCGGCCGGCGCGGATGAATGACTCCAAGGGGGAGCGCCGGAGTCCCCGTGGGGCGACGGTTCCGAGTCGTCGGCGGGCGAGGTGGAAGAGTCGTCGAGCGGCGGGAAGCCAGTGTCCTTGACAGGCGGCACGTCTGTGTCGTCCGTGGGCGCGGGGCCGGTGTCGTCGACCTGCGAGGTGAACGAGTCGTCTGTTGGCGCGGGGCCGGTGTCGTTGACTGGCGATATGGATGAATCGTCGGCGGTTGAGGTAGAGGAGTCGTCTGCTGGCGCGGGGCCGGTGTCGTCGGTGGGCGAGGTGCTGGTGTCGTCGGCGAGCGAGGTGCTGGTGTCGTCGGTGGGCGAGGTTTCGGTGTCGTCGGCGGGCGAGGTTTCGGTGTCGTCGGCGGGCGAGGTGCTGGTGTCGTCGGTCGGCGAGGTGCTGGTGTCGTCGGTGGGCGAGGTTCCGGTGTCGTCGGTAGGCGAGGTGCCGGTGTCGTCGGTGGGCGAGGTGCCGGTGTCGTCGGTGGGCGAGGTGCCGGTGTCGTCGACGGGGACTGTGCTGGGGTCGCCTCCTGCGGGGGCGCCTTCCTGCCACGGGGGATTGGAGATCGGGCCGGCCCAATCGATGACACAGCCGCCGAGACCAAGCGCGAGGACCGCGGAGGGTAGTGGGAGTCCGGCGGTGAACGACCCGGTCATTGGGGCAAGGTACTTGTGGGAGCGCCTGACCACAAGGGCGGCAGCGCCGAACCGCAGCGCGGTGCACGGGCGTTCGCGAGTCCAGCGGCTATACTCGCCTCCGATCGGGGGCGGTAGATGAGGATGTGGCTGCTGGGGCTCCTTACGACCGGCTGCACCGATGACGGGGGTAAGCCGGACTCGCGCGACATCGAGTCGGACTCGGCGCTGACCGACGCCGACGGAGATGGCTACCCCGCGACCGCTCATGGCGGAACGGATTGTGATGACGAAAATCCGGCGGTAAACCCTGGTATGTCGGAAACATGGTACGACGGGGTCGACGCGGATTGCGACGGCTGGTCCGACTTTGACCTCGATCACGACGGCGATGACGCGCTCGGTTTCGGTGGAGGCGACTGCTCTGACGGTGACCCCAACGTCAATTCGCGCGCCGTTGAGACCCTCGATGGGTCCGATGAAGATTGTGACGGTTTGATCGATGAAGATTTCATCAGTGTGGGCGAAATCCTCATCACCGAGGTGATGAGGGACCCGCTCGACGTGGAGGACGCGGACGGGCAATGGTTCGAGGTGCTGAACATCGGGTCCGTCGAGCTCGACGCTTATGGCTGGGTGATCCGGACCGAAGGCGGAAGTTTTTCGGTCTACTCGTCCACGCCAGTCCCGGTAGGCAACCCCGTCGTGATCGCCGGCTCCTTGGATACTGCCCTCAATGGACTGTCGGACGGCTCCGGCGGGTCACTGACCGCAATCGGGGTCGGCGACATGGGGCTCACCGACGCCGGATTCATCGAGATCATCGCCGGGGAGACCGTGCTCGTCAGCTTGGACTGGAGCGCTGGCGGTTGGCCCGCCGCTCCCGGTCGTTCATTGATGCTCGACGCCGACCACATCGACTTGACCGACGCGGGCGACGTTGCGTACTGGTGCCTCGCCGCTACTCCGTACAATGTGTCGGACCAGGGCACGCCGCGCGCACACAACGGCCTGTGTGACACTCTCGACCACGACGGTGACGGATTCACCGGCGCTGACGGCGACTGCGACGACGTGTCCCCGGACATCTATCCTGGCGCACCTGAGGTCGCTGACGGGCGGGACCAGGACTGTGACGGCGTACTCGACAACGTGAGCGTCACAGCGATCGCCGTCTCCTTGATCGACGGGGATCCTGGCAGTTTCCTAGGCAGCTCCCTGGGCTCCGGTGAGCTCACGGGGGACGGCGTGCCGGACCTCGTGATGGGGAGCGCGACGGGAGCCGGCTACGCCCATGTATGGGGCGGCCATCTCTTGGGTGGGGCGACGGGCCTCGCGAGCGCGGGCCGCCAGGTGGGCATCACGGGCCGGGATGAGACCTCCGCGTTCGGTGGGTACTCCCGGGGCTTCGCGGATGTGACGGGGGATGGCGAGGGCGACCTCGTGGTCGCGGGTCGCGCAAGCGAGTTCAGCTACGAGCCCAGCGCCTCCGTCTACACCGGAGGCGTGTTCTTCCACGGAGATTATGGCGAAGGGGACGGCCTCATCAACATCACCGGCCTGCTTGGCTCGGGTCTGCAGCAGGTTGAGAGCAGCGTCGATTGGGATGGGGATGGGGTAGCCTCCACGCTCATCGCCGACCCGCTGGTCGGCGCGGGCCGGGTGACCGGGCTGGAGCTCGGCGGCGTGACGGGCACCATCGACCTGGCAGATGCCTCATTCTACCTGGATGGAGCGACGGAGGGCGACCTCTTCGGCCTGGGTCTCGGCGCGGGCGACATGGACGGCGATGGTACGCCGGAGCTCCTGGTTGGAGCGCCAGGCGAGACCGGCACCGGCGGCGGGCATGCCGGGAGCTGGTGGGTGCTGGACGGCGTGGCCCTGGCGGAGCACGGGGGTGTGGTTTCGAGCTACGCCCTGACCCGGTTCGCTTCGGGGGCGAGCGACGGCCCGGGGCTGGGATTCGGCTCGGCGCATGTCAAGGACCTTGATGCAGACGGCGCGGTGGACCTGGTCTTCGGCAGTTTTGCGGGTGGACGGGTCTACCTCTTCTGGGGTGCGGGCGACCTGCTGGGCGTTTCCCTCGTGGACCCGGAAGTGGACGCCGACCTCATCCTGGAGGGCGACAACGCGTTCGGCTTCTGTGTCGGCGCGGGTGACGCTGATGATGACGACATCGCCGACATCTACGTGGGTGCTCCCGCGCACGCCGCTCGGGCCGCGGACGAGGACTGGACCGCGCTCGCAGGGCTCGACTACGGGGAGCTGCGGGTGTACGCGATGGACGACCTGCTCGCCGCGGGGGCCGCCGCAACGCCCCGCGCGAGCTACATCGGCGAAGACAGCGGCGATCTGTTCGGGGCGATGATGCCCTCGCTGGAGAACCTGATTCGGGGCGACAGCACCGACCTGATCGTGAGTGCGCCCCGCTGGGGTGGCGATGCGGGGCGGGTCTACGTGCTGCCCGGCACCCCCTGACCGCGATGCCGCACGCCGGAGGCCGATTCCCTTAGGGCGCGTGCAGCGATAATCTTGCGGCGTCAATACAAATCCCTTGTACTCCGCGAATCAAGTGGGCTATGATGAGGATACATGATGATTCCTGTCATGATCGCGGCGCCTCGGAGGGGCCGCCCCACTGGCCTGCGGGTCGGATGGGTGCGCCTGTTCGCCCTCCTCATCGGCAGCCTCGGGCTTCTCGCGGCGCTCTTCTTCAGCGTCTGGGGCTCGATCGTGGCGGTGGAGGTCGACATCCTCCAGGGAGCATCGGTGGCGGAGGCCCGGGCGGCGTCTCGTCTCGGGTACCCGACACGGGCGGCGCTCGCTGGCGTTCACGCGGAGCTGCTGGCCCTGCGCACACGTGACGCGGCCTGGGCGGATCCGACCCGGCACGTGCGCATCGACAGGGATGCATCAACCCTGGCGTTGGTGGAGGATCAGTTTGTGCTCAGGTCGGTTCCGGTGGTGATCGGGCAGCGGCTATCGCTCGCGTCGGTCGGCGCCATCGGGGCCTGGGAGCGCCCTCTGCCCGTCTCGCCGGGCGTCCGGGTGGTGCGCGGGCGGGTGGGTCGTGGGATCTTCTACCAGCCCGGCATCATCGAGGAGCTCGAGCGACCCTGGCCCGACGGAGCGCCGATCCCCGGCGATCTTTCAGGGGCGGTGGTGCTCTCGGACGGCACGCTGGTGTACTCGGAGGGCAACAGCCCCTGGCTGGTCCCGGACGCTCGGGTGGGCACCATCGCGCTCACCGACAAGGACCTCTTTGTCCTGATCTCCGCCGTGGAAGAAGGAATGTCGGTCTATGTCTGGTAGTGGCCTGTTCGCGGCCTTGGGCGTCATCGCGGCGGCCTGGGGTGCCTGGCGGGCGCTGGACCGCTACCAGCTACGCGAAGAGGCGCGGTACGAGCACGGCGTTTCTGGGCCGTCAGTGGCGGCACGCCTGCGGTCCGAACGCGAGGAGCTGTCCCAGCTCTCTCTCGAGCTGGCCACCCGACGGGCGGCGGTCGCGCCGGTCCCCAAGGGCAACGTGATCGTGGTCTCCATCTCCGATCGAAAGCTTGAGCTTCGGCAGGGGCCCAAAGTGGGCCACGTCGCGCGCGCGGCGGTGGGCATGGGCGTCGTGGTGATCGACGGCGAGAAGTGGTTCTTCGACACGCCCATCGGCACGCTCAAGGTGATTGCCAAGGAGAAGGCTCCGTTATGGGTGCCTCCCGACTGGCACTACCTGGAGATGGCCCACAAGGGCAAGGGAAAGGTCGTCGAGCTCCGGCGGGGCCGCCCCTACACGTTGCGTGACGGTCGTCAGGTGGAGATCGTAGGGGACGATGTAGGTTTTAGGGACAGCAGCGGTAGCTTCACGCCGGCGCCCCCCAGCAAGGACGTGTGGGACGGCGACCTCATCTTCATGCCGCCTACCAACACCAACCAGCGGCGGTTCACCGAGGTCCTCGGCTCCCACCGGCTCAAGCTCACCGACGGTTTCGGGGTCCACGGAACCAACAAGCCGGAGAGCGTCGGGCGCGCTACCAGCCACGGCTGTATCCGGCTTGCGAATCCGGACATCGACGCGATCTACGACGAGGTGCAGGTCGGCAGCCGGGTGATGATCTACTGACCGTGCGGGTTAGCAGCGCGCGTGCCGTCCCCGCTCGCCCACATCGGTCTCGCTCTCGCGCTGCGTGCCGCGGTCCTGCCAGCCGCGCCCGTATGGGGCCCGGACGCGTGGCGGGCGCTTCTTTGCGTCTCCTTCGCCTCGATCGCCCCGGATCTCGACGTATTGCCGCTGCTCATTTCGGGTGACGGCGTCGGCGCTCACCGTGGGCCGAGCCACTCTGTGCTCGGAGCAGCCCTCATCGGCCTCATTCTGAGCGTGATCACCGGCCTCCGAGGCAAAGAACGTGCGGTGGTCGTGCTGGTCTCTGCGCTACACGTCCTGCTCGATTGGAGCACGGGCGAGCCCGGCGCTCCGATCCGTTACGGGGTGCCGTGGGCGTGGCCATTCTCGTCCGAGCGGGCGATGTCGAGCGTGCCCTGGTTCGGTGTATTCCACATTGACAGCTCCGAAGGCCTGGGCGCGATGTTCAGCGTCGCGGCGCTGCCGGTCTACGGCCGCGAGCTCCTCACCGTGGGTGTCGCGGGCCTGCTCGCATGGGCGGTGCGGAATTATCGCTGAACCGAAGTCACGCCGGCCTCGCTGCGGCGTTGAGCGAGCGTGATGACGCCCGACACCGCCGAACCCCCTGCGCCCGACCCGCTCGTGGTCGGCCTCCGCGCCGGACATCCCGACGCGATAGCCGCCGCCTTTCGCACGTGGCAGGCGCCGATCTACCGGTTTCTCCATCGTCTCTCGGGGAGTGCGCCGATCGCCGAGGAGCTCGTACAGGCGACGTTCTTGCGCCTCTGCCGGCACGGACGGCTTCTGCGCGCCGACACGCGGCTCGGGCCCTGGCTCTACACCGTCGCGCGAAACCTCTATCGTAGTCACCGGCGTTGGTCCTGGTTGGATGGTACGCGGCTGCTCGAGCTCGCGGGGGCGGTTCCGGCCGCCCGCCCACCCGA
>CANKTH010000075.1 GCA_947486185.1 Deltaproteobacteria bacterium
AGTTCGCCGACATCGACGCGGTGGACATCGAGCTCGACGCGCCCACCCCCGCCGAGGTGATCGCTGCCGTCAAGGCCATCGCGCCGAGCTTCGGCGGGATCAACCTCGAGGATATCAAGAGTCCCGACTGTTTCCTGATCGAGCGTGAGCTGCAGGCGACGCTCGACATCCCCGTGTTCCACGATGACCAGCATGGAACTGCGATCATCGCCGCCGCCGGTCTGCTCAATGCGTGCGACCTCACCGGCCGGCAGCTCGACCAGATCCGGGTTGTGTTCTCGGGAGCGGGCGCCGCGGCGATCGCGGTGGCCAACCTCATCGTCTCGCTCGGCGTCAAGGTCGCCAACATCTGGATGTGCGACTCCGAGGGGCTGGTCTATAAAGGTCGGAAGGAGCAGTCATTTCCTGAGAAGATGGCCTACGCCAACGGGGACCGCCCGGCGCGCCTCGCCGAGGTGTTGCCGGGCGCCGACGTGTTCATCGGCTTGTCGGTCGGCGGCATCGTCCGGGGAGAGATGCTCCAGAAGATGGCGCCTCGACCTATCGTTTTTGCGATGGCGAACCCGGACCCGGAGATCACCTACGACGACGCCAAGAGCGCCGTCCCCGACGCGATCATCGCGACCGGCCGCTCGGACTACCCCAACCAGGTCAACAATGTCCTTGGTTTTCCCTTCCTGTTCCGGGGCGCCTTGGACTGCCGTGCCCGGGCGATCAACGAGGCGATGAAGGTGGCGGCGGTCCGTGCGATCGCAGCGCTCGCGCGCGCCGACGTGCCTGACTCGGTGTTGTCTGCCTATAATTTGAGCAAACTGAGCTTCGGGCCCGACTACATCATCCCCAAGCCCTTTGATCCGCGGGTCTTGTTGTGGGTGGCCCCTGCGGTCGCTCAGGCTGCCGCCGAGTCGGGCGTAGCCCGCATCCCGATTCCGGACCTGCGGCTCTACCGGGAGCGGCTGGAGCGGATGGTCGAGCGCAGCAAAGAGGTGCTTCGCCCGATGATGAACCGGGCGCGCCTCCGTGGCCCCCGACGGATCGTGCTGCCCGACGGCACCAATACGCGGGTGCTACGCGCGGCCCAGATCCTCGTGGATGAGAAGATCTGCAAGCCCATTCTGCTCGGTGAAGAGTGGAAGGTGCTCAAGCGCGCCGAGGACGCCAAGATCGACCTCGCGGGTACCGAAATTGTGGAGATCCGTGACGACGAACGTTTTGCGCTCTACGCCGACAAGCTGTGGGAGCAGCGCCAGCGGAGGGGGCTCACCCATGCCGCCGCGCGGGCCGCCTTACGCTCCAACACCCGGTATGGGCTGATGATGGTGCAGCAGGGCCACGCCGACGGGCTCCTCGGCGGGTTGTTGACCTCCTACGCCGATACGGTTCGGCCGGCATTACAGATCCTGGGCAAGGAGCCCTCCGTGAGGGTGGCTTCTGGCGCCTACATGATGTTGTTCAAGAATCGCCGGCTGTTTTTCGGTGACTGCACGGTCAACGTGCGGCCCGACGCAGAGGCCCTCGCGCAGATCGCGATCAACACCGCTCGGCTCGCCTCCAGCTTTGGCTATACGCCGCGCGTCGCGATGCTGTCCTACGGGGATTTCGGCGAACATCGTGATGATCCTGCTATTGTTCGCATCCATGACGCGATCCGCATCGTGCGTTCGGAGTGCCCGGCGCTGGTGATCGACGGGGAGATGCAGGCCGACACTGCTGTCAACCCCGATCTTGCCCAGAGCGACTTTCCCTTTTCGGCGATCCAGGGCGACGCCAACGTGCTCATCTTCCCAGATCTCGCCAGCGGAAACATCGCCTACAAGCTCCTTCGAGAGCTGGGCGGTGGTACGGCGGTCGGCCCGATCCTCATCGGGCTGCACAAGCCGGTCAACGTCCTCGCCCTCGGCTCGACGGTGAGCGACATCGTCCATATGGCCGCGATCACCGCCAACCAGGCTCACGACTGGGAGGCGCGCGCCTCCCTGGAGAAATAACATGGCTGACCCTCGACTCTCGACCATCCTCGACCGAAGCGGCGATCCGGCGACCGTCGCCTGGGCCCACGAAGGTGCGGGCGTACTCTCGCGCCTGCCCGACCCGAAGCTGGCGATTGAGGCGGCGGTGGCGCTCAAGAACGTCAACGCGCTCGCGGTGGCGGCCGAGCAGCCGCTGCCCAAGGAGCTGCGGAAGGCCGCGGGAGCGGGCCTTCATCGCCTGAAGAGCCAGGGGATCAAGCCGGCGGCCGTCGCCGCCCGGAGCGTCGTCCTCGGGAGCGAGGTGGTGGAGGGGTTCTTCGGCGCGTACCTCAGCCTTCCGGACAGCTCCGGGGAGTTCGAGGCGCTGCTGGGCGCGGCCGAAGGCGCCGGCGCCTCGTGGACCACGGTACGTTTTGGCGGCGTAGACGGCCTCGAGCGGCTCGGGCATGACCACACCAGCCGGAGCGAGCTGAGGCGGATCTTCCGAGAGGTCGACGGGCGCTCCGACTCGGTCAAGGTACCTTTTGTCCTTGGCCTCCACCTCGCCGCCCGGGTGGCCTATGGGGAGGAGTGGGACCACTTCCTCGCCCATCTCCCCGCCGAGCTCCGCGCGGAAGCCGGCAGATTGTCGCCGCTCGTCGGCGCGCCGCCGGCCCGTGCCGAAGACCCAGGCCTGACCGCAGACGCCCAGCTGTTCCCTGCGGAGATGGTGGATTTTGCCGTCGTGGAGGCCATTGCGGCGGAGCGTCAGGCGCCGGAGGCTCCGGCCATCAGCGCGGACGTGCTGCAAGCGGCCCAAGCGCGGGTCGCCCGCGAGGGGTTTTCCCATCAACAGCCCGCAATTCTACGCCATATGCGCATCCTCTCGATCGTCTACCACTGGTATGGGCTCGGGCGCTGCTCGGCGCAGATCGACGCACAGGTCGAACAGGCGCTCCGCGGCGAGCCCGTTGAGGAGATCTCGGCGTACCGCGCGGCGGCTCAGAGCGTCTTCGGCAGGCCCGTGTGGTGGGGCCATTACGGGGGCCGCGGGCCACGTGAGCTGGAGGAGCTCTACCGGGAGCATAGTCTTCGCGTTGACTCCGACTTCGACGAGGCTGAGTGGTTCATCCCACAAGGCATGCACGACGACTTCGAGGACGACATCCACGAAGACGACGACTACGAAGACGGAGATCTTGAAGACGAGGCGTCGCCCGGCGCGGGCGCTGGCGCCGGCCACCATCATCACGATCACCACCACAAGCACTGAGCCTCGCCGTCACAGGCCAAGTCCGCGGCGCCTGGATACGTAGGCGGCCTTTCGGGGCCGAGATGCGCTGGAGCTTCCTCACGTCGATCGACGAGATGAAGGTGAACGAGTACGCGCGAGGTACCGCGACGTTCCCTGAAGATACGTGGTTCTTCCGAGATCATTTTCCGGGCTTCCCCGTGGTGCCCGGCGTGATCATGCTGGAGGCGCTGGCGCAGCTCTCCGGGAAGCTCATCGGGTGGTCGGTCAAGCGGGTGCGCGGCGACTGGCCTTTCCCGATCATCTCCATGGCGAACAACGTCAAGTTTCGTCGGTTCATCCGGCCGGGAGAGCTGGTGGTCCTCGAGACGCGGGTGCAGCACCTCCGCGAAGACAGCTGCCTCGTGCGCGTCAAGGCTTCGGTGGATGGCAAGATGACCACGCAGGCCGAAGAGACCTTCGTATTCAACGCCGTCAAGCTGGACAGCGAGGCTGAAGCCCAGCGCGTGGAGCGGTTGGAGAGCGCGGAGCTGGCGCGGCTCTGGGCGGGGTACTCCCATGAACAATGAGGAACAAGGCGGGCTTTCTGGCCGTCGGCGCGTAGTCGTCACGGGGATGGGGATGGTCACTCCGCTCGGTCTCTCGGTCGAGGAGACCTGGGCCGCGTTGCTCCGTATGGAGTGTGGCATCGGGCCTATCCGGCGCTTTGATCCTAGCGGTTTCCCGGTCGCCTTCGCGGCTGAGGTGGCGCTCCGTGGTGAGGGTGCCGAGCTCAAACGGGAGCTGACCACCTGGGCGCTGAGGGAGGCGGTGGCCGGGCTTGGTGCGGCTGGGCTGCCGTCCGGGCCCCGGGTCGGGGTCTGCCTCGGCAGCGAAGCGGCCCGGCCGCCCCTGTCCTGGATGTCCGAGCCGCCCGAGGCCCACCCCTCCTTGCTCGCCGATCTGGCGCCGGACGCGCCAACCCGTCAAGTGGCCGAGGCCGTCGGTGCGGAGGGCCCACGTTCTACCGTCTCCACCGCCTGCACCTCCTCGTCGCAGGCGATCGGTGAGGCGATGTTGCGCATCCGGCGAGGCGAGGTGGACGTGATGGTCGCGGGCGGGGTGGACGTACTGTCCGAACCGCTGATGGTCATCGGCTTTTCGCGCCTCGGCGCATTGTCCACCCGCAATCACGACCCCGAACATGCGAGCCGGCCCTTTGATCGGGATCGTGACGGGTTCGTGCTGGGAGAGGGAGCAGGCATCCTGATCCTGGAGGAGGAGGAGCACGCCCGCGCGCGCGGCGCGCCGATCCTGGCGGAGCTCGCCGGTTATGGCTGCTCGTGCAACGCCTGGCGCATCACCGACTCCCCGCCCGACGGTCGCGGGCCCGCCCAGGCGATGTTCGCGGCCCTCGCCGACGCCGGTCTCGCTCCTGAGGCGATCGGCTACATCAACGCGCACGGCACCTCGACGCAACAGAACGACCTGTCGGAGAGCCGCGCGATCGCGACGGTTTTTGGGCCGAACACCGTTCCGGTGAGCAGCACCAAAGGCCACATCGGCCACCTGGTCGCGGCATGTGGGGCGGTGGAGGCGATTTTCTGTGTGCTCGCGCTTCGCGACGGGCTGCTGCCGGCAGGCCGCAACTTGGACAACGTCGATCCCGAGTGCCCGATCAACCCCATCCGGGGTGAGCCCCTCGCGCGTCCGATTCGCTACGCCCTCACCAACGCTTTCGGGTTCGGCGGGAGTAACGGAAGCTTGATCCTCGGGAGCCTGCAGTGAGCGCGGGCGTGCTGGCGGTCGGCTGCGTCACCTCGGTGGGGGAGGACGTCGCCGAGGTGATCGCGGCGCTGAAGGCGGGGAAGACCGGGATGAAGGACGCGCCTAAGGGCTATCCGGATCCTCAGCTCGCCCAGGTGCCTGGACCCGACCTGAAGCTTTGGTTGAAGCGTAAAAAAGACGCGCGCCTGCTCTCGCGCGCCTGCCAGCTCGCGCTTCCCGCCGCGGGCAGGGCGATGGCGGCCTTCGCGGGCGATCCCGAGACGCTCGGGCTCTATGTCGCGGTGGGTCGTGAGCCCCCGGACGCTGACGATGCCAGCCTGGCGATCGTGGCGATGGAGCGGGACGGTCAGCTCGACCTGGAGCGCCTCGCTACGCGAGGAAGGGAGCTCTACCCTCCACTGCTGCCCCTGAGAACCCTGCCGAACATGATCCTGGCGCACGTGTCGATCCAGCACGGAATTCGTGGCGAAAACGGCACGTACACGGGAGGGTGGTCCGCAGGTAAACAAGCGGTGATGGCGGCCATTCGTGCGGTGGATGAGGGCAGGGTGGCGTTTGCGCTCGCCGGCGGGGCCCACTCCAACATCGACCCGTTCTCGGCCGGCGATCGTTGGCGTGTCGCCGCGATCGAGCGGAGCTTCGGTCGGACGGACAGCGAAGATCCCCGCTATTGCCCAGGTGAAGGTGCGATTTTCGCGCTCATCGGTCCGGGCGGCGTGCCGGTGGACTGGGAGTCCCCGCTGACCGAGGCCTGGCTCCAAGGATGCGGCGACTGTGGCCCTGTCGTCGGCCTCGCGCCGCTGCTCGCCGCGGGTGCTCACCTCGGCGGCCCGTTCGCCCAGGCGTGATACCATGGCGAACCGTTGAGGAGTGACCGTGGCCAGTCGTGAAAACGTGCGACGTTTCCATTTCCTCCGGGAGATCGCCTCCGGAGGGTTTGGTAGCGTCTACCTGGCCAAAGTGATGCACGCCGATGGGTTCTCGCGTCTCGCGGCGATCAAGCTCCTGCACCAACGTTGGAGCGAAAACACCGAGATCGCCCAGCGGATGCGGGACGAGGCTCGGCTCCTCGGCTGGCTGCGGCACCGCAACATCGTCGACGTGATCGACCTCACGACTATCGGCGGCCGGGTCGCGGTCGTCATGGAGTACCTCGAAGCGGTCGATCTCAAAGCGGTGGTGCAGCACCTTCACGGCCGCAACGAGGCCATGTCGCCGCGCGCGGCGTTGGAGGCGATCTCCTTCGTAGCCTCAGCCCTGGACGCGGCCTACAACCGGCCGCCCTACCAGGGCGAGAAGCCGCTGCGGGTCATCCACCGGGACATCAAGCCCTCCAACATCATGGTGGACGAGTCGGGTTCGGTGAAGGTGTTGGATTTCGGCGTTGCCCGCGCGGATTTTGACACACGTGAGAGCCACACTCAGGAGCTCCAGTTCGGCTCGGTCGACTACATGCCGCCGGAACGGTTGTTTTTCGAGCCCGAAACCGCTTTTTCCGACATCTACTCACTGGGCGCCAGTCTCTACGAGATCCTCGCGCTGGAGAAGCTGGGGAAGGCCAAGGGGCGCCCCGAGAAACACTCTTCTTTCCTAAGTGACCGGCTGAACTACCTGCGGCAGCGCTGCCCGATGCCCGGCCTCTCTGGAGACGCCGCTGAGGCGCTCATTCGTGAGATGTGTGCCTACAACCACGAGCAGCGCCCGAGCGCCGCGGACGTGGTGCAACGCTGCCGCGCGCTGACCCGGGGCTTTGAGACCGAGGGGCTCAACGAGTGGGCGGAGCGCGTGATCCCGCCGCTGGTCAAAGCACAGCGGGAGGCGCCCAAGGAGCCCAACCCGCTCACGGACTCGGTGTTGTCCGAGGACAGCCTCCTGTTCACCGCGGCGGATATCGCGGCGATGGGGCTCGACGCCCGGAGCGCTGACGAAGGGGTTCCCGCGGAGGTGCCGCGCGGGGATGACCGCTGGAGGGACCTCGCCGCGACCGCCCTCGCCGAGCTCGGGTCGGTCAACGACCCGATCCAGGCGCCGATTCCCCCCGATGAGGGCGATGATGTAGCGGCCACGCGGATCGCCTCGATCGAGGACCTCCGCGGGCAGCGTCCGGCGGAGCTCCTGCCGTCGCCGCGCACCACCGGCGTGATCGACCCCGCTGCGGCGCGGGCAGCGCTGGGCGCCAACCCAAGCTCGTCGACTCCTTCTGTCACCTTGAACCAGCCCTTTGTGCCGGCCAAGGGCCCTGGCCCGGTCGGCGCCAGCCCCGACGCGGCGCCTTCTACCGTGGGTCGGCCGCAGGTGGCGCCGCCACCATCCGCCGCCAGCTTGCCCCCCTCCGGGCTGCTCACGCCGGTTTTCTCGGGATCGAGCGCGCCGATCGCGGGTCGGTCTGCCTTCCCGACGCTCGCGGTCGATGAGCTCGAGGGTGTGGTCGCCGCGGTGCAAGCGGCACCCGCTCCCGCCCCTCCCGCGGCGGCTCCTCTCGCGGCGACCCCGACCGGGGCGGTCCCTCTGGCGGCGGCGCCCAACGGGAGCATCGGAGCTTCGCCCAACCTGACCCTCAGCCCGGACGAGGGTGAGGATACCGCCAGGTTTGACACCCGGCTGATGGCAGACGTCTCCATCGGCGCCGCGCTGAGCCCCGCAGGGCCGGCGATGCCGATGGCCAACATCGCGCCGGTCGCGGCGGGGGTGGTAGCCGGCGCTGCTGTCGCAGCCGCCGCGTCGGCGAACGCCGGGAACAGCAGCGCTCCTCCGCCTGTGCCGAGCGGGGCCGCCGCCAAGGGACCGACCACCGGTGGCGCACCGTTGCCCAAGGCCGCGGCGAGCGGGTCGGCGCCCGCGCCCAAGCCGAGCCCGTCCGGCTCGGTGCCACCTGCGGAGTCGCCGGCGAAGGCCTCCGGTGGCCCGATCTCGACCAAGCCAACGATCTCGGCGGGCGGAGCGGGGATTTCGCGCCCGGTGCCCCCGCCGACCCCGAGCGCCTCCTCGACCGAGGCGGCCTTCAGCACCGACGTCAGCACCACCCTACCCTCGGCCCCGGTGTCGCCGCCGCCGCGTGCCGTGTCTCCCCCCTCGCGGGGGTTTGAGCCACTCGACACCGTTGAGGAGGCCGATGAGGAGCCCTCGGGCGGCGGGGCCTCGATGAGCTGGCTCGTAATTGGCGGTCTGGCCGTGCTGATGTTGGGCACCCTGGTGGTCGGTGGCGCGGGCGCGGCGTGGTACTTTGTGTGGGGACCGGGTGCGGGCGCTACCGCTACGCAGTCAACGACGGCGGCCGCGCCAACTGCCCCCGCGGCGCAGCCCGGCGCGACGCCCCCACCCTCGACCAGCCCGCCGGCGCCCGTGAGCAATGCGCCGATCCGCTTCGTGTCAGCGGCGGCAGAAACCCGGCGTATCACGGCGGTGTGTGACGGTGTGACCGTGAGCGGCGCCGCGGAGGTCGGCGTGACCGAAGCGACGGCGGCGAGCTGCACGATCACGGTGATGTTGGCGGATCGTACGCGGCTCAACGCGAGCGTGCCCGGGGTTGAAGCGGGGACCTACCAGTGTTTTGCTGAAGGGAGGCGCGAGTGCGTCAAGGCCGCGCCGTAGTTGTCACGGGCTACGGTCTCCGCTGCGCCGCCGGTTCGCGGGCGGTGTTGCCGCGGGTGAGCTTCGCGGAGCCACACCCTGCGGCTA
Source organism: Deltaproteobacteria bacterium (assembly GCA_947486185.1). GTDB lineage: Bacteria > Myxococcota_A > UBA796 > UBA796 > SXON01 > CANKTH01. The sequence continues at coordinate 8,647 of CANKTH010000075.1, forward strand.
CCGCCCTGGGCATCGCCGGGGTTGCCCAGGTGGCGGGGCTGGTGGAGGACCCGCGTTTCCCCGACGACCGAAAAGGCAGCCTCGCCGCCGAGGTGGTGAGGGAGGCGCTTGCAGTGGAGCGGGAGGGGCTCGACGGCGCACGGCTGGGCCTTTTTCTCGGCACCGGCCTGTCGAGCATGACCGCCGTCGAGGTCGCCGCGGAGGTCTATCCCTGCCTCGAAAAAGGTGAGTTCAACCATGCGGCCGCGCAGCATCGCCTGAAGATGTTGAGCACCGCGCCGCTCCGGCACATGCCCGCGCGCGTGACCGAGCTCCTCGGCGCCGCTGTCGGCGCAATCCTCACCGAAACCAGCTTTTCGGCCTGTGCTGCCTCGGCGATGTCCATCGCGGAGGGCGCGCGGGCGGTGGCCCGCGGCGACGTCGACGTGGCGCTGGCAGGCGGGCACGACTCCATGGTCCACCCCCTGGGCATGTTGTCCTTCGTGGTGCTCGGTGCCTTGTCACCGGGCGTGTCTCGGCCCTTCGATCGACGGCGAGACGGTTTCCTGCTCGGAGAAGGAGCGGCGGTCCTGAGGTTGGAGGCGGAGGAACACGCGCGGGCACGCGGTGCTCCGATCCTCGCGCGCTGGCTGGGCGCGGGCACCTCGGTGGACGCGTGGAACGTCACGGCGCCCCACCCGGAGGGTCACGGCGCGGCGTTGGCGATGGCCAGAGCGCTTCGGGATGCCGGGTTGGTGGCCTCAGACATCGACTACGTCAACACGCACGGCACCGGCACGCCGATTGGGGACCGCGCCGAAGCCCTCGCGGTCCGGAAGGTGCTTGGCGACGTGCCCGTGAGCTCGTTCAAGGGCGCGGTGGGCCACACCATCGCCGCGGCCGGGGCGGTGGAGGCGACGCTGTGCCTCGCGGCCTTCCAAGAGGGCCGGCTGCCGCTCAGCGTCGGCGCGGAGGAGCTGGACCCCGAGTGCCCGGTGAACGTGCTGATGACGGAGCAGCGGTGCCGGCCTCGGGCGATCTTGTCCAACTCCTTCGGTTTCGGCGGGCAGAACTGCGCGATCATCCTCGGGGCACCCTGAACCGGGCGGGCGATGGCCGCTGATCCGGGCGCGTGGCGCGGCGCGCTGGGGCGTGTCGGGGGTAGCCTCCTGGATCTTGCGCTTCCGCTCCTCGTCTTCGGCTACCTGACCGTGTCGCTGCACCCGAGCCTGGCCGGCCACCTGGACAGTCGGCTCGGCGCGCCGGACCTGCCCAACCCCAGTGACTCCAACGGCACGATCTGGTTTTACTGGTGGTTTGCCCAAGCGTTTGAGCAGGGGAAAGACCTGCTCAACCCCGACGTCGTCTGCGCGCCCCGGGGTCAGGCCCTGGGTAGCAACTTCCCCAACCGGATGGACGCCTGGTTCGCGCTCCCCTTTTTCCGGCACTATCCCTTTCCGCGGAGCTTCAATCTCACCCTGCTCGCGGTGCCCGTCGCGGGGGCGCTCGCGGCCTACATCCTCGCCCGGACCCGGGGCCTCGGGCGCCTGGTCGCCTTGGCGGTGGGCGCATGTTTCGGCTTTGGCGCCTTCACAGGTTTTGAACTGCTCAATGGTCGGGTCGCCTCGGGGCTCCTCCTGTGGTACCCCTTGTTCTTGGTGCCCTGGTTCCTGGCGTTGGAGCTTGGTCCGGTCGCCGCCGGGATCGCAGCGCTCGCGGCGGGGGTCGCGGCGGCGGCGGCGGTATTGGCCTATGTGCCGGTTGCGCTCGCCCTGCTGCTGGTGGCCCTGTTGAGCGCCTTGTACCGGGTGTTTCGCCCACAGTTGGGGGTTTCACGCTGGCGGCCGCTGGCGGTGGGGCTGGTGGTGGCCCTGGTCGGAGGCGTAGGAAGCGCGCCTTACGCCCACGAGATCCTGGTGGTTCGAACGGTGGAACCGGATGTTTCGGGGACGGCACGGACGACCCGGAGCGCGTGGGACCCTGCCCTCTACCGGGAGCTGCGGCAGCGGCTCCAGACCCCTACGGGGCCGTCGGGGGGCCAGGGGCGCCGCGATCCCGACGTCATCAATGACGCCCAGCCGATCAACCACCTGTGGTCGCCGCCGAAGGGGGACGCGGGCAGCCGCGCTTACGTCCCGCCGCTGCTGGTGGGCGCTGGGCTGCTCGGCGGACTGCTCGGGGGCCGTCGCGGGCGCCTCGCGCTCGTGGCGATGTTCGGCGCATGGCTCCTGACCCTCGGGCCATACGCGCTGATCGCGCAGGATCCAGCAGAGCTCTTACGGATCGGCGGCGCGCGCCTGGTGCTGCCGACGGCCTGGATCCTCGATCTGCTTCCGTATGCGTCGTCGTTCTTGCGGCCTTATCGGTACACCCCGCTCCTTGAGCTGACCGCCGCCTTTGCCGCGGCATTTGGCGCGCAGGCGCTCGGCGGCTGGCTGGGAACGCGGCTCGTTGGGCGGGTCGGCCCCAGGCTGGGGGGTTGGGCGGGGACCCTCGTCGCGGCGACGCTGATGGTGGCGCTGGCGGCCGGGAGCGTACGGTCCGTGCAACAGGCGGGGGGCTACACGCTGCTCGAGCACCCCTGGTCGCCGCCGCCGGGCATCCAGATGCTCGCGGAGGCCGCGCCCGGTACGGTGGTCGCCGAGCTCCCCGTCGGGGCGGGCCACGCGTTGGCGCTCTACCAGGTCGCCCACGGGAAGAGCCGGACAGAGCCGCATCACGATCTCCGGTCCGCGATCTTCGACGGCGGCACGCTCCCGCAGGGGTGCTACACGCTGGCCCTGTCCAAGCTGATGTGGGGGCTTGGGCGACGAGGCCAACACGCCGCGGCGGAGGCGGCGCTCGACGAGGCGGCCATCGCCGAGGCGCTTGCGGCAAACATCAGGTATGTGGTGCTCTACCCGATGGTGATGCGGATGCTGTTCCCGCGCGACACGCCGGTAGACGGTCGTGGGGTGGCGGCCGCGTTGACCCGGCGCCTGGGGCCGCCGGTGCTCGCTGACGATCATACCTGGATTTGGGAGGTCGGCGGGCGTTGACCGCCTTGCGCGTGCTCGCGTGGCGCGGCATAGGGGGAGTTCATGCCGGTCGGATTCTACGAGCTCCTCCAGGTCGCCCCCCACAGCTCTGCTGAGGCGTTGAGCGCCGCCTATCAGGACCAGATCGCCCACGTGGTCCGTAAACAACGGGCCGCCGAAGCGCGAAAGCAGGATGTGAGCACGATCGAGGCGCGGCGCGCTGCCTTGGCGGAGGCTTACGCGGTGCTCTCCGACCCGGCGCGGCGGCGGCGGTACGACCGGTTCCGGGAGCTGTCACGCACGGCGACGCCTACCGATCCCGAAGAGCTCTGGTCGCTGGCGGCGTCTTCGCTGGTGGATCCAGCTGCGGCTGCAGCGGTCGAGGTGGTGCGTACGCTCACCGATCTCAAGGTGGGTGAGGCGCTGGGCGCGCCGCCGGTCGAGCCCGACGTACGCGAGCTTCGTGCCGATCACCGGGTCGAGGCGCGGGTGCCAGACGCCGTCGCGCGAGGGGAGGCCCCTCGGATGGAGTTGGAGCCGCCCCGGCCGGCGACCCGGCCCGAACCGGCGGTGGCGACACCGAAGGAGACGACGCGAAACGAGTCGGGGTGGGGGCCGGCGCGAAGCGAGCCCACGCGTTCCGGGCTTTCAGACGGCGGAACGGGCGAGGGCTCGCGTCGGGTGGACGCTGCGCGTACGGAGGCGTGGCCGGCTGAGGTCCGGACCGAGTCCAGGGACCGAAAGCTCACGGTCCACGCAGGTTTGAACCTGCATCGGGCGGTGCCCGCGGAGTCCCTGGCCCGGCTGTTTGACGAATACGGGCCGACCGGCGCCTATCTGCGCGCCTCGCGGGAGCTCCGGAAGATCACCCTCGACGAGCTGTCAAACTCGACCCACATCTCTCAGCGTTTTCTCGACGCGATGGAGCGCGACGCCTTCACCGAGCTGCCTGCGGCCACCTTCGTGCGCGGCTACCTCAAAATGGTGGTCCGTGCTCTGGAGTTGCTGGCCAACACCCAGGACGTGGATGAGCTGGTGGACGGGTACATGGCCCGTTACCACCGCATCCGAGGCTGATCCGTGCCGAGCCCTACGCGCCCTGGTCCGAGAAAGACCGGGATCAAACATCGTGGTCCCAAGACCGTCGCCCAGCCTACCCTTGACACCGACGTCGAGGCCGATGCCGACCTCGATTCCGACCTCGATGCCGATGTCGAGTCCGATCCCGATATCGGATCCGATGCACCGCCCCACAACGCCGAGAACCTCCGCCGCTGGGTGGCTCCTGAGTGGGGCGCCGAGCGCCTCGACCGTGCGCTGGCCGAGGCCTTCCCCGACCTGAGCCGCACGCGGATCCAGGCGTTGATCGCGGAGGGTCAGGTATTGGTGGATGGTACGGCGCCCCTGCGCCGGGTGCCTGGCGGGGCGTTGGTGACGCTCCGGCTGCCTGAGGCCCGGCCGACGGAGCTGGTTGCCGAGGACCTGCCGCTGACGATCCTCTACCAGGATCCTGACCTTCTGGTGATCGACAAGGCGGCGGGCATGGTGGTGCATCCGGGGCCGGGGCATAGCTCGGGTACGTTGGTGCACGCGCTCCTCCATCACCTGCGCGCCCCAGGCGGTGGGCGTCCGGCGCTCTCAAGCATCAGCGGGGACGAACGCCCGGGTATCGTCCATCGGCTCGACGTGGGCACGTCGGGCGTGATGGTGGTGGCGTGTAACGACGCGGCGCACCGTGGCCTGTCCGAGCAGTTCGCGGTCCACAGTATCGACCGTCGTTATCTGGCGATCATCCACAAGGTGCCGCTCCACGACGGGGGTGTGATTCGGAGCTCGCTCGGGCGGGATCCGGAGGACCGGCTACGGTTCGTGTCGCGGCCCGACGGCCGACCGGCGGTGACCCACTGGCGGGTACGGGCCCGGGGCGAGCGGGTGGCGCTGGTGGAGTGTCGGCTCGAGACGGGGCGCACCCACCAGATCCGGGTTCACCTGACTGAGGCGGGGCACAGCCTGCTCGGAGATCGCACCTATCAACGCCGCGACTGTACGGCATCGGGCGCATTGCGGCCGCTGGTGGAAGCGCTGAAACGGCCGATGTTACACGCCTGGGTGCTGGCCTTCACGCACCCGCGTACCGGCGAGCGCCTGCGCTTTTCAACGCCGCTACCGCCGGATTTTGTAGAGATGGCCAAGGCTGCGGGCCTGGCGCTCCCGGCGAGCGCGCTGCCAGGCTGAGCGGGTCTGGGCGGCCCGGCTACGCCGTCGGCGCCCTCCGGTCGCCTGCCGCGGGCGGCGGCCCATAGATCGTCGGCGCCGGGATCTTGACCGTGGTCGTCGTCGGAGCCGCGCCGCCACCTCCGTCGAGGGGCTCGGCCGCGCGCGCGGTCAAGGTGTAGGCGTCACTCACGAGCCGGACCCCCGGTGCGTGGCGATGAGCTTTGCCCAACGTTGGGCCGCTTCGGGCGGCATGGGCTCGGGCGCCGTTGCTTGCGCCCAGTAGGGAGAACGGCGCGCGGAAGCGGTCGCGACCCGGGCCAGGTCCGTCATCCGGCGCCCGAGCTCACGCGCGTCCACCTTGCGCCACTCCTCTACTTCGCGGGCCAAGGTCTCGAGCTCAAAGGCGCGTTGTTCCTCGGGGCTGCGGCGTCGGGCCCAGACAGGGATCATGGGGTCAGTGTAACCGGCAGGCGCTTGAGGCGACGCGGCAACCGACGCCGTTCGGTGCCGGCGTGCGACTCACCGATAGGTACCGTGTGTCCATCCAAGAGAGGTCGAACAAGGTGACGTGCTGGGAGACGGCCTCCGAGGACGATTACTGGAGATCGTACGGTCAACACGACGCCCCCGCCGGGGAGTTTGTCGAGGTGGATGCAGGCGGCACCGTGTCCTGTGCGCTCGACGCGGCAGGCGAAGCTCACTGCTGGGGTTGGGAGGAGCACGGGCAGACGCAGCCTCCCGCCGGCCCCTTCCGGAGCCTCGACGTAGGCTACGCCTACGCCTGTGCGCTTCGGTCCGCCGACTCCAGCATCGTCTGTTGGGGACAGGACATCTTCGGTGAGACCGTTGCGCCCGATGGTGCCGAATTCATCCTGGTCGACTGTGGTGAGAACACGAGTTGTGCCATTGACCAGACGGCCAGGGTGGTCTGTTGGGGGGAGAGTCCCCGCCTCCCTGACAACGTCAGTGAGCTGAGCTTCCGCGATGTCTCCATCGATCGCCACACGGCCTGTGGGGTCACGGTCGACGGGGAGATCGTGTGCTGGGAGGCCCTGGAGCGGCGGTGACGGTGAGACTGGGGTCTGGCGGCCGTTTCTCTTTAGGACACCCGCGCCAGGGCGACCAGAGCGCGGCGCGGAGCGCCGGTCCCGCCAGGAGCCGAAGGCGGCGGGACCGAGGCCGCCCCGGAGCGGCCCGCCGACCTACGGGCGGCGGGCCCGGAGGGAAGCCGCGGCCGAGCGCGGCGGGGGCCCGCCCCGAAGGGGGGCGCCCAAAGTGGCCGCGTTGGAAACCCGCTTAGGGGCAGCCCGGGTCGGTCGCGCTCACGGTCGGGTCGATGGTCTCGCCCGGAAGCAGCGGCGCGCTCGGGTCGGTCACGTCGAGCGTTAGGCAGTCTTCGGTGCCGTCCGAACACGCGACACACGATGCGCCCAACACAAAAGGCGCCAGCGCGCAGATGTCAAAGCCCGCGAGGTCGTCAAGCTCGGTGGTCCGCAACAGACCGCTCACGTGTACATCGAGCAGCTCGGTGCCATCACTCGAAAAGTTCCCGGAGAACTGCATGTCTTCCACCGCGACAAGCACGCCCGCCGCGCTCACGTTGGCGTCCGCCGGGCCGACGTCAAACCCATACGTACCGGTCCACGGCGTCGCGGCAAACTGTACGGGATCCGAACACGCCGCCTGACCGACATCGCCGCTCGAATCTTCCGCGCCCGGCGCGACGATCAGCTCGACGGTGGTGTCGTCCATCGCGGAGATGGACAACAGCAGGTAAGCGCTGCCGAGAGTCGAGCCGATAAGCGCGCCACCCGAAGGCTCGGTCCACACGATGTCTGAGCCGGTGATGTCGATCTCGAAGGTGGAACCTGTCCAATCCACCGGGGGAGCGATCGGCTCGTCCTCGGTCGTGAAGCCGAAGGTCTTGGAGCTTCCACAGACGTCGACCGTGACCGTGTAGTTGGTGGTGTAGTCGAGCCAGGCGTCTGGCGTGAGCGTGACGGTGAGGCCGTCGGGTGAGACGGCGATCGAGGCCGCCACCTCGGCGCCGTCCGAGAGCTTGACCGTAGCGTCGTCGGCCTCGGTGAGCGTCACCTCGATGAGGGAGTCGATCTGGACGCCGCTTGCGCCATCGGCGGGGCGGATGCTCTGGACCTCGGCGTCGCAGCCGGTGGGATCGGTGTCCGAGTCGGCGTCGGAGTCAGCGTCGGTGTCGGAATCACTGTCGGAGTCGGAGTCGGTGTCGGTGTCGGAGTCGGTGTCGGTGTCGTTCTCTGTGATGCCCGTGGTCTTGGGGTCCCCTTTGGATTCAGGGTCCGCGCAGCCAACAAACGCCAGGAAGAGCAAAGGAAGGGTACGCATTTCAGCTCCGGATGGAAATACAGGAATCGACGCTGCGTACCATAGACCCGTCTTGGGGTAAACGGCGTCCTTTACGCAGCAAATGTGAAAAAAGGGCGATGGCGTTCGCGGACACGTGGCGAGTTGCCCAGGAGAACCCTTGGAAACACGCGGGACTCGCCTACTCCGTTACGCAGGTGGTGGCGTCTGTGACCCCGGTCTCGCAGCCGCACGTCCACCACGCCGCTCAGGGTGCCCGTGTCGAAGTAGCGTCCGTCGGGGGCGAAGGTGCCGGTGGCCCTCAGATGGCCGATACGGATCTCCAAGCCCGCGAACGAGCGCACGGTGTCCCGCGGGCCGATGGAGAACTCCGGCGCAGCGCTGAAGTCGGCGTTTGGGAAGGAGAAGGTCGCGATGCAGTGGCCCTGGCCGCCGATGTCGGACTCGATGCCGCCTGACACACGAAGGGTGGGGCCGTCAGCTCCCACGACGCCCACGAGGATGCCGTTCTCGACGAGTCCGCCGAGCACCGCGCCGACGCCGGGCGGCTCGACGATGTTCGCGGTGGCCAGGTCGAGCGAGCAGGTCTTGTTGAGCAGCACGCTGGTGTCGGTCAAGGCGCCGCCCAGCTCCGACGTGGTGAAGGTCAGGTCCTGGGTACGCATTTCGGCCCCACGTCGAAGAGGGGAAAGTGATGCCGCGCACCACAGGCTCGCCTTGGGGCGAACGGCGTCCTCTCCTCGGCAAACGCGAAAAAGAGGCACCGAGGGACTCGCGGACGGAGGGCCCATTGTCTCGGAAACCGGGGCCCGCTGACCACAACGGAAAAAGGGGGGCGATACCGCCCCCCCAAGAGTCACTCACCCGTCACCGAGACCAGGCCCCGGCGACAGGTCGGTCGCCCCTACTCGGCGACGCAGGTGGTCGGATCGGGCGCCGCGGTCTCGCAGCCAACACAGTCGTTCGCCGCAACTTCGACGAGCACGAGGCCCGAGGCCTCTTCTGCCACGATGTCTTTGGCGACGAGGGTGAGGCAGTAGGGCTCGCTGTCGGTGCAGGCGCCGCACTCCGCGCCGAAGGAAACCAGGAAGTCGCACAAGCCCGCGGCGTCGTAACCAAGCTCGGGGAAAGCTTCGGCGATGTCACGCGCGTCCACTGCGCCGCCCAGGGTGCCGCCGCCGAAGTAGCTGCCATCCGCGGCGAAGGTGCCGGTGATCTCAAGCTGCTTGACGCTGATCTCGTAGCCGGCGAAGGAGAGCACGGTGTCCTGCGGACCGACCGAGAAGAAGGGCGCCGCGCTGAAGTCGGCGTCCGGGAAGGGGAAGGTCGCGGTGCAGTAGTCCTGGCCGCCCGCGTCGGACTCAAGGCCGCCTGACATGCTGATGTTGCTGCCGTCGATGCCCATCACGCCGATGAGGATGCCGTTCTCGACGAGCCCGCCGAGCACCGCGCCGACGCCTGGCGGCTCGATGATGTTGGCCGTGCCGAGGTCAAGCACGTAGGTCTTGTCCAGGAGCACGCTGGTGTCGGTCATGGCGCCGCCCAGCTCGGACGTGGTGAAGGACAGGTCGTGCGTGCCGGCGCAGTAGGTGAGGCTCGCGCTGTAGGAGGTGGCCGGGTCGAGGGGGCTGGTGGGGACCCAGGAAACCGTCAGGCCGTCGGCCGAGACCACCTGGCTACCGGGGATGTCGGTGGTGATGGTGGCGGTGGCGTCCGGCCCGGTGAGCACGAAGTCGATCGGGTCGAGGTAGTAGGCCGAGGGCGAGCCGGCCGCCGGCGTCGTCGACTTCACCGTCACGTCGCACGAGGCCGGGGGCGCAGCGCTTTCCTTCCCACCGGCGTCCTTGTCGGCGCAAGCGGTGAAGAGCGGCAGGGTCGCAAAAGTGAGGATCGTCAGGCGGTTCATGAGGGCTCCAGCGTCTCCCGGGGAGTTGCAGATCCCATTCGACACCGCGCCGGATGGCGGTCATGGACACACGCACCACGACCGATCTGCATCGCGGCACGCTTACACGAAATTGCCGACGTCTGTCAACGCCTGGGATTGGCGATCCGCGCTTCGTAGCGCTCCCGCAGCTCCTTCTGCAGCGCGCCCATGAGGCTCGCCTCGTCTTCGTCAAGGTTCCCCTTGGTTTTTTCGGCGAGCATGTCGATGAGCTCCATCGTCTGCCGGGCCAGGGCGATGTCCACCGGGGTCGCCGCTGGGTTGGAGACCTCACCGAGGTGCGCCAGGGCGGAGCTGGCAAGGGAGACGAGGAAGGTGCTGAAAGAGACGGGGGGGGTCGGCGCGTCAGGCATCTCGCGCGGATATCCTGAATCCGGCCGCCTGCCATGTCTGGAACCGTCTTCGGACCCGTGGCGCCGGCCCCGGCGAGGCTCAGCGTGGAGCCATCTCGCGAAGATAGGCTTCCAAGGCGTCTAACGCGAACGAACGCTCGGCAAACGCGGTGTAGCCCTCGTGGGTGACCCAGAGGCAGCTTTCGCCCAAAGCACCGAGCACGTTGGCGAAGACCCGGTCGCTACGGGTGCGTACAAGCTGTCGCGAGGCGATCTCGGCGAGCGCTTCGGGCCGGAGACCTGGCCGGCCGGCCTTGAAGCTCACGACTACGGCGTCGGGGGCCCACTCGCGCACGCGATCGATGATCTTGGGGGTCGGCGTGAGCCGCAGGACCAGCTCGGCCTGGCCGCTGGGGATCTTGGTGTCCACCGCCTGAGCCTCGTAGTCCCCCACGGCGGCGCTGTGGACCAGCATGCCCCGAGGATGCGTGTTCAGCCACCGTTCCATGCGCGCCATCAGGTCCCTCGTGCTGCCGTACTCCTCAAGTACGAGCCCATCGTCCACGCCGAGGAGCTGGCCACGAAGGCAGGCTTCCGTCGAGCCAAGGACGTGGATCGGCACATGGCCGCGAAGCCGGCGCGCCAGGTCCAGCGCGGTGCGTCCGGACGCAGACGCGGAGAGGTAGCGGATGGTGTCGACCGGATTGCGGGTCGCGCCCGCGGTCAGGAGCAGAGGTCGCATAGGGTCATGTAGCCCGCCTCCGCGCCCTACTGCCGCAGCAGCCACGCGGCGATCTCCACCCGAGACGATCTCCAACGGAAATGGCATGAATCGCGCCGTCCATCCGCGCGTAGACGCGCCAACCCGGGGGCGGATCCCCGGCCAAACCCCTCTCGGAGGTCTTCATGCTCCTGCTTCTCGCGACCGCCTGCATCATCAACATTGACAAGGGCGGCGATTCCGACACGGGTGTCGATGGCTGCACCCCCGTCACCTGGTACACCGACGGCGATGGCGACGGCTTCGCGGCGGACGACGCCGCGGGTGTCAAGGGCGACAGCTGCGAGCCGCCTACCGGGGCCGCCCAGGTCCTGGGCGACTGCGACGACACCAACGGTAACGTCAGCCCTGGCGCCACCGAAGTGTGTGACGGCAGCGTCGACGAAGACTGCGATGGCCTCCTCGACGACCTCGACGACTCCATCGACCCGGCTTCGCAGACCGCCTTTTATGCCGACGGCGACGGCGACACCTACGGCGATGCCAACGGCGCCAGCGGCGCCTGCGTGCAGCCCGCGGGCACGGTCCTCGACAGCACCGACTGTGACGACGCCGATCCCAGCGTCAACCCGGCTGCGACGGAGCTCTGCGGCGGCGGAGACGAGAATTGCGATGGCGCTACCGACGAGCCGGTGGAGTGGTACGCCGACACCGATCTCGACGGTTACGGCGACGCCGCCAACGTTGCCTCCGACTGCCTCGCGCCGGCCGGCTACCTCGCCGACAAGACCGACTGCGACGACACCCGCGCCGACATCAGCCCCGCGGGTACCGAGGTCTGTAACGGTGCCGACGACGACTGCGACGGCCTGCTCGACGACGCCGACGACAGCGTGGATCCCGCCTCGCAGACCACCTACTTCGGCGACGCCGACCTCGACGGCTACGGCGACGCGTCCGTGACTACGGTGAGTTGTTCGGTGCCGGTCGGCTACGCGGTCGAGCCCACCGACTGCGACGAGAGCAACGCGGCGATCAACCCCGGTGCGTCCGAGATCTGCGACGCCTCTGACGTGGACGAGAACTGTAACGGGGTCGCCGACGACGCCGATACCAGCGTCGATCTCTCCAGCGCTACGACCTGGTACGCCGATCCGGACGCCAACGGCTTCGGCGCCCCCGCCGACACGATGGTGCAGTGCGAGCCCCTCGCCGGCTACGTCAGCACCTTGGCGACCGCCGCGGACGACGTCTGCGGCTCCGGCACCTGGGCCGACAGCACCGACTCCGGTACGATCGACGGCACCAACCTCGGCTTTGACAGCTCGGCGGCGTTCACGGTCTCGTTCAGCGCCGACATCGACGAGAACGTGTCCAGCTACGTAGTCGTCAAGGGCGACAACTCCACGAGCGAGTGGTCGATCACCACGGTGCCCGCGGGTTCCACCGACGTGGTGACCATGTGTTTCAATCGGCAGGGCCTCGCGGCGCTGGTGTGTCTGGAGGTCGGCACAGCCGGCTTCCATAACTACACCTTCGTATATGACGCGGGCACCATCACGATCTACGAGGACGGCGTCTACGCAGCCGCTGAGAGCGGCCTGATCGGCAGCGCGAGCACCGCTGCGCTCACCGTCGGCAACTACCCTGGCGCGACCTACCCCCTGATGGGTGACCTTGACGAGCTCGCGGTGTGGTCCGGCGCGCTGGGCGCAGATCAGATCAGCGCCTACGCCGACGGCACCAGCCTCGCTAGCGACTTTGTCGGAAATGTAGGTTGGTGGCGCTTCGACGAGGGGAGCGGCGTGATGACGGCCGACCTGTCCGGCTCCGCCACCCACATGGATCTGTCGGGCGTGGACTGGTCGACCACCTGCCGCTGAGTCACTGACGCGGGCGTCCCGCCTCGGGAGGGTTAAACGCCCTGCCGAGGCGCGTGGCGATGGCTTCCCTCTCCGACTACACCCGCACCGGTCGGCAGCAGCTCGGCTCGGGCTCCGACCTGTTCGAGATGCGCCGCTCCGACGGCAGCCTCTACACCGCAATCCAGTTCCACCCGGAGTATCGCGGCCACAACGCGATCAACTCGGCGCTGATCGTCGTGCTGGGTTTCCTCGAGTCGCCGATGGTGAGCGGGCTCGGCGACCTCGTCGCCTACGATCTTGCGGCGTCGACCTTCATCTACAACACCGGTCGCGCCTGGTCCATCGCCGAGATCGTCCGTACCATGGCCGACATGGGCAGTCCGGGGTCGGTGCGCGCGGGGGTCGAGCTCATGCGTTCCGCCGGAAATATCCTGGTGGAAGGTGCGGAGTCGGGCGAGGCTGCCGGCATCTACTCGCATGGCGGCATCACTCCGTGGCGGCTGATGGTCAACCCCGAGGGTCGGGTGGAGATCATCGGCTTCGCCTTACCTCAGGTCGAGATTCTGGCGTTCAAGGAGCACCCGGATCGGGTGCCCCGGGAAGACGCTTTCCGCTACTGCCCCCCCGAGCGGATGGAGGCCCGTAAAGAGAACTTTTCGTCCGACCTGTTTGGGCTGGCGCTGGTGGCCTTTGAGCTCATGACCGGGCGGCCAGTGTACGACGGCCTGGTCAACGACATCCGTTCGAAGGCGGCGCGGGGCGAGACCTCGCGGCGGCTGCACCAGTTCCGCGAGCACCTGCCCGCGACCACGCTCCAGCTTCTCAGCGCCGCTTTGAAGCCGGAGATCCGCGACCGCCACCGGTCGGGGCAGGAGTTCCTCGACGCGGCGGAGGACGCGCTCCGCGAGCCGGCGCTGGAGGGCCCCGGGCTCCGCGAGCTCATGTCCCAGATCGGCCGCTTTCAACCTCGTGCGAGGCAGACGCTGGTCGACGCCAACAAGACCGCCGCCCTCTCGCAGTCCGACCGGTTGAAGGTGCTGGAAGCGGAAGGGATGGCGGAGTCCGCCCCAGCTGCCCGTCGGACGGTGTCCATCCCCCAACGCGCACCGGTCGAGGCGTCTCCACCGCCCGTCGCACCCGAGCGTCCGGTCGCCGCCCCGGCGGCGTTCACACCGACCGCGAGCCCGCTGGAGGCCCTGCGCGCGTCACGGGCGGGTCCGCCCCGGAGGGCCCCATCGGCCGACTTCATGGCGGCAAACCGGCCGCCTGAGAGCCTCGCCCCGGCGGCGAGCACGGCGGCGGCACCCGCCGCCCCCCCGTCCCCCGCGCCACCTGCGGCTCCGCCGAGCGCCACCGCCTCTGCCGCGGACGCCGGGCGTTGGGCGCCGCCGCAGCGGGTGCGCGCCAACCCGCGCGTGTCGGCGAGCGTGGAGTCGGAGCCGCCGCCGAACCCCCCGCCCCTCGCCAGCGCCCCTTCCTCGGCTCCGCCGAGCCCGGGGACCACGGCTGAGGCCCCCCGCGCCGATAGCCGTGGGGATGAGCCCGCTTCGCGGCCCATGATGGGCGCGGTGCGGCCGTCTCCGCGTCGCCCGGCCAGCGAGCAGCCGCCTACTGAGGCGCCCCGCCCGGCGCCTGTGTCCGATCCACCCGCCGCGCTGACCGGCCCCAGCCCCCTCACCAGCTCCGCCGATCGACTCGCCGAGTCCGTCGCGAGGCTGAGCGCCGCCTCGGGCCCGAGCCGGGCGGCGCCATCGGCGGCGGAGCTCATCGACCGTGTGCTCGCCGGCGGCCCGAGCTCCCGTCGGCTCCACGACGAGATGGAGCGCATGATGGCGGGACAACCTGGGCCATCGGCGCATACGGTCCCCCCGCCGCCCGACCTGCCGGGCCCCGCCCCGAGTCTCTCCCTGCCGCCCCTGGCGCCGGCGCCTTCCACACCTATGGCGGGCGTCAGCGGGGTCGCCGGGTTGCCGCCCGGCGCGGTACGAACCGCGCCTCCGCCGCCGGTTTTTGTGCCTCCCCCGTCGCAGGCGCCGGCGGCCCCGCCACCCGCGCTGCCGGTGGTGCCGCTCGCCGCTCCCCCGGCCCCCCGTGCGCCGCCGCCACTCCCCGAGGCGAGATCGCTCCCGCCCACGCCGGCGCCGATGGCGCCCTCGGGTTCGCCGGTGGTACCTCTCTCGCCGGCACCGCCAGCGTCGAACCCCGCCGTCGCCGCCCCGGAACCGCCTTCGCCGCCGGTCTCCGCGTCCGCGCCTTCGGCCCCGGCCCCGGTCGTGCCGCCGCCGGTCTCGCCACCGGCGTCGCCGCCTGGCCCGGCCGTGACGGCCGTCGCCTCACCGGCTCAGGCGGTTGAGCCCACCAAGGCGGAGCTCTCTTCCTTTCCTCCCGTCGTCGCGCCGCCAGAGTCGGTGCGACGCTCCGGTGACCACGCCTCCGCCGCGGGGACCTCGCCCGGGGGCGTGCGCCCGCCCGACCCGCTCCGCTCGCTCGCCCGAGGTGAGCTCCTGGCGCTCCAATGCGCCCGCGCCCCGGGCGTTGCGCCCCAGCGCCACCGTATGCCCGCACAGACGCCGCTCGCCGAGGTGGCGGGCATGCTCGTCGGGCGCTTCGTGCCCACGCGGGTGACGCCGGACGGTCGCTGGAACGGGTGGTACCGCCTTGGAAATCTTACCACGATCCTGTCGCCCGACCTGCGGGTCGAGCAGCTTGCCCCCGACGAGACCTGGTATCTGCACCCGGTGGAGGGCCAGCTTCGCGTGTTTGACGTGGAGATCGTGGCGGACACCTCGGTGAAGCTGAGGCTGCCGGTGCACACGGCGCTGCCGGTGGGCAGCGTAATTGACGGTCTCGCCGCCCTCGCGGACCTGCCTCCGGGCGACTGGGCCCTCCGCCTCGACGGTGTTCCCCTTGGAACCTGGCACATCTTGGAGGACCGGGAGTTGTTCGCGACCTCGAAGCTGGTGCTCCGTCGCCCCTGACGGGGGCCGGGCCGTCGGCACGACCAGGGCGACGCCCTGACGATCCAGGCCCGGTAGATTATCATTGGGGCCAGCGCCCCGCTCCGGGCGCGGGAGCGCCATGAGCACCCAGGAACGCTGGGACGTGATCCTCAAATTCGTGGACGGCCCCCTGTCGTATCAGGGGGACATCGTCATGCGCGGGCCGGTGGTGCGGATCGGCGCCAGCCCTGGTCCCGGCGGCTTGAAGTTGGAGGGATACCGCGGCCTCGACGATCGCCAGGCCGTCATCACGGCCTACGACGGCGGCAGCGTCACCGTCGCGCCGGTAGGCGTGCACCAGGTGCGGACGGCGCCCCACGAGCACGTCGAGTGGAACGAGGTGCTGCCTATCCGCGGCCCGGTCTATCTCTCTCCGGGCGACGCGATCCACTTCGGCCCGCCCGGGCGAGGAGGTACCTGCGTTTTTGTGCGCTCCGAGCGTCTCGGCGTCTGGCAACAACAGCGGATCCTCTCCGAAGCCGCGGCCCCTACCGATCAGCCTGCCGCTACCGACGTCAAGGAAATCGACGCCGGCGGTCGGTTCCCATGGTGGATCATCCCGAGCATGGTCGGTATCGGCTCGATCTTCACCTGTTCGATGGGCCTCCTGGTGTTCGTGGTGAGCCAGACACAGGTGACGCCGATCGGCCCGACCG
>CANKTH010000076.1 GCA_947486185.1 Deltaproteobacteria bacterium
GCGCGTCGCCATCCAGCCGGAGTGCGGCGTCCTCCGGCGCCCGATCCCCTAACAACGCCGTAAAACCGTCGCAGTTGTTGTCCACGCCGTCGGCGGCGAGCTCCTCGGCGTCGGGGTTGACCAGGCTGGCGCTGTCGTCACAGTCAGAAGCGTCGAGGAGTCGGCCCACGGGCGCTTCGCACGCCCGGACAAGGTCGTCCGGATCGCCAAAACTGTCGCCGTCACTGTCGGCGTACCAGCGACAGGCGTCCGTCGCGTCGTTGTCGCTCACCCCGTCGCAGTCCTGGTCGATGCCGTCGCACACTTCGACCGCGCCGGGGTAGACGGTACCGGCACCGTCGTCACAGTCAGGCTCTCCGCCCGCGGCGACATAAGCGGTAGGTTGGCTACACTGAACGAGGTCCGCACTGCCGCCGTAACCGTCGCCGTCGGCGTCCACGTTCCAGACAGGCGCGTCCACCGCGCCGAGATCCGCGTCCCCGTCGCAGTCTTCGTCGGCGCCACCGCAGCGCTCTTCGGCGCCGGGATAGGTGGTCGCCAGGCTGTCATCACAGTCCCCGCCCGACGCGCTCTGGCCGGGCAGCCCGCAGCTCGTCTCCGAGGCGCCGCCGTAGCCGTCGCCGTCGAGATCGTCATACCAGGTGCCCTCCCATTCGGCGCCCGCCTCGTCACAGTCTTCGTCGATGTCGTCGATGTCACACACCTCGAGCGCCGCCGGGCTGACGTCCGCGCGCTGGTCGTCACAGTCACTCGGATCCGCACTGTAGAGCGCGGGAATCGTGCACGCAGCGGCGGAGACCGCTGGATCGCCGAAGCCGTCCCCGTCGAGGTCGAGGTACCAGGTCCCGGCGTCCGCGGCGTCATCTTCGTCTACCGCGGTGTCGCAATCGTCGTCCTGGCCGTTACACAGCTCGGTCGCAGACGGGTTGGTCTCCCACTGAAGATCGTCGCAGTCGTCCAGGTTCCCGACCGCGCCCGGAGGCGCCGTACACGCCAGAGTCAGCGCGGAAGCGTCGCCGAAGCCGTCACCGTCGACGTCGCCGTACCAGGAGAGCGCATCCACGGCGTCCTCATCCGCCGAGCCGTCGCAGTCCTGGTCGACACCGTCGCAGCGTTCGGTCGCGGTGGGGGATACGGTGGCGTCGGTGTCGTCGCAATCGTCGGCGATGAGCACCGCGCCGGCCGGCGCTTCACACGCCAGGGTCGGGGCCCCGGCGCCAGAGCCGTCCCCGTCCAGATCGGCGTAGAACGCCGTCGCATCCGAAGCGGTGCCCTCGTCGGTCACGCCGTCGCAGTTGTCGTCGCGGCCGTTACAGACCTCCGTGGCCGTGGTCGAGACCGCGGCGTCCCGGTCGTCACAATCCGACACGTTGCCCACGTGACCGGGCGCGGCCGCACAGGCGACGACCGACACCGTGCCGTCGCCCTCGCCGTCACCGTCAGCGCCCCGGTACCAGCTCGGCGCCCCTTCCGAGTCGGCCTCGGCGACGTCGCCATCACAGTCCGCGTCGACTTCGTCACACCGCTCGACCGCCCCGGGAAACACGTCGGAGCGGGTGTCGTCGCAGTCGGAGGCCCCCTCTACGTAGCTGTCGGGATCGGGGTTGGCACAGTCCAAAAACTCTGCATGGATATCCCCAAATCCGTCCCCATCCGCGTCGGGCGCATACGTCTGCTCACTAAGCCCCTCGTCCACCTGGCCGTCGCAGTCCTGGTCCACGTCGTCACAGACCTCGGCGAGGCCCGGCGCGCGCGAGGGATCCGCGTCGTCACAGTCCTCGCTGGCGCTCGAACCGTCCCCGTCCGCGTCCAGCATCAGGTCGGCGCCGTCGCAGTCCTGATCGATGCCATCCCCGGCCACCTCAGAGGCGCCCGGCAGGATCGAGGCGTCCGAATCATCACAATCCTCAGCCGCCGCGACCCAACCGGGCCCGACGCAGCCGCGCACCGGGTCGCCAGCGCCGTACTGATCCCCGTCGGTGTCCGCGTAGACGATCACCGAGACCTCTTCGTCCACCAGACCGTCGCAGTCTTCGTCCGCGCCGTTACAGAGCTCGGTTGCCTCCGGGTGGACCGTGGGGTCCCGATCATCACAATCATCGCCTTCGACCGCGATATCTTCGGGCTGCGGGTAGCCGTCACCGTCCGCGTCCGTCCGCTCGGGCTCCGGCGTGGTCGCCGGCTCCTTGATTTCGCCCGGGCACCCGACCAGAAGACAGACCAGGCTCAAGCGTATCGGCATCACCGTCATCCAGCCCCTCCGATCCACAACAACAGTCCGCCGTCTCGGCCGGCGCTGAGGTCCGCGTAGCCGTCGCCGTCTGAGTCTCCCAAAACCAGCGGTGAACCGGGCCACGACCCATCCGCGCCGGTCGGGTCGAGCACACCGTTCAGATTCTCCGCAAACCAGAGATAGCTTCGGTCACCCGCCAGGAGCAGGTCGGCACGCCCGTCTCCATCGGTGTCTCCCAGCGAGGGCACCCACGCCCCCGTGAAGGTCGCAACCGAGGTCCAACTTGCAGAAAATGCCCGCGCCCCCGGCCAGACCGCGCCGCCGCCAGCGCCGCTGCTCACCAGATCTCCCAGGCCATCGCCGTCGACGTCACCACCCACGAGGCCAAGCGTAGCATCCGCGCTCAGCTCCACTCGGACGACCCCCTCTAGGTCCAGGAGCACCACCCCGGAGCCCGCGGTCGTAGCGAGCTCCGAGACGCCGTCCCCGTCGAGGTCGGCGGTCGCGAGGTGGCCGCCGAAGCCTCCCGAGGCCAGCTCCGCCAATGCACCGTCCAGCCCCATCCGGTAGACCCGGCCGTCCCCACCTGCGCCGACGTAGACCGCGCCATCGCCGGTGTCCACGAGGCTGCTTCCGAGGCCCGGCGCGATGTTGGTGAGATTGAGTCCGGCCCCCAGCAGCATGGTGCTGTCCAGCTCCGGAAGCCCGACTACCGTCAGATCGGGGTCCGCCCCCTCCGGCCACAGCAGCGCAGCCGGAGAACCGGCGAGGGGGGTCGCCGTCACGGCAGGATCCGATCCGCCTTGTCCGACCCACAAGGTCGGCGAGCCGGCCGTGTCGGGACCGGCCGCGCGGAGCTGCCCCCCGCCGACCCAAAGCAGCGCCACCACCCCGTCTACCGCCAACGCGGCGGCCTCGGACTCGGTATGCACACCAGAAAAGCAGTGTAACCCGTCGCAGTTCTCGTCCACCCCGCCCGCACAGGCCTCTGGCGCGCCGGGATGGACCGACACGGCGCCGTCGTCACAGTCGCCATCGATGGCGGTCGTTCCCGCGCTCCCCGGACACGCCAGGCGTACGGCGTCGCCCCAACCGTCGCCATCGGCATCAACATAAAGTGCGGCTTCATCATCAAGAATGCCGTCACAGTCGTCGTCCACGCCGTTGCAGAGGTCCTCTGCGTCCAGGTGCACCGCCGGGTCGGCGTCGTCGCAGTCGACGTTCGCCGCGTGGCCGTCGCCATCCGCGTCGGGGTAGACCAACGGCGGCAGGACCGCCACGGAGCACCCGAGGAGCCACAGGCACCACCAGCCACCAAGCCCGGCGTACTTCCTACCCAACCCTGCCCTCTCATCCTGCTTGCCGGGTCTTATCTCATGCTCTCGCCCCACGCACCGAAAGCCGGCCTTCTTCGCCGACCTCGAAGGGACCCTCCGGAATCTTCGCTGCTTCGAACTCCTCAATCAAGTCCCACAAACGACAGCTGCGGGCAGGCGCCAGGCCAAACGCGGGCCGGAGCGCCCCCCACACCCGCTCGGGGCCAAAGCCCGCCGCCCGTAGGGCCCGTAGTTCGGCGCTCTGGTGGGACTTGGAGAGTTTGCGCCCATCCGGGCCGAGCAGCAGCGGCACGTGGAGCCAGGTCGGCGGGCGCCAACCCCAGGCGTCGTAGAGCTGCAGCTGCACGGCGGTCGCCTCAAGCAGATCGGCGCCACGAACCACCTGATCTACCCCATCACGGTGGTCATCGATCACCACGGCGAGCGGATAAGCCGCTTCACCGTCGGCCCGTTGGAGCACCGGGTCCGCCTCCGGCTCCCAACATTGGGCGCCCCGCGCGCGGTCCACGAAAGCTACACCGCCCGGCTTCACCCGAAAGCAGCAGGCCCCCTCGCTTTTGTTCGCGTCACGGCAAGCACACTGCCCCGCCAGTCGTGTACGTCGGGGACAGTCACACCGGTACACATCCAGCCCGGCGAGGCTGTAGCTGCGGAGCGACTGCGGCGGCACCTCTGCGTCCCAGTCCAAGCCCAGCCACGCCAGATCCTCGCGTTGACTCTCCATGATCTCGGGTCGAGCCCTTCCACGGTCGAGGTCCTCCATCCGTAACAGGAGCGTGGTGCCGACGGCGCGCGCCGACAGCCATGCGGCCCCGAAAGCCAGGGCGTTCCCCAGGTGGAGGTGGCCCGACGGAGTAGGTGCGAGACGACCCGGCATCCGGCCCCCGGCTCAGGCGGGGGAGATCTCGTCGACGATGCCCAGTACGACCGCGTGAAAAGGATCGTCGTCCTTACCCAGGATCTGGCGAGCCGTGTTGCCCTCTCTGGCGCACAACACAAGGTCGCCCGGCCCGGCCTGCACGCTGTCTACCGCGAGGAAGCTCCGTCCGAGCTCGGTCCCGTCCGAACGTACCGGTTGGACGACGAGCACGATCTTCCCATTGTAGCAGGCATGTTGTACGGTGCTCACCGCGTTCCCGAGCACACGGCAGAGGATCATAGGTACCTCCGATCACCGTAGGCGTGATCGACGATGCTGACCACCGCGACGTCGACCGGCGTGTAGCTCTTCGGCAGGGCCAACGCTGCCTCTCGCCCCGTGACCCACGAGATCAGGTCGCCCGGTCCAGCCTGGAGCGCGTCGGCGGCGATGACCGGGTCGCCATCAGGCTGCCCGTCGTGATCTTGAGGTTGAATCACTAGAAGCCGGATACCGGTGAGGTTGGGGTCCTTGACCGTCGCGACGACGGTCCCGAGCACACGCGCGAGCTGCATCAGGCGCCTCCGGGGATCCGGGGAAGAGCAAAAGGCGCAGGCCGGAGGATCCAGCCTACGAATTCCGGGTGTGGACGACCGATCCGCTCGGTGCGCACCAGCCGCTCCCTCGAAGATAGGAGCGTGGCGCCTACCTCGATTGCGGCGTCGACGTCGTGCTGAAGTCCGGAGACGACGAACCAGGCCTTCCCGCCGAGTCCCGGCGTGACCCGGAGCCCGCAGAGCGCCACGTCAGCCATCTTGAGGCATCGGTCACACGCCTCGATGACCGCGGCGACCGAGCTGCCCTCGATCACCCCGATCGTGTCAGGGTCTCCGACGTGGACCACGCCGCCGAGCCCCGACCACACGCGTGGGTCCACCAGGGGCAACATGACCCGATCCAGCAGGTCTTCCGCCGCGATCTCCAGCCCGACCCGGTAAGCCGCGTCCACCTCGCCCACGCCGCCGCCGAAGAGCACGAGGAACTTGCCCGGCTCTACGACGTTGCCCTCCACCACGGTGATCGGCGCCTCCTTCACGAGGGCGTCCAGCACCCTCAAACCTCGGGCGATGGAGCCGACTTCAAGGAGGGCCAGGGAGTCCAAGCGCTCGTGGGCCTTGGACGGCGACACTATACGTACCGGAAATAGCCGGCCAGCGTACAACGCCGCTCACGCGTGAAGTGGCGCGCGGTGGTGAGCCCTTCGCCGGTGGGGGAGGCGATAGTGAAGCTGGTGTAGCCCTCGCCGCCGTAACCAAGCCCGGCGTAGTTCGGCGCGTTCTTCACGAAGATCGAGCAATTCACCACCCGCGCCATCCGGTGGAGCGCGTCGATGTTCTTGGAGTACATGCTCGCGGTGTGGCCGAAACCGTGCTCGGCCTCGACCGCGAGATCGATGCCCTCGTGGACGTCCTTCACCCGCACCACGCCCAGGATCGGCATCAGCAGCTCGGTCTGGACAAAGGGATGATCAAAGGGCACTTCGCAGATGATCAACCGCGGATCGCCACGGAAAGGTACGTCGATCTCTTTGAGGTAGGCGGAGGCGGACTTTCCAACCCACTCGTGCCGGGTATGGCGACCGTCGGGCTGCAAGATGAGCTTCTGGAGCCGCGTGATCTGGTGATTCCGCAGGAGCACGGCGCCGTGACGCTGCAGGCCCTCCACGAGCCGATCATAGATCTTATCTACCGCGAACACCTCTTTTTCGTCACAACAGATGATGTTGTTGTCGAAGGAGGCACCCGAAACGATACCCCGCGCGGCCTGCTCCAGGTCGGCCGTCTCGTCGACGACCACCGGGGGGTTGCCGGGCCCGCCAGCAATGCACTTCTTACCAGCCGCGAACGCCGCTTGTACCACCGCAGGCCCACCCGTCACGACGTTCAGGCGGATACCCTTGAACCGGAGCAGCTCGTTGGCGCTCTCGATCGTGGGGTTGCCCATGATGGTCATGATGTTTTCGGGACCACCAACCTCCATTGAGGCGCGGTTGATGAGGTCGACGCAGTAGGACGACACCCCCTTGGCCAGGGGGTGCGGGTTGTAGACGACGGTGTTCCCGCCCGCCAGCATCGAGAGCCCATTGTTGATGATGGTCTCGGTGGGGTTGGTGCAGGGGGTGATCGAGGCGATGACGCCATAAGGCGCGCGCTCGATGAGGGTGAGGCCGTCGTCGCCGGTGTAGGCGAGGGGCTCCAGGATCTCAGGACCCGGCGTTTTGTGGATGACAAGCAGGTTTTTCTTGATCTTGTCTTCTACACGACCGAGCTTCGTCTCTTCGTGGGCCATCTCGGCGAGGCTCCGGACATCCTCCGCCGCGCGCCTGCGAATATTCGCCACGATCTCGCGCCGCTTTTCGAGGGGGAGCGCGATCAGCGTCGTCTGGGAGCTCCGCGCCGCCGCCACCGCGTCGGCCACCGCTTTGAAGGTGCCCTTGGGGTTCTTGGGCGGATCGCCCCGCTTGATCTCCCCGTCTTTGAGGCGATTGAGCACCTGGGCGACGACCCCTTCGAGATCCGCGGTGGCCATCGATCAACCCGCCTTGAACTTGTCGAAGACGAGCGCCTTGCCCACTTCGAGTTGATCCACGATTGCCATGATGACGGCGTCAACCGGCCGGCCATCGGTGTCCCGCGTCTGGCGCGCGCTGGAGCCCGACGCGTAGAGCACCACCTCGCCAACGCCGGCGCCTACGCTGTCCGCGGCGACCACAAAGGCGTCACGCCCCTTCAGATCGAGCGAGAGGTCCTGCACCAGATACAGGCGCAGTCCCTCCAGCTTCTCATCCTTACGGCTGGCGACGACGGTACCAACGACCTTGCCAAGCTTCATCGGACCCTACTTGTCGGCCTTGGCCTGCCGGCCGAGAGGCAGCACGAGATCGATGTTCTCGTGGGGGCGCGGGATCACGTGCACGCTCACGAGCTCACCGATCCGCTGCGCCTGACGCGCCCCGGCTTCGGTCGCCGCCTTGACCGCCGCGACGTCGCCGCGAACGATCGCGGTCACGTAGCCGCCGCCGATCTTCTCGAAGCCGACGAGCTCAACCCGCGCCGCCTTCACCATCGCATCCGCTGCTTCGACCATCGCTACGAAACCTTTGGTCTCGATCATCCCGAGTGCGTCCGCCATCGCTGACTCCCTTCGCTGTACGCTGAACGTTTATTGGATTGCTTCGATCGCCGCGATGGCCGCCGCCGCCGCGCTGTCGATCTCGGACTCGCTGCCCGACATCCACAGGCGCCCGAAGGCGCCGTAGGGTTGGAGATTGATGAGGCTCACCTTCGCCGCCTTTTCGGCTTCGTTCGCAGCCAGCACGATCCACGCAGCCGGTTCCGTCTCGAGGATGAACAAGCTCTCGCCCGGGATCAGCATCATGCCGTTACGGTTCCGGTTGATGAGCTGGGCCTGATAGGGCTCGACCGCGCGGATGATCTGGTTGGACGTGACCCTGGGCTTGACCGCGTCCTCACGTTTGACCGAGATGAAGCGTAGGATCGCGTCTCCCGCGGCCATCACTTCCCCCTTGTCGTCATGGTGAAGCTCGAGCAGGCCGAAAGCCCGCTCCACCACTTGCACCGCCGGCACCGCCGCGGTCGCCTTCAGCGCGACGTCGGTGATCCGGTTGATGATCATGCCAGGGGCGGTCTCCACCCAGAGCGACGCCTGACCGGCGAGCGGGAGGAAGCCCCGCGCCGTCGTGCCCGTGAAGGCGGCGAGCTGAGGCTGGAGACTGTCGATGAAAGCATAGCTGCGTAAGGTGACAGACACGCACTCTCCGGTTCGGAGCGGAAGTCGGAGGATTACCCGCGCGGCCCGCCCCGTCAACCGCCGGCTACGCGATCCCCGCTACCTCCCGCCTTCAACGCCCGCTCATCAGCGGGGGTGCCGGAGCGCTCTACCCGCGCGGCTGTCGCGCGGACTCCGATGCCGGCAGGTCCTCGGCGCGAAGGAGCGCCTGATAGATCAGGGAACGCAGGCCGGGGTTGTCGCACGCCTGTGCCTTCGCCCTCGCCGAAGGCCCGGACTCGGTCTCGAGCTCCAACCAGCCGTCAACCAGCGCGGCCTGACCCCAGGACACCTGCCCCTCGCCCTCTGCCTCGAGGATCACGTAGTCGCTGATCAACGCTTCCCGACTCTCTACCCCGGCTTCTTCAACCCACATCCACGCGGCGCGCATCACCCGCTCGCCTTCGTAGGTCCACGAACCTGTGCGGATCGGCCAGGGCTCCGGGCTCGACGCGTCGTCACCGAGCAAAGCCAGGACGATGACGAGCGCGTCCTCCCGGGTGATCGCGGCGATCACCTCGGCCTCCCAGAACTCCTTGGCGCTCGCGGCCTCGTCGAGCGCCGTGCGCGGGTCATTCTCGGTGATTTCCGGCTCGCAGTTCAGGGCGGAGTTGGTGATCATCCACCAGGTTCGTCCCGAATCCTCCTCATCCTCCAGGTAGATGGCGCCACGCACCGGCCAGCTCAGCTCGCCGAGGTGGATCTCACCGGTGCAGCCGGCCAGGCCGAGGCAGAGGAGCACGCGGATCATGGGGCGCTCCTATCCGACAACGGTCGTCGCGCCGAACCGCGCCACACGCGAGGGCGCGGGCTCAAAAGCTACCTTCTCGACGGGCTTCCGGCACGATACCCGCGCGGCGGAGCGCCTCTGCGTGCTGCCGATCGGCGCGGCCCTGATCCCCCGTGTTCAGGCGGCGCAGGTAGATCGCGTCCTGATCAAAGCCCGGCCAATCCCCGGTGACCCGGTAGGGGCGGCGCTGCGCTTCGAGCCGCTCGCGCCAGTGCTCCACAAAGTGGAGTACTTCCTCATGATTTCCCGGCTGCACCACGAAGGCGATGTGCGCCACCGGCCAGGGCTGAGCGCCCCTGAGCGTCAGAAAACGTTCCACGTTACGAAACACACGGTCGCGGTGATCGGCGCCTTTGACCTGCCGATAGGCCTCGACACCAAAGGCGTCGATGGAGAAGTGGATCGCCTGGAAGGTATCGGGCGCGAGATCCGGGGTTCGGGCGAGACGCAGGAGCCGCCGGGCACGTTCGGGCGCGAGGATGACCGCGTTGGTATGGAGCTTGAAGTTTCGGAAAATACGGTTGCGAGCATTGATAGCGAAGGCGTACTCGACGAAGGTCTCGAACTCCGGGTGGAGCGTCGGCTCGCCGAGCCAGTGAGGACACAAGTGGACGTCGGGTAGCCCGACGAGGCCGAGGAGCGCGCTCCGCCAGGTCGGGAAGTCCATGAACTTTTCAGGTACACCGTGAGCTTCATCACGCGTGGACTGGCTGCACATCACGCAACGGATGTTGCAGTGGTCGGTGAGCTCGAGGTTGACGTTCATCCGGCCTCGCTCGGCGGGAGCAACACCCGAATTCCGCGCTCATGCTGGAGGATGTTCTCCGAACACTCAGCGCAGCGGCCAGGAGCCCGGCCCGCGAGGAGCTCCGCCCTCAAGCTGGCGAGCGCGGGGCTCTCACGCCAGAGCGAGGCGATCCCGTTGTGGGGCGCAGGCCCCTCGCCGGTCCGCACGCAGCAAGGCGCGCTCCGGCCGTCGGCCTGCAGCACGAGGTGGTGCCAGGGGCGCAGACAGGGCGCAGCCGCGAGCCCGGTGCCGGCGCCCGAGCTGGGCGCCTCGACCCCACGTCGAAGCGCCCGGGCCGCGCGCAGGTTGGCGAGGCTGGTCTGAATCCCGAGCCGGGCAGCCTCAGCGACCCCCGCGTCGATGATCGCCGGAAGATCCGCGTGATCCGCCGGACTGAGCGCGAGGGCGAGCTGCTCGGGGCGGTAGGCGATCAGCGCGTCCACGTCCACCCGCCAGGCCCCGAGCGCCGCAGCGAGGCGCAGGATCGCGGGGATTTCCCGGAGGTTGAGCCGCGTGAGCACGGTGTGGATGGCGATCCGCGGTCGGTCGAGCCCAAGCCGGATCTGCCGCTGCCGGAGTCGGCACGCCGCACGCACCGTCTTGGAGAAACTACCGGTACGCCCTCGCAGCTGGTCGTGGGTCCCGGCGGTGGCGCCGTCGATAGAGAGGTGGACCTCGTCCCACCCGATCTCCAAGAGCTCGTCCTGGGCCGCGGCGCCGAGCAGGGTGCCGTTGGTGGTCAGCATGCCCCGAAGACCATGCTCCTTGGCGCGACGCATGAGCGGCAGGGTCGCGGCCGCGATGAGCGGCTCCCCGCCGCCCAGCACCATGAGCGAGCGCGCCCCGAGCGCGGCGGCTTCATCGATCAAGCCCAGCCAACGTGCAGTCGAGAGCTCCCCTTGCGCGGGCTGGTGCCGGTCTGTCGTGTCGCAGAAGGCGCAGCTCAGGTTGCACCGGAGCGTCGGGTAGACCTCGAGCGTCCACGGGCCCGAGAGCACCCGGGCTTCCGAGGCGACCTTCGCCGCAATCTCGCTCCGTTCGTCCAACCGGTCCCCCCTCGCCCTGGTAGCGTTTCCGGGGCGCTTCGTCGCGCGCCGCCGAGGGAAACCACCGGCGATGCCGCCTCTGTTACCGACTGCGCCCGCCCGGCTACTCAGCGCTGGCCGCTTGCGGTACACTTGTCCGATGCGCCTTGCTTCGGTCCTGTTTCTCTTCGCCTGCGCTCCTACCGCGTCCACCGACGGCTCCGACACCGGCACCAAGGAGCTGGGCTTTTGCGAGTCTCTCGCCGATGTCGGGCTCTCTACGGTGGAGCAGGTCGGCGGCTCCTCAGTGAGCGGCGATCTCGTCGTCCACGTGATCACCAACGAGTCGGTCAATCCGCGGGACCCGACCTACGTGGCGTTCAAAGAGTACACCCTCGAGAACGTCACGCAGGGGGGCGTCGCCAGCACCGGGACCACTTCGGGCGATGGCCTTGTCTCCGCAGCCAACCTGGGCGCGGGAGAGTGGGACTTCGCGGCGACCTATTCTCGTGGGAGCGCGCTGTGCGAAGCGCTGCTCACGGTGTCGGTGGTGGCCAACTCCACCACTACGGCCTGCGCGGTCATGACCTGCCCGGACTGAGCGCGGCCCCTGCGGATCGGCGCAGGTTGTTTCAGCCGTCGCAGACGTAGCGGGTCACCTCGAGGGCGTCGATGAGGTGGTAGTTGGTGGCCCCCCCTGTCGCGGCCGTGAACCCCACGTAGGCGGGAAAAGAGAAGTTCCCGGAGACATCCTGGTCGATGTAGGTGATCCCGTCCACCGAAACGGTGACCCGAGGCGCGACCACCGACACCGACATGAGGTGCCAGGCGCCATCCTCCATCTCCGGGAGCTCGGCCCACGCCGCGATGGTGTAGGGATATCCATCGAAAATCAGGGAGAGGTGGTCGTTCGCCGTCGGGTCGTTGTACTCCCCGTTATGCCACGTATCGACCTCAATACTCCAGCCCGGAAGTCCAAGATACCCGATGCCGCCGCCGGCAGACCCGACAAAGCCGGTCATGCGCGTGGTGTCGAGCGCCGTCACCGAAATTCCGTCGGCGCCGCTGCCGCCGCTCACGTAGAAAGAGAACTCGATCAACACATTGTCGGCGCTCACTACGCCAGCGGTCTGAAATGCCGTGCCCGACTGGTCATTGCTCGCGCTGGTCAGCTCAACCCAGCCACTCGCGGTGTCGTAGCGCGCGGACCCCTCAAAGTGCCATGTGGAGAGATCGAGGGAGTCGGCTGAATAACCCTGGTCCTGGCAGACGCTCACGCTGTCGGTCGTGGTCTGGCCACAGCTATCGGTGACGCTGAGCGTG
Organism: Deltaproteobacteria bacterium; assembly: GCA_947486185.1. Lineage (GTDB taxonomy): Bacteria > Myxococcota_A > UBA796 > UBA796 > SXON01 > CANKTH01. The sequence continues at coordinate 12,204 of CANKTH010000076.1, forward strand.
ACCGTGTGGCTCCCTGCGGTCCGCGCCCCGCCATCCCAGGCATACGCCACCTGACCGGAAGGAAGGGCGGAGGCGACGGAGAGTCCGCCGTCAACGTCGCTCGACCAGGTCAACTCCATCACCTCTGAAGCGGTCACGTCGTCGGCGACCTGCGCCTCAAAGCGTGTCACCGTCGCACCGGGCAGCACGGCACCGTCGAGCGGCGTGGCGATCGTGACGGTCGGTGGTGCGTCGGCGCTCGCGGACAGGGGCACCTCCACGACAGGACTGTCGGGGTCATTGGAGCGAACCACGAGGACCGCCGAACCGACCGTGCCGCTGACCGAAATAAGCTCCTTTCCTCGTGGTGGTATGCTGAGCGGCACGCTGAAGGCGCCGAGCGTCCAGCCGTCGCCGGAGATGGACAGATCCGTGATCACGAGGGTGGACTCCCCTCGATTTTCCAGACTCAAGGTGTGCTCTTCCGGAGCCACGCCACATCGGGCACCCAGCTCGATCGCCGAAGGCGCCACCGTGAGGTCGGGGTCGCCCGGCTCTTCGGTCGGCTCGGTCTCCTCATCGGTCTCGTCGCCTTCGTCCGGGTCATCCGGCTTGCCCTGCAGGTCGTACTCGGAGCAGGCGAGGAGCAGCATCAAAAGCGCAGGTCTGTACATGCCGGAAGCGTACTCCCATTCCCGGCCCCGCAGCAAAAGCGGCCCCGCCTCAGCTCGTCTTTCGTAAACTGTCGCGCACCTTTTCCGCTCCGAGGCCTCGGAGCTTCTCGCCGCGCGCGCCGGCCAGGTGCCCCAGCAGCTTGACCGGATCGGCCTCCTCCTGCTTGAGCGCGCGGTACGCCCGGTCGGGCAGGTCGAGCTCGGCGAACCTCAACTTCACTCGCGCCCAGGCCTCTTTGGCCAGCTCCTTCTCATAACTTGACCGAAGCTTCTCGAGCGCCTCACGCTCGCGGTGCCGACCCTCGGCCTTCCAGCGACGCCCCAACGCGTCCGAGCGTGCCTGCACCTGCCCGATAGTCGGCTCTGCGGGCAAATCGGCCCCATTCCGGCGTAACAACGCCACCCACTCCGACGCGGCCACCTCCGGTAGCCCCTCCGCCTTGTCCAAGGGCGCCCGCGCCTCCACTCCCAGGGCGCCCGCGAGCGCGTTCCGCAACGTGTCCATGCCCCACTCCTCGGGCCGGTGCTTGTCAACCGACCTTCAACCCGTTAGCCGTAGCGGCCGTTGAAGATCCGCGCCACCCGGTTCGGGTCCGCAACGGAAAACCTGGCTCGAACCAGTTCTTACGTCTACGGTCGCCGTTCATTGCGCCCGAGAGCCGTCCGCGGTCCCCCGCGGCACCAGCTCCTGAGCTCAACCGGCACTTGGCCCCCGACGTAGCGTCACGGTGTTCGCTTCTGCGGCCGCCGCGACGTGATCCTCCACCAAAACCGCGCCCTCCGGCGTCGTATCGGACTTACAATGGCTCGTTATACCGGTCCCCGGCTCAAGATCTGTCGCCAGCTCGGCGTCATTCTTCCTGGTCTCACCTCCACCCCGCGGCTCAAGCGCGAGACGCCCCCCGGGCAGCACGGTGCGCGTCGCCGCGGCAAGTCCAGCGACTTCAAGGAGCGGCTGGTCGAGAAGCAGAAGCTCCGTTTTCACTACGGCGTGCAGGAGCGTCAGTTCCGCCGCTACGTCATCGAGGCCTCCCGCCAGAAGGGCCCTTCCGGGCGCAACCTGATCTCGCTCCTCGAGAGCCGCCTCGACAACATCGTGTGGCGCACCGGCCTCGCGGCCACGATCCCCGCGGCGCGCCAGCTCGTCGTGCATGGCCACATCATGGTGGACGGGCACAGGGTGGACCGGCCGAGCTTCCAGGTCAAGGCCAACAGCATCGTGAGCATCCGCGAGAAGGACCGCTCCAAGCCGTTCATTCAGGCGGCGCTCGAGCTCGCGGCCTCTCGCATCCGCCCCGGCTACCTGGACTTCGATCCCTCCAAGGCCGCCGCGCGCCTCGTGGTCAAGCCCGAGCGTGAGGACGTGCCCTTCGAGTGTAATCCTCAGGCGATCATCGAGTACTACTCCCAGCAGATCTGACCCGTCGGCGTCGCCCGCCCCCGCCTCGTTCCGGGCGGGCGGCGGTGACGCCAACGCCCCCTTTCGGGTGCCGGCTCAGTCGGGGATCGGGGGCTCGTCGGAGGCCCACGGTGCACGAGGTATCGGCTGCGGCTGCCCCACATCCCACAATACCTCGGCTACCGCCGCTGCGACGGTGGCCGCGAGGTGCGTACAGCTTTTCTGTCGGGCAGCGCCAGCGAAATCGGGGAACCCGGCGACGCGTACGTTGCAGCTGTCATCCGGCCGGCCGTCCACCCGCGCCGCGATCGCGGCGCGGTAACGTCGGGCCGCATCCTTGAGCACGGCGGTCGGCGGGCCACCAGGATCAGGATCCCCAAGGAGCTCACCCAGCACCAGCGTGCCCGCGACGACCGCGCCGCACGTGCCCTCCCCCGTCAGACCACCGCGGCGCAGCGCTTGGTACGACCCTGTAGGAAGACCAAAAGTTTCAGCGAGGGCAATACCGCACGAGCGATGGGGCACGAGCACCCCTGCGTACAGCGCTTCGGCGCGGGTACGCGCCGCCTCGATGTACCGCTCGCGGTCCAGGTTCACCGGCGTCCCCCGACCGGCGGTTTGGCCGGGGGACGAGGCATCGGAGGCGCCGCAGCCGCAGCCGCCGTCGCCGCACCGGAGCCGAGGACCCAGTAGGGGCTGTTGGCGAGCTGCTGCTTGACCTGCCCCACCTCTTGAGGATGAAGTTCAAAGGTCTGGGGCTGGCCGGTGCGCGGGTCCACCTGCGTGGCAAACCAACGTTCTCCGACCTTGCTTTTGTGGAGCACAAGGCCGCGAGGATCGTCATAGACCAGCACGAGGTCCTTCGCGGTCAGCGGCCGGTTGGGGTCCTCCGGCGGCGGCGGCGGCGGCGGCTCCGGCGGCGGCGGCGCAGGAGCCGTCTCCTTTTTGGGCGTGGTCGCCTCCAGGACCTCTTCGATCTCCCACTGCACTTCGAGGAGCTCGCTCTTCCGCATCGCCTCGAGCTGCTCCCTCACCGACGCGCCATCAGCGCCGCTGGCGAGGGCCAGGAGCTGGGCCTTGATCGGCTCACGTGCGTCCCACCGCGCGGCCCGCAGCGCGGCGACCAGGCTCTCTACTTCCACCATGGAACCTCCAAGGCCGCGCCCTTAACCGGTCCGGGGCGGGCCTGTTCCGGTGAGCCTCGACGACAGGAGGCCCGCGAGGCCGTCGACCCAGGCGGAGCCGGCGTTGTGGCACGGGACCAGCTCCAGGTGCTCCCCACCCGCCTCAGTGAAGATCCGGCGTCCTTCATGCCCAAGCTCCTCCAGGGTCTCCAGACAGTCCGCGACGAACGAGGGCGCAGCCAGCACCACCCGGCGGACGCCCTCCCGAGGCAGCGCGGCCAGCCGGTCCGCGGTCGCCGGGCCCAACCAGCGGTCGCGGCCCAGGCGCGACTGGAAGGCCACCTCGACCTGCCCCCCGATGCTCGCCTCCAGCTTCTTCGCGGTGGCGAGGCACAAGGCGCGGTAACAGTAGGGCCGCGGCTCGGGGGCGGCGCACGCCCCGCAGCTGTCGGCCGCCGGAAGGCAGTCCGGGTACATCTTACGGATCTGACGTTCGGGCAGGCCGTGGAAGGAGAGGATGACCCTGTCGGCGTTGGTACGCGCGACCGCCTCGCGCAGACCCGCGACGAGGGGATCGAGATAGGCCGACTCCGCCCAGAAGGCAGGGACAACCTCGACCGAAGGCACGTCCTGCCGCTCAGCCAGCCGCGAATAGACGGCCTCCAGCACCGAGCCCGTGGTGGCGCTGGCGTACTGCGGGAAGAGCGGGACGACAATCAGGCGCTCGAGCCCCCGCCGGCACGCGGCACCAAGGGCGGTCAAGGCGTCATCGAGCGAGGGGCGACCCAGCGCCATACCGGACCGGACCGGCACCCCGAGGCGCGCCTCCAGGCCCACCGCAAGCGCCGCGCCGTGAACCACCAGCGGCGAACCTTCGGGCGTCCAGATGCTGGCGTAGGCGGCTGCGCTCTTTGGAGCCCGAAACGGGGCGATCACGAGGTTGACCAGCAACCACCGTAGCCAGGCGGGTTGATCGATCACGCGGGGATCAGAGAGGAACTGGCGCAGGTAACGGCGTACATCCGCCACCGCAGGGCTGTCCGGTGAGCCGACATTAAGCAGCAACACCCCGGTCGAAGCCGACCGGGGCGCGCTGGGGAGCTGGGCCTGCTCGGCGCTCAGCGGCGCGTGAGCCGCATGAGGAAGGACAGGATGTTCCAGAACAACACCAGGATGCCCATCGCGACGGTGTAGGCACCTTCGATGTGCATCTCCGACGAGAAGCGGTGGATCACGAGGTTCAGCTGGTAAAGCAGACCCGCAGCGGAGATCACCACGAAGGCGCCCGAGATGAGCAGACCGATCGTGCCGCCGAAGACGCCCGGGAAGAAGATACCGACCGCCATCAACACCAGCATCGGGATCGCCGCGGCCGACAAGAAGCCGCCCAGCATCGAGTAGGAGCCCGGACGGGTCCACACGTAGGCGCCGAGGCCGAGGCCGGTGAAGCCGGTCAGGCCCGCCGCGAGCCCCGCGAGCGCGAAGGGGTTCCCGATCACCGACGCCGACACGAAGGCCGCGGTGAGCAGGAGGAAACCCATGGTGAAACCCTGGAGCCCCATCCCCAGCACGAAACCGGGCCATTTGGCGCCGCCAAACACCATCGGCTGGGCGACGAAGTGGATGACGCCCCAGCTCGCCAGGATCACGATCATCGGGACGTAGCCGGTCATCACGCCGGGCATGAGCATGAGCCCGAACATCGACACGACGCTGGTGACCGAGGCGATACCAAGGCCGAGGGCAGTCGTGACCGCCACCTTTTTCAGGTACGCGGAGCGCACCGAGACGGGAGCATGAGCAACAGGTACGTCGTAAGCCATCTTTTCCTCAACTTGGTCGGGTGATGGATCCAAGCGGGCTTTGTGAGCCGCGCTTGGTCCTACATCTATACGCTAATCGCGCCTTCGCGGAAATTCGATGAGCCGATATGAACATTGACGAGCGAGGGTAAGCCTGACTCCAGCGCACGGTCGATCGCGGGGCGGATCTGATCGGGCTCCTCGACGTACTCGCCGTGCCCGCCCAGGGCCTGGACCACCAGATCGTAGCGGGTTTGCGCGAGGCGCGTCGCGGGCGCGCGCTCCTCACCGAACAGCTGCACCTGACCGCGCCGGATCTGGGTCCAACCAGCGTCATTCCCCATCACGCCCACGAAGGGGATGCCTTGCCGCGCGGCGGCTTCGTACTCGAAGCCGTTGAGGCCGAAGGAGCCGTCCCCGTAGATGATGAACACGGGCGACGCCGGGCGCGCAAGCCTCGCGGCCATCGCAAAAGATGGACCTACACCCAGGGTTCCCAACGGACCGGGATCCATCCAGTGACCGGGTTCCCACACATCGACGACCTTGGCGGCGGTGCCCACGATGTCGCCGCCGTCACACACGACCGTCGCGTCGCGCGGGATCGCCTGCGCGAGCTCCCACGAGAACCGTAGCGGGTTGACCGGGGCAGAGTCGCTATGAAGTTCGGGCTCCATCTTGGCGAATCGTTGTGATTCGGCGCGCCGCAGGGCCGCGAGCCACGCACTGCCATCCGCGCGGCTGCCCGCTTCGGCGAGCCCCTTCATCACGAGCCCCGTGTCGCCGACGATGCCGATGTCGGCCCCGCGATTGTGACCGATCACGTCGCCATCGAGGTCGACGTGGATCACCACCGTGCTCGGGTCCACGTCCTGCCCGTAGTTGAGCCGGAAGTCCCAGGGTGTGCCGAAGATCAGGATGACGTCGGCCTCCCTGATCGCCCTGCTCCGGCATAGCCGGAAAAACCGCGGATCATCCGGCGTGATCGCGCCGCGAGCGCCACCGTTGAGGAACACCGGCACCTGGTATCGGTCGAGCAGGTTCTTGATCTGGTCCTTGTAGGGGCTCCACCACCACTGGGTGCCGACGATACACACCGGGCGTTCCGCCTTGCTCAGTGCGTCGGCCGCGGCCTGTACGCCGCGCGGATCGCCCCCGGGCACCATCTCGGTGCGGTAACGCTGCGGGAGGTTGATCTGGTCGGTGTCCTCCATCAGCATGAGCACATCGAGCGGCATCTCCAGGAACACCGGGCCGGGCACGCCGGTGGTGGCCTTTCGGAACGCCATGGCCATGAAATCGGGGATCCGCCGGGTCTCGGGGACGGTGGCGCTCCACTTGGTGACGCTACGGAGCAGGCTGACGTGGTCCATCTCCTGGAGGGAGCCCATTCCCGAGTAGAAGCGCGGACCCTGGCCGCCGATGAGGATCATCGGCGTTCCACCGCGAAAAGCGTTGGCCGCCGCGGTCACCGCGTCGGTCACACCGGGACCCGCGGTCACCGCGGCGACGCCCGGACGCCCGGTGGCTCGGGCCCAACCTTCGGCGGCGTGACCCGCGGCCTGCTCATGGCGGAAATCCACCACCCGGATGCCGCGGTCCAGACAGCCGTCGTAGATGTGCTGGATGTGACCACCGCAGAGGGTGAAGAGGTGGGTGACCCCCTCGCGCGCGAGCGCGTCCGCAACCAAAGCTCCCCCATGTACCATCGCCATGACCACCCCAAGAAGCGGCAGGACGTAACCCGGGGCAGGGAGTACCGTGCCGCAAGCCGCGCGCCAGTGCTACGCTTCCCCAATGTTACCTGTCCGGTGCTTTCCCCCGATCCTGGCGCTCTGGCTGGCTGGGTGCGGCGGGGCCAAGTCCTCCGCACCATGGGCGACCGGGCCGGTTGATCCCTGCGCCGAAGCCGCGGCCGATGCCGACGGCGCGACCCCGGAAGACACCGCGCGACCCGACTCCGCGACGCCCGACTCCAGCACCTCCGCGACGGACACCGCGACCACGACTCCTGGGACCGGGAGCTGCGACAGCGGGGTGGAGAGCGCGGTACTGCCGGAGCTCACCGCCCCACTGGTAATCCACGCGGTGCGTCACGCCGAAAAGGAGAGTGAAGGCAGCGATCCAGGGCTCACGGCCGAGGGCCAGGCGCGCGCAGAGGCGCTTGCCGTCGTCCTGGCCGACGCTCCGCTCGCCGGCGTCTACGCCACAGAGCTTCGGCGCACCCAAGACACCGTACGCCCCACCGCGGATGCCCATAGCCTGAGCATCGACACGAGCGTTGACCCGGAAGAGGGTCTCGCGATCCACCTGATCGGGCGCCACGCGGGCGAGACGGTCCTGCACGCTGGCCATTCCTATACCTTGCCCGACTTTTTCGAAGCGTTGGGGCTCTCTCCAGTGCCCGAGGTGGACGGCTACGGTCAGCTCTGGACCATCTACCTGTCGCCCGACGCCGCCCCCCGGTACGAGGAGGGTTTCTTCGGCGAAGAATCTACCGCCGAGCTTCGTTGAGCGGCGGGGCACGCGCGCACCGGACAAAAGCTGTCCCCGGCCCGACGACGCGGCGCAGGGCGACAGGTTAGGGCGTCGCCGCGATCGGCTGGCGGATGGAAGACCAAAAAAAACCCGGATTCTATGGGCGTCTTGCACGATGGGTCATGCACCACCGCGCAGCGACGATCGCGCTCGTCACCCTGTTGACCGTGCTCGCGGGTCTGTTCGCGTCCACGGTGCGGGTAGACACCGACATCATCAAGCTGATGCCGCAGGACGAGCCGGTCACCAAGGCTATCGCGCGTATCGACCACGAAGAGGGCGGCCTGGCCTACCTCACGCTGGCGTACGAGGCGGATGATCTCGCGGTCCGCGACACGTTCATGGGGGACCTGCAGGCCCGGCTCGAGGCCCTGCCCGACGTCCGATTCGCCTTCTGGAAGCTCGACGAAGAGACCACCTTCCGTCTGGGCGTACTCCAGCTCCCGGTGGGCGACCTGGAGCTCCTCCGCGACCGAATCCGGGGCGCCTACCTGCTCGGGCCTGCTTTGGCCAATCCCTTCATGCAGGCCCGTCTTTTCGACCTTGGTCCCCTCACGGACAAGCTGGGTGGGGCGGGTTCGAGTTTTGCGCTGGACTCGGGCGGTGTCGCCCGCATGATCGTGCGCCCGGTAGGATCGGCGCACGACCTCGATTTTGCGCGTAAGCTCATCGAAGACGTCGAGACGGTGCTCACCGACCTGGACCCCGCGGCACGCGGGGTCCGCACCGTGTGGAAAGGTGGCCCGTTCCGTCACAATGTTGAGGACTACGAGTCCGTGGTGCGGGACATCGGCTGGATCACCAGCGCCTCGTTTGTTCTGGTGCTGGCGATCATCGGCGCCGCTTTTCGGGCACCGCGCGCCACCGCCATCATCTTCATCCCCCTGATCATCGGGAATGTGTGGACTCTCGGCGTCGCAGGCGCGACCGTCGGGTCGCTCAACACATTCACCTCCTTCGTCAACGCGGTCTTGATCGGGCTCGGCGTCGAGTTCGGCGTCCACCTGTACTCACGATATCGAGAGCTCAGAGCAGCAGGTATCGACATCGAAAATGCGGCAATAGAAGCATGGGATCTCGTAGGCGCCGCCTGTACGTCCGCGTGCTTCACGGCCGCTGCCGGCTTCGCTGCACTCGTGGTCGCCCACTTTGCCGGCTTCCAGCAGCTCGGCTGGCTGTTGAGCATCGGCCTGGTGCTGACCCTGGTCGCTGAGCTGGTCCTGATGCCTGTGCTGTTTACGGTTTTTGAGCCGCGAACGCACCAGACACCCGCAGCAAGGGTCGGCGGCCGACGCAAACGAAAGCTACCGATGTGGTACCGGCTCGCGCCGATGACGCTGGTGATCCTCGGCTCGCTGACGTTGGTCGCCGGGCTTCTTGGTCGAAAGCTGGGTTTTGAGTTCGACCTTTCGGAGCTACGGCGACAGGGCCAGGCCTATGAGGACCTCTCGGAGCGTGAGCGCGGGCTCGCGACCGCCTCCTTCTCGCCGATGCTGGTGAGCTACGCCGACGACGCGAGCCGAGACGCCGGGTACTTCAGGTTGAAGGCGAGGATCGCCTCGGGTGCCTTCCCCGAGGTGTCCCGCGCCGTGTCGATCCGCACCGTGATTCCGGAGGACCAGGACGCGAGGGTGAGCGTACTCACTGAAATCGCGGCGTTGGCGAACGATCCTCTGGCGGTGTACCTCCCCGTCGAGGTTCGGGCCAACCTCCAGAAGCTCCACGCCTGGCCGCCCAAGGCGCTGACCCCCAACGATCTGCCGCTCCCCATCCAGCAATTGTTGGGCGCGAATGACGGCCATCACCGGGTACTGGTGTTTCCCAAGGGGAATATGTGGGATATGCGCGAAGCCGCCGATCTCGCAGCCGCGGTGCGCCGGGAGCTCCCGGGTGAACAGGTCGCGGGAGAATACCTCGCGCTCGGCAATCTATACCGGTTGATGCAGGAGGATGCGCCACGTATCGGCGCGCTGGCCTTCGTCCTGGTGGTGATGTTCACGGCCCTCGACCTCCGAAGCGTCCGCGCCACCGCCGGGGCGATCGCCGTGCTGGGCGCCGGCGTCGCGTGGTGGGTGGCACTCCTCGTCCTCTCGGATATTCGCCTTTCGATCGTGAACTTTGTCGGGATTCCCATCGTGTTCGGTATCGGCATTGACGTCATGATCCATCTGATCCACCGAATGGAGCAGGAGGGCCCGGGCCGGATCGTCAAGTCCCTCCAGACCACGGGCTGGGCCTCAGCGTTGGGGACCTCCACGACGGTGGTCGCTTTCGCGGCGCTGTCACTCGCGAGCTCGCAGGGCATCCGCTCCCTCGGGCTCCTGGTGCTCCTCGGCGAGACGGCCGTCACGGTGGCAGGTTTTGTGCTTATTCCCTTAGGTTTTGCCACCAGATGGCACTGGCAGCGCCGCTCACCTACTCCTGACGAAGACTGAAGCGCGTTCGTCGGTGAAGCCTCGGGATTCGAAAGCCCGGGTGCATTAGTGGGTGGACGTGGAAAGCGTCAAGGAGCTGCTGGCGACCTGGGCGGAGCCGCGTCGGGTCGGCGCGCTGGTCGGCGCGGTGCTGCCGGGCGCAGCGCCGCTCCGGCAGCTTGCTCCACCGGGGAGCGACGATCCGCTCTTTTCGAGGTTCACCCAGCTCCTGGCCGAGCTGGATCACGGATCCTGCCTGATCAACGTGGCCGCCGGTCCGCGCGTGGCGCTGTCGCTCCACGACGCGCGGGAGAGCTGGGCGAGCGGCCTGGCCGACCTGGAGAAGGTTCAGGCCACCGACACGCTCGTGCGCGCCCTGCTCCTGGGGTTCATCCTCGAGCGCCTCCCCGCGGAGGTTGGGGACCAACCAGAATTCCACCGATTGGCCGACTGGTTTGGCACGGTGGAGCTCGCCCTGGCGCGCGACTCGGTGGACGAGCCGCTGGGTGACGACCTGTTCTGGGTGCTGGCTGATCTCGCGGAGGACGACGCGGTCGAACGGGTCAGCACGCTCCTGACCGCGGATGAGCTCGCGGTCGCGCGCCGTGGGCTGTCGAAGCTCGCCGCGCCGCTCACCCGTGCTGCGCTGACGGCGCGAAGTCGCACCCCGCAGGTCGCCGAGTCCATACGGAGCTTTTTTCCCACCGTCTTGGGTTTGGAGGAGCTTCGGCGGGAGGCCCGCGAGCTCCCGGTGCTGGCTACGCTCCTGCTCCCCGTCGTGTACGCCCTCTTGGGCCCGCACACCCACGACGCGCCCCGTCCCTTACTCGGTGTGGCTGCGGCTTTTCCCGAGAATGAACCGGCGCAAGCCTCGGGCGCCGCGCGCGAGGCGCTCCTCCGCGCGGAGCGGGCGGAGCTCGAGGCCCGGGCGAGCGTGCTCGAGGAGCAGCTCAGCCGGGCGGAGACCGAGCAGGCCGAGCTGACTCGGACGCTGGCGGCGCTCTCGGTCACGGAGCAGGCGGGGGCGGCCCGGAAGGACACGGACGATGCGGCGTTGATCGCCCATCAGCGGGCGCGAGACGCCGGAGCTCATGAACTCGAATCGTTGAAGCGGGGCACTGCGGCGATCGACGCACAGCTTGGGCAGGCGGAGGCCGCCGCGACCCGGCACCAACAAACGCTTGGCCGGTTGGGGCGCGAGCATCGGGCGCTGAGCGCCGAAGCGGACGAGGTTGCGGCGGCGATCACCGCGCTTGACGAGGAGCTCGAGCGGGCGCGCGCCTGCGCCGACGCGGCCGAACGAAAGGTCCAGGCGCTCGAGGCAGATCGAGCCCAAGCAGCGCAAGCGCTCCAGGACCAGGAGGCCGCGCAAAGGCTTCAGGAGGACCTCCGGGGCGCCGAAGCAGAGCGCGCGGGGTTGCACGAGGAGCTCAGTAGCGCCGAGGCGGAACTGTCTGCGATAACCGCCGACCTGGCGCTCAAACTGCGCGAGTTGGAGCGCATCGACGCCGAGCGGCATGCGCTTCTGCTCAGCGGGGAGTCGAATGCCTCGCGCCCGGGCCCCGACCTCGAGCCTGGCGCCGAGCTGCGCGAGGCCGAGCGCCGGCTCGCCGAAGCGTACGAGGCCGAGGTGCAGGCACGCGCGAACCTCAGCCGACTGGCCCAGGAAGCCTCCGACGTTCGGAATGACGCCGCGAAGCTCGCGCAGATCGAGGGTGAGCTTGACGAGCGGCTCCCCGGCGAACGGAAACAGGCGGTGGACGCGGACGCCCGGGTGAACGCCCTCCGCGCCGAGATCGAGCAGCTCCAGGCCAAACAGGCCGCGGTTCACGTACAGCTTGGGGCGGCGGCGGCGGAATCTGCAGCCGCTGAAGCCGCGGCGATGGAGGCGGCAGAAGCAGAAGCGGCGGCAGAAGCGGCGGCAGCGGCGGAAGCCGCAGCGATGGAGGCGGAAGCGGCGGCGGCAGCAGAATCGGCAGCCGCTGAAGCCGCGGCGATGGAGGCGGCAGAAGCGGAAGCGGCGGCGGTGGCGGCCGAAGCGGCGGCGGCGGAAGCGGCAGCCGCCGAAGCCGCGGCGATGGAGGCGGCCGAAGCGGCGGCGGCGGAAGCGGCAGCCGCCGAAGCCGCGGCGATGGAGGCGGCCGAAGCGGCGGCGGCGGAAGCGGCAGCCGCCGA
>CANKTH010000077.1 GCA_947486185.1 Deltaproteobacteria bacterium
CCGCGCGTCGGCGGCCGGGTCGGCGTGCCTCCACCGGCCCGAACCCGGCGTTCAAGGTCTACCAGGCGGTCAACCAGCGCTCCGAGCGGCTGGGCCGGGCGCAAGCTCACCAGCCGTGCCACCGCCATCTCGATCACCAGCCGAGGGCGACTGGATCGGGCCACCTGATCGTGGGTCTCCATCACCACCTGAAAGGTCCGCGCGAGCTGCTCGGCCGGCAGATCGCCTACAAGCCCGATCAACGCCGCCTTCTCCTCTTCCGGGACGTCGAGGTGGCGCCGGGCGCCCTCAGAGAGAGCCACCAGCGTCGCGTTACGCACCAGCTCCAGAAGCTCGCTCGTGAACTGCCCCATCTCAAATCCGGCGTCATGTACCTGGGCGATCGTATGGAGGCACAGGTCGGCGTCCCCCTGCACAATGCCCCGCAACATGCCGAGAAGGATGCCCCGGTCCACCAGGCCCAGGATCTCGGCCACCTGCGCATCGGATGGATGATCCCCGGCAAAGCTGATCACCTGGTCGAGCAGGCTCTGCGCGTCCCGCATCGAACCTTCACCCGCGCCCGCGACCATCCTCAACGCGGCGTCCGAGATCACGACACCCTCGGCCTCGCAGATCTGCCGCAGCCGGCCCACCACCACCGTGACGGGGATACGTTTGAAGTCAAAGCGCTGAACCCGCGAGAGGATCGTCTCAGGGATCTTGTTGACTTCTGTCGTGGCGAAGATGAACTTGACGTGCGGCGGCGGCTCCTCCAGGGTCTTGAGCAGGGCGTTAAACGCGCCCTTCGAGAGCATGTGGACCTCGTCGATCACGTACACGCGAAAACGGGCGTGCACCGGGAGGTATCGGACACCATCGCGCAGGTCGCGGATGTCCTCGACGGAGTTGTTCGACGCGCCGTCGATCTCGATCACGTCCTGGCTGTTACCCGCGAGGATCTCGACGCAGGAGGTACAGCGCCCGCACGGGTTCACGCTCGGGCCCTCGGCGCAGTTCAGAGCGCGGGCAAAGGCACGGGCAGCCGTGGTTTTTCCCACGCCGCGCGCACCGGTGAACAAGAAGGCGTGGTGAAGACGGCCGCTCTCCAGCGCGTTCTTCAGCGTGCGGGTGACGTGGGTCTGCCCCGCCATTTCTTCGAGGGTCAACGGGCGCCATTTACGCGCGATGGCTACATACATCCGCTACTCCCTCGGACCCGGCCTGCCAGGCGATCTCCGCCGCCGCTCACGCCAAACCCTCCCGCCGGGAGTTGATGGCCGGGCACCCCTATGCCCCTTCGCGTCCGTCACCGTTGCTACCTCTCGGTCCTGGCGGGGTTCACGTCGCTCCAGTCATAAGGACCCGACCATCAGCTCCCGGCAGGAGGGCCCAAAGGCGCTCCGTGTAGGGGCGGTGGCGGAGAGAGAGGGATTCGAACCCTCGGTACCTTTTGGGTACACACGATTTCCAGTCGTGCGCCTTAGACCACTCGGCCACCTCTCCAGGGGGAGCGGAGAGAGTGGGATTCGAACCCACGGTAGGGAAACCCTACAACAGATTTCGAGTCTGCCGCCTTCGACCACTCGGCCATCTCTCCGCAAAGTTGTGGTTCATTCAGCCCCGTGCGGCCTTTGATGCTCTCCGTAAGGACCGGAAGAAGGCCCGAAGTTGCGCTGCGCACGCTTCGGCCTCGATCCCCCCCACCACCAGAAACCGATGATTGAGGCGGGCGTCTTCGCCCAGATTGCCGAGGCTGCCGAGGAATCCCCCTTTGGGGTCCGATGCGCCGTACACACAGCGCTTGATCCGCGCCAGCACCATCGCCCCCGCGCACATCGCGCACGGCTCAAGGGTCACCACCACGGTACAGCCCTCGAGGCGCCAGGATCCCAACCGCTGGGCAGCCGCCCGCAACGCCTGGATCTCCGCGTGTCCGCAAGGGTCGGCGTCACGCTCTCGCGTGTTCCAACCCTCCGCCAACCGCTCGCCCAAGGGACCGACAACCAGCGCACCCACCGGAACATCGCCCGTTTGCAGAGCGTTTTCGGCGACCCTGCGCGCGTCGGCCATCCAGTCGTTCCACTCAGTCGGACGGGATTCGATGGGGACGAATGCGTCGCCTGAGCCCCGCAGCGAGGTCGAGACCCTCCGCCGCACAAGCCAGAATGAACGTTTATACATCATCAAAGAGCAACACCTGCCGGTCGGGTCCTCACGGATCCCGGACGCCGCCGGATGTTCCAGACAGCCGCATCTATGCTCACGCCCGAGCGGCGTCAACCTGCAAGCGCATCCGGGAGCACAGTGTTCGACGAGGCGATCGGTTAACGGGCGGTGCCCGAGGAGTTCCCGTGTTCGCTCCCTGTCCTGCCACCCCCGCGCCACCCGTCGCCGGCGAGCCCGCCGCGGTGCACGTACGCACCCCTATCCCTGGTCCCGCCTCGGAGGCGCTGCGCGCGCGCCATGGGAGGTTTCAGGACGCTCGAACCGTACATTATTACCAGGACGCGCGGCGGAGCGTAGGCAACTACGCGGTGGACGTGGACGGCAACACCCTGCTCGACCTGTACGGCCACATCGCGGCTCTCCCGGTAGGCTACAACCACCCGGACCTCCTCGCCGCGTGGCGGAGCGGCCGCTTTGACTGGGCGGCGGGTTACCGGCCGGCGCTCGGCGTCGCGCCCTCCGCTGAGTGGGTCGACGTGGTCGAGCACACACTGATGCGGATCGCCCCCGCGGGTATGGCCCAGGTGATGACCGTGACCACCGGCGCCGAAGCGGTGGAGAACGCGATCAAGGCGGCGTTCATCCGGCTCGCCGCGCGGCGGCGCGGGGGGGCTCCCGCCTCGCCGGCTGAGCTCCGCGCCTGTATGCTCAACCAGCAGGCGGAGGCCAATCGGTTCAAGATCATCAGTTTTGATGGCGGATTTCATGGGAGGAGCCTGGGCGCCCTCTCCGCCACGCGCTCCAAGGCGATCCACAAGCTCGACTTTCCCGCCTTCGACTGGCCGGTGGTCGCGTTCCCCTACCAACAGTTCCCACTGGACGCCTTCGCCGCGGAGAACGCAGCTCGGACCGCCGCAGCGTTGGAGCGGGTGGGGGCGCTCTGTATCAGCCACCCCGACGAGATCGCGGCGGTGATCGTCGAGCCGATCCAGGGCGAAGGCGGAGATCGTCACGCCAGCCCCGAGTTCTTCCGGGCGCTGCGCGCGCTGACGCGGCGGCACGGCGTAGCGCTCATCGTCGACGAGGTGCAGACCGGCGCGGGCGGGACCGGCGCCTGGTGGGCGCACAGCGCCTGGGGGCTGGACCACCCGCCCGACCTGGTCACGTTCTCCAAGAAAATGCAGCTTGGCGGATACTATATGAGCAGCGAGCTCGTCGCCGCCGAGCCGCTTCGGATCTTCAACACCTTCCTCGGCGATCCGCTGCGGGGCGCGCAGCTTGAGGTCATCGTCGAGGTGATCGAGCGGGATCACCTGCTCGAGACGACTCGGATCACGGGGAATTACCTCCTGAGTTGCCTCTACGAGCTGTCCGGACGGCATCCGGGGCTCCTGTCGGGAGCCCGGGCGAGCGGCACCTTCGCGGCGATCGACGTCCGTGATGGGGCCACGCGCGATCAGATCGTGTCCCGCGCGCGGCAGCGAGGGCTGGAGCTCGGCGGCTCCGGCGACCGGTCAATCCGCTTTCGTCCGGCGTTGATCCTGGAGCCTCGCCACGTCGCCGAGGCGATGGACATCCTCGAGGCCTCCCTCGGGGCCTAACGAGGTTCTACTTCCACCGTCTCAGAAGCATCGCCCAGGTCACCGGCCTCGGAGGGCGCAGCGGCTTCGCCCTCCCACGAGAAGCCCCGACCACGGCTCTCGAACACGTAGTGCGGCCGATCATTGAGCTGCGTCCGGATTTTTCGGAGCTCTTCGTCCAGGAAACCGGGGCTCTTGTACACCTGATCCCGGATCGGCCCCTCCAGGTACGCACGCGTCTCGGGGCCCATCCCGTAGTACTGGCGATAGACGTTGTAGCGAAATAGTCGCTTCAATCTTCCAATATCCCGCGGACCCGAGGGTAGGGGCAAGAGCTCCACCGAGTCCTTACCACGCGCCTCACGCTGCTCCAGCCGCTCCAGCACCACGTCGAGGCTGTTGGCGAGGTACTCCGGCTCGCAGAAGGCCGCGAAGTCGTCGTAGAGCAGCTTGAGGACCGTCCGAGCTTCGGAAATCGGGAGCCGGGCCTGACGCTCACGCCCCATCCGCCGGAGCAGGATCATGAACGGGTGGGGCATGTTTCCCGTCTTGGCGATCACCTCGGGCTCACGGAAGTCCGGCTGACGATACGGGAAATGCCGAGGATTGATCGCGTCGAAGCCACCGCGGCCATAAAATAGAATGCGCTGCAGCGACAGCCGGTCTTCGGGGCTGAAATACTCCATTTCCGCGGCGAGGTTGACCCGGAGGCCGAAGTGGCGACCTGGCGCGTCCGGGTTGGGCAAGCGCGCGAGGCCACGAATGCTCAGCCCGACCATGAACTGCATCGCCAGCTCTACCGGCGCGATGCGCAACCAGTACGACAACACCGTGCCGCGGGCGTCCGGCAGCATGTAGATGTGAGAGAGGTACACCACCACGAGATCGCTGGAGTACGCGGGGTTGTAGAGGATGGTGCCGTCCCGCACGCCTCGCACCCGGCCGTCGCGATCTCGTGCGACCAGCAAGAAGTACCGCATGAAGGTACCGAAGCGATCGGGCTCGTAGACGTCTTCTCTCAGAAAGCCGCGTACGGAGTCCTCCCGCTCCATCTCGCCTGACTCGCCGAAAGCCTCCCACAGGAGATCAAAGGCGGCCTTGAAGTCCGGGTGGTCCGGGCTCTCGATTGACCAGAGCTCGTACCGCCGCGTCTCCCTCTCGATCATCTCGACCACGTCCTGGCCGTAGAGATCTTTCATACACAATCGGACCCGATTCCCATCGGTCACGGAAACTCCGGAATGAGCGTTCTTCTCAGGATGCCAGAGCGGGCCGGAGCTTGTAAAGGCAGAGCACGATGGGCCTCGTACATATCAGCACGCCAGACCTCGACGAGAACCGCTCGGTGTGGACCGACCGTCAACCGCCGTACACGCCCCAAGCGGCCCTCTCAGGCCCGGTGCAGGCCGATATCGTCATTATCGGCGGCGGGCTCACAGGCCTCTCAACCGCCTGGCACGTGCTCGAACGATTTCCCGACCGAAAAGTGGCGCTGGTCGAGGGGCGCACGATCGGCAACGGCGCGAGCGGCCGGAATGGCGGCATGGTCCTGAACTGGATCTACGGTATCGATGGGGGAAGCCCGGAAGGAAACAAGGCGATCTACGACCTCACTCGGAGTGGGATCGACTTCATCGAGGCGCTGATCCGCGACGAACGCATGCCGGTACGTTTCAGCCGAGACGGCCACATGGAGGTCTTCACCCGGAACCACACCGCGGAGGAGGGCCACCGTTGGGTGGAGCAACGCGCCTCGTGGGGCGTCCCGGTGCGTTGGCTCAACGCCGACGAGGCCCGCAGCAAGATCCAGCTCGAAGGCGTGGTGGGGGCGCTCTACGAAGCCGACACCGCCCGCATCAACTCCCTTGACTTCGTGCGCGCCTGGCGTGAGCTGCTGCTCAAACGTGGACTTCTCCTGTACGAACACTCGCCGGTGCTCAAGATCGAAGAAGGCCGCAACGTGGTGGTCACGACCGCGAAGGGCGAGATCCGGGCACCCGCGCTGGTGCTCGCCACCAATGCCTACACGCCGAAACTCGGCTATTTTCGCGGCCAGATCGCGCCGATCCACTCCTACGTGGTGGCGACCGAGGTCTTGCCGCCTGAGGTGCGCGACCAGATCGGCTGGAACATCGGTGGCTTCTCCGACGACTACGACCGCATCGCCTATGGCACGATCACCCGGGATGGCCGGGTGGTCTTTGGCGGCGGCGCCAACCAGAGCTATGCCTACCTCTATGGCGGCGGCACCGCCCATCCGCCAGAGCGCCCCGCCGCGTATGACGGGATCCTCGCCCATTTACGCCGCTATCTCCCGGCTCTCGCAAACACCCGCCTCGAACACCGGTGGGCCGGGCCCGTCGCGCTCACCCTTGATCGTTCGCCTTCCATCGGCGTCCGGGGCGAACACAAGAACGTGTATTATTCCGTCGGTTATTGTGGCCACGGCATTACGCTCGGGACCGTGGCGGGGCGCATCCTCGCCGATCTCTACGCGGATCATCACGAGCCCTGGCGCAGCTTCCCTTTCTACAACCGTCGTTTACCGTGGATGCCAGGCGAGCCCTTCCGCTTTCTCGGCTACCACGCGTACACCACGCTTACCGGTCGGTCGCCCCGCCGCTACCGCTGAACGACGGGTTACACCGCGCCTCCGGGACCGACCATGACCGCGCTCCTCCTCATGCTCCTCTTGGCCTGCGCAGGCGGCGCGTCGGACGACGCGGCCAAAGAGGAGTCTGAAAAGGAAGAAGTGGTCGTCGATCCTAGGACCCTGGTGGAGGCCTCGTCGGTGGTGCTCGGGGCGGTGGCCGATCGGGTGATCGCCTCAGCAGCGCTCACCTCGGAGGTGAGCGCGACGGTGATCCCCGAAGCCTCCGGCGTTGTGACTCGCCTATACGTCGAGGAGGGCGACGCGGTGGTGCGCGGACAGCTCCTCGCAGAGCTCGCGAGTCCGAGCCTCGACGGGGTCTGGCAGCGGGCCTCCGCCGAAGTGGACCGTACGGCGCAGGATCTCGCCGTCGCGGAGCGACTCCACGCCGCCAACGCCCTCTCCCTGTCGGAGCTCGACGTCGCCCGACGCGCGGCCGAGGCGGCAAAACTTTCGCTCGCCGAGGCCGGCCGCACACGCGGCTTTACGCGCCTCAAGGCGCCCGTGGCCGGTACGATCGCCACACGGAACCTCCGGTTTGGGGAGGTCGCCGGCCCGAGCCCCGCCTTCGTGATCATGGATCTCAGCCGCCTGCAGGTCGTGGTGGACCTCCCCGAGCGGGAGCTGAGCCGGATCAAGCCCGATCAGGAGGTCACCCTCACCTCGGCATGGTCGGCGGAAGAGGCGGCGAAAGGCCGGGTGTTACGGGTCTCGCCCGTAGTCGATCCTGCCAGCGGCACCTTCAAGGTCACCGTCGCGGTCGCACCCGAGCAGACGGTCCTGCGACCGGGACAGTACACCAACGTAGCGATCGAGGTGGATCGCCGAGCATCGGTGCTCACGGTGCCGATCCGCGCCGTGGTCTGGGAGGAGGGCGCCCCCTACCTGTACAAGGTGGTGGAGGATACCGGGGAGGCGGAGCCCGGAGACGAGCCGGAAGCGGCGGCGAAAGAGCCGAGTTGGTGGGAGAAGTTGGCGGCGATGCAAACGGAGGAAGAGAAGCCCCCCGAACTACCCGGTCCGAAACGTAAGGTGGCCCGGAGCGCCGTCGAGCTGGGCTACCGGGATACCGAGGCTTTTGAGGTACGAAGCGGCGTGAACGAGGGGGACCTGGTGGTCACCGTCGGGAACCTCGCGCTCCGGGACGGTGCCAAGGTACGCCTTCCGGGAGATCCGGCGCTCAAAGAAGCGGTTGACCAGAAGCCAGCTACCCCCCTATGATGCCCGCGTGACGCTGCTTCTCGCTCTTCTGGCGTGTTCCGGCCCCGACACCCCCGTGGCCCCGAGCGTGCTTGACCTGCGTCAGGACTACCCGCTCCCGCCCGATGGCGGCCTCCAGCTCACCTCGCCTGACCTCTTCGTACCCGCATACTCCGAACACATCTTCTGCTACTACGGCACGTGGCTTGGGCCCGACTCTGCGGTCAACCTACTTAGCAGCTACCAGGTACTGCCGTACAACCATCACAACCAGGTGAAGTCCGTGCCCGAAGGTGGGCCGCCCGACGGCACGCTCGAGGAGTGTGACGAAGAAGATATGCGAGCGTACCAGCCCTTCATCGACGGCGTTCCTCCTTATGACATCGCGGGAGGTGCCAACCTTCCACCGCCATCGGAGTCGTGGAACCAGATGGATCTGCCGGACGGCTACGCAGTCAAGCTCGATCAGGGGCGCCGTTGGGTGCTCGAGACCCACTACGTCAACACCACCGACCAGGATCTGCTGGTCAACAGCGCCATCAATCTGGGTTTCATGCCCATCGAGGATGTGAATACCTGGGTTGGTGTCCTGCAGCTTGACTCGGGACCTCCGGCGATCCCTCCCGGCGAATACACGCTGGAGTTTGACTGCGCGTTCCAAACCGACCTGGAGATCCTCGTCGTCAGCAGCCACATGCACGAGAACGGTATGGCCTACGCCGTCGATTTCCTCCCGCAGGACGGCGGCTCGGAGAGGATCCACGAGGTCCCGGAGTGGAACGACGGCTTTCGCGCCTATCCCAAGTTGGACGTCTGGGAGCCGGGCGAGTTGACGGTCATAGCGGGCGAGGTGTTCCGCACCTCCTGCAGCTGGAACAACCGAACGGAAGATGTGCTCAACTTCCCCGAAGAAATGTGCACCACGCTCGTGGTGGCCGCCCCGATCGAGGCGCCGCTCGGCTGTTACGACGGGCTCTGGCGGGAGTGATCGGCCTTCTGCTGCTTGGGTGCTCTGCTGGTCCCGACAGCGAAGTGAACGACCCCTGGGGGGCGTACCTCTGCCCCTGGGGTGAGGAGCGCGGGACGGATCCGATCGCCGTTCAAGGCTTCCTTTACGCCAGCGAAGACGGCGCCCCTCTTGGGGGAGCCAAGGTGAGCGCCTGCCGAGAGCCGAACGAGGGCACGCTGAGCAACGGGGAGGGAAACTGGTCCCTCAGCTTGCCGGATCGCGGTTTTGTGGTCGTGGACCAAACGCTGGACGGACGCGTGCCCAACCGTTGTGTGTTCGATCCCCGCGTCGAGGGGACCGAGCAGGACCCCTATCGCATCGGGATGGGCACGTTCGACACCGCTGAGTTTCCTATAGCTGCGCTGGGTATCTACCCGGTCGAGGGCCTGAGCTGGGTGGACGTCGATGCGCTGGATCTGGCCACCGGCCGGGACCTGCCCGGGACCTCGATCGACATCACCGCGCCGTACGAAGCTGCCGTGAGCCAGGAGGCTGATGGTACCTTCGTTTTGTCCAACACGACAACGGAGCAGTTTGACGTCATCTTCGCGAACGTGGAGCGGGTGCCCTTCGAGGTCCGCGCCAGCCATCCCGACAAGGAGGGGTGCATCGTCCCCCCCAAAATGGTCGGCGAAGGGACGGATCAGCTCAACCTGAGCGTGTATTGTTACTGACCTCTCCTGCGCCCGCCCCAGATTCTCTGGGGTCCCGCGCGCCCAGGCTCCCGTCAAGGATCTCCGAGACCACGGACCACCCACATCGCGGGGGTCAACGACTCAACCTCCACCTCCAGGATCCCCGTCAGCCCCTCCTGGAGCCGTAGCTCGCTCTCACCCACCTCCGCCTCGAGCGGCACCAGCTGCCCGGTCACCGTGGCGCCCACCGCGCGAAGTCGCACCGGCACGGTGCCAAACCGGATCCAAGGGTAGGCATTCAGCTTCATCCACCCTTCTGCGCCGGGCTCCAGCCTGCCGAGCGCCTCTGCCGCCGGGGCTTCGGCCCGCACCTGCCAGCTCCCGCTGCTATCCGGGATCACGGTCGCGAGCAGCTCGCCTTCTCCCACCACGGCGCCGAGGTTCGCGGCGGTGACAAAGCCCAGGACGCCCGACACGGGTGCTCGAACCCGGTGTTGCTCCACCGCCTCCTCCAACCACGCCGCCCGGGACCGCGCGACGTCCCGGGCCCCCTCACGCGCGATCCGAGCGGCAGCGATACCGTCACGCTCGGCGCGGAGCCCTGCCTCTTGGATGACGAAGTGGAGTTCTGCCAGCTCAGTCTCCGCATTTGCGGTGGACTCCCGAGTGTCCGGCTGACTGGTGGCGGCGCTCCCTGTGGGTCCCCGCACGGCGCGCGCCCGGGTCCGTGACAAACGTAAGCTACGAGAGGCAGCCACCCAGGCGCTCTCCGCGGCCCCCTCCTGGCGCTGTATCTGGGCTATCTCCGCGTTCAACGAACTTATCTCGGTCTCGATCGCCTCAAGCTCCAGCCATACAAGCTCGCCGTCCAGCTCAAAAAGCACCTCCCCCGCGAGCACCTCGGCGCCCAGCGTCGCGTTGCGCGAGACCAGGCGTCCACCGCGGATCGTTTGCACCGCCGATGGCCCCTCCGCGCTCACCACCTGCGCGGGCACCCGTACATAGATCGGCACCTCGACGAACAACGCCCAAACGAGCAACGGCACAGAAAGGAGGGCGGAAACCCATCTCCAACGCGTCCAGCCCGGGGCGTCGTCGGCCACGAGTGGACGGCTTGTGCGAGAAACGGGCTGAGGCATCGCCGCGCCCGATATCCCGATAGACAGCGCCAGCGGCAACCACACGCCGAGGGAGCGACGAATGACCCGAATCCTGATCGCGGACGACGATCCCCACCTACGTGAGGTCCTGCACTACGCGTTGGGTCGCGCCGGCTACGAGGTCCGCGCCGTCGGGGACGGAAACGAGGCCTTGAGGGCGCACCGCGCCGAGGCCGCCGATCTCATCGTTCTTGACGTGATGATGCCCGGCATGGACGGCCTGGAGGCATGCCGCGAGCTCCGCCGCCACAGCCTTGTGCCGATCGTGTTCTTGTCGTCCCGCGACGAAGAGCTCGACCGGATCCTCGGCCTGGAGATCGGCGGCGATGACTACATGACCAAGCCCTTTTCGCCGCGCGAGCTGGTCAGCCGGATCAAGGCGGTCTTGAGGCGGGCCCGCCCGACCGGCCCCCCGAGCCCCATCCTCAGCTGCGGAGGTATCCGACTCGATCCCGAGGCCCATCGGGTCCACGTTGGAGAGGTCGAGATTCTATTGACTGTCACCGAGTTCCAGTTGCTCCATGTGTTGATGACCCATCCGGGGCGCGCCTACACCCGGGAGGAGCTGACCGAGAGAGCCTATGGAGAAGGCCATCACCTCGCCGACCGAACGCTGGACTCGCATATCCGTCGTATCCGACACAAGTTTCGGGAGGTGGGTCGGGACCCGGTGGAGACCGTACACGGCCTGGGTTACCGACTTGCCCCCGGCGGCGGCTGAGCGCGCGGGAGGCTCACGCGGAACACCGTCTCCCCCGGCCGAGACGTCACGGTGACGCTCCCGCTGTGGGCGAGCAGCACCGCCCGGACCAGCGCCAGCCCTAATCCGGTGCCGCCGCCCGCTCGATTGGTGGTATAGAACCTGTCGAAGATGCGGTCGATGTGCTCCGCGGGGACGCCCGGCCCCGCGTCTTCGACATCCACACCCACCTCGGCGGGCGCGCTCCAGAGTCGCAAGCGGATCGGGGTGCCGCCGTGCACCCGGGCGTTCCCGACGAGGTTGAGCAGCACCCGCTCCAACTGTTCGCGATTGGCGCGCACCCAGCCGGCCCCGCCCTCGACCGGCACCGCACCCAGGTCCACTTTGGACACCAGTTCGTCCAACTGGCATAATTCTCGCCCGCCGCCCTCCTCGGCCCGCGCAAGTTGGAGGAGCCCTCCTACGAGGCGGCTCAGCCTATCGAGGTCGTGCAGCGCGTTGTCCAGGAATCGGTGTTGCTGCGGCGCAGGCATCTCCGGATCATCTCGAAGAAGCTCTACAATCCCGCGAAGCGCCGAAACGGGCGTCTTGAACTCATGGGAGACATTCCCCGCGAATTCACGGATATAACGTACCCTCTCCTGGAGCCGGCCCTGCATCGTAGTCATGGCGTCGGCGAGCCGCCGGGTCTCCAACACATGGGAGTGTAGGGCCGGCAGGAGCTCGAGCTCGGCGTCTGTCGCGCCGCCTGCGATCCGGTGGCTCGCCCGAGCCAGACTCTTGAGCGAACGCGAGAGATAGTGGCCCGAGGCCCACGAGAGGGCGAGCGTCACGAGGATCGCGAGGCTCGCGCCAGCCCAGAGCGGCCAACCCATCTGGTAGAGGGTCTGGAGGGAGTCTCGCGGCGTACGCGAGAGGAGCAAGGCACCTACGAGGTGCTCCCCGTGGGGGGAGTCGGGATTTGCGGTGTTTCCCCCGGGGGCATACAGAGGCGTCGCGACAAACACGCGCTCAGCCGAGCGCCGACTCGCCGACCCCAGCGGCTGGTCCAGGGTGCGTCCCGGATTACGCGGGCGCACGGTGCTGTGGGGCCGACCCGCCAGCGCCTCGATCACCTCGGGATCACGCGAAAGATCATCGCCAACGCCGAGCCCGGTAGACGTGGCAACCACCTTACCCTCGTGGTCCACCAGCCGGTAACCCGCGAGCGTCGACGCGCGCGCCTCCGCCAAGACCTCCGAGATCTCCGGTGCGATCCTCGCCAATCCCCCGCCCTCCGGCTCCCGGAGCGCCGCCTCGATGTAGACGCGCAAGAGGGTGCTCTGATGAAAAAGATCCTCTTCCGTCTGCTTTCGCAGGTCGAACGCGAGCGCCCCGGTGCCGATCACCGCCACCAACGGCAGCGTGAGGGTCAACAGGTGGGAGATGAGGAGCCAGATCTGCAGCGGGAGGACGACACGAGGCACCGTGAGAGCGTAGGCGGGTCCGCGCCCAAAGGGAAGGCCCCAGCCGTGGACGGCCGCTATCGGTCACCCGAGACGCTCCGTGCGCGTCGGTCTGTCAAGGTCTCGAAAGGTCCCTCACGGCTCCGTAAGCCTCCCGATCCTGCTACGTTCACCGCCAGAAAGGAGCCTTCTATGCTCATCGTCCTGCTCGCCGCCGCTTGGGCCCAGGCTCTGCCCGAAGAGGAGGGGCTCCGTGCCCTGCTCGACAACCGGCCCGCTGAAGCCGTACGGATCCTGAGCGCCGCCGCCGACCTCCCGCTCGCGCGACCCGTCGCCGCCTCTGTCGCCAGCCGGCACAAGTTGTCGGCGCCGAACCTTCTGTCTGGGCCCGAGGCCTGGGCTCGCGCGGCCAGGGTGGACACGCTGCGGCGCGCAGGCAGGCTCGCCGACGCGGCGACGCTCGCGCTATCCGGCCTCGACGAAGCTGCGCTTCGACAAGGACAGGACGCGCTGGTGCGCACCCTCCTGGCCTGGGCCGACGAGGCCGCGGCGCTCCCGGGCATCGATCCGAGTCCCCTCCTCCTCGCCGCAGACAGCCTGTCGCCTGGTCCCGACGACCGGCCCGGCCTCCTCGATCGTCTGCTGCGGCACGCGCCGAGCAGGGCATACGCCCTCGAAGTTCTTAGCCGGAATCCGGAACATGTCGGCGCCGCGCTCGCCCTACACACCAGCCAGGGTTCAGCCGCGGCGCTCGCGACGCTCAGCGCGCTCACCAGCCGGGTCTCCGCCGCCCAGGCGGAGGAGCTCGTCACCGCCCTCATCGGCGTGCTCGCGCGTGGCGAGACGCCGCCCAGGCTGGGCATCGCCGCCCTCACGGCGTTGGAGCTTCGCTTCCCGGAGATCCGTGCGGTCCGGGGAGCTCGGATCGAGGCGGCGCGCCTCCTGCTCCCGGTGGACCCCGAGCTGGCGATCGAGGTGTTGACGCCGCTCTCCGACCACCCCGAGTGGGGCCTGGAGGTCGCCACGATGATCGCCGAGGCCACCGCCGACCCGGCGCTCCGTCGTAGCCGTTGGCAAAAGCTGGAGACGCAGGCGGGCGACTCGGAGCTCGGCCGACATGCCAAGAACGCGGCGTTGGAGGCGCTGCTGGTCCAGGTTCAGGCGGCCGACAACCCGCGCGCCGCCGCCCGAGAGGCCCTCACCGCGCCGGATGGCGCCGGGAGCGCCACACTCCAGCATCTCGCCCTGCCGGGTACGGCCTTTGAACCCGGCCAGACGCGAGACCCTGCTGCGGACGAGGAGCGGCTCGCCGCGCTGATCGCGCTGGCCCAACGTTTTCCCGGCCCCCAACCCTGGTGCGGGGAAATCGGGCGAGCCATGCTGCTGGCCGGCCCCGCAAGCGACTCCCGGATCGCCGCCGTCCGCGCGGCCTGCGGGGACTCCGACGACCCAGCGTTACGTGCCGCCGTGGCGGACACCGGCGACGCCGTCGTACTTCACGCCTGGCCGGTCTCCGGCGGGGCCGAGATCGTGACCACGGAGAGCCTGGAGGTGGGTGAACTGCCGGTCGACCCGGAGGCGCTCCTCGCCGCTTCGAGCCCCTTCGCGCTCGATACAGAGCTCGACGCCGCCCTGCTGGAGCCGCGCGCTCGGCGCACCCTCGCGCTTCCCGAAGGACGGACCGCGGCGATCCATAAGCTTCTCCCTACACTATCCGGGCCACTGACCGCCATCGTCGTCAGGGCGGGTGACCGCGAGCTCACCACCCTCGTGGCCCGCCGACGACTCGACCTCCAGATCGTCCGCAGCGGGGACGCGGTGGCGGTGTATGCCCACGAGGGCGAAACGCCGCGACGTGGGCGTTTGACGTGGATCGACGATGACGGCACCCACAAGGCGGGTCCGGACCGCGACGGGGTGTTCCGCGTCACTGCCAAGGGAAATGCCCGATTGATGGTGCAGGATCGCGATGCCCTGGGCATGGGGCTCGCACCGGATGACGGTGCGGCCGCGGAGGCGGCGCCGGTCGGTGCCGTGCTCCTGGACCGGTGGGTGGATCAACCCGGCGATCCGGTGCGGGTACTCCTCTTCGGCCAGGGACCGGTGAAGGTCGAAAGCCGGATACGGGGGCGCTCGATCACGAGCCGCTCCGTCATTCTGGCCGGCGCGGCCGAGCTGACCCTGCCCGCGGCGCCTGGAGCGCAGGTGGACTTGATCCCGGCGACGGGGCACCCGGTGACGCTGACGCTGTCGCGGCCGCCGCTTCCGGGGCAGGCCGCGCCGCTGGCCGTCGCGTTCTTGCCCCAGTCCCTGAGCCCCTGGCGTCCTGGCGCCACCGGGCCGGTGCTGAAGCTGGTGTCCCCGACGCCCGCCCCGCCGGAGGGTGTCCCTATCACCCTCCAGGTGGGCTCGGTCAACGGCGCCCGGACGGTGATGACCCGGCTCACAGGCACAGAAGTCGAGGTCCCTCTCGGACTGGAGCGGCTGGAAGCGGGGGCGAGCCTGTCCGTCAGCTACCAGCTGGCCGACGGTCGAGCCGGCTCGGTGTCGGCGACGATCCCCCAGGCGCTCCCCGGGGCGCCCGCGCTCCCGGCCCTGGCCGCGGTGGGCGAGAGAGTGCTGGACCTGCCGCCGGGGGCAAGGTGGATCGCGCGAAGCGCCAGCGGCCGGGTTCGTTGGTTTGACGCGAAGGAGGCGCTGATCCTGCCTGAGGCGGGGCCCTGGCGGGTAAGCGCCGTCGGGACCGGCGACGAGGGACCGCCTACCTGGATCCTGGCCGTGAACCCCGACGACGTGCACGCGGGCCGGTGGTCCGGGCCGGCGCGCCTGTCATGGCTCGGCGACCGCGCTGAGCTCATCCAAAAGGACGCGTTGATTCAACTCCCTCCGCGTCCCGGCAGGCTGTTCCTGGACGGAGAGCAGGCGGAGCTGGGCATCGCTGTGGCGCAGGGAGCACGGGCAGGCGTCGCACCCACCCCGCTCCAGAACGTGAGCCTCACGCGCGGCACAGACGGGAATGTCAGTGGGAAGGCCGAGTTCAGCGTGCCGATGGGTACGCAGGTCTGGGCGTGGGTCCACGACGGCAGCGACCTCCGCGCCGAGCCGCCCTTCCACGCGCCACGTCTCGCCGAGGCGCCCTCAGTAGCGCCGGGGCTCTCGTGGACACCGCCAGAACACGCGTCGCGGGCACTCGCGGCTGGCCTCCTCGCGGAGGAGGAGCGAACGCGAGAGAGCCAACAAAAGAGCCGCATCAACCTATACTCTGACCTTCTGCTCGCCGAGGAGCTGATCGACGGATCGGGAGGTTACGGCATGGGAGGTGGAGGGATGGGGAGCCGCGGCATGGGCAGCGGAACTGGGAGCATGGGGCGCGCCGAGACGGGTCGGGAGCTCGCCTCGCCGGCGTCGTTGCCGGGCGCGCTCGCCCGTTATGAAGGCCAGGGGGAAGGCTGGACCCTGCGTCTGCCCGCCTCCGTGACCGCGGTCTGGGTCCAAGGGGTAGCGCAGCTCGGGGAGCAGGGTTGGACCAGCTTCTCTCAACGGATTTTCGTAGAGGGGACGCCGATACCATCGGCGCCGCCCACTGCGGGCGCCCGGCCGCAGGACTCCCTGTTCGGCATCGCCGCTACGCTTACGGGCACCGCGCGGGGCGACGCGTTCGCCGCGCTCGCGGTAGCTGGCGACGTTGACGCGATGGCCGCGCTGCGGGCCGGCGCACCTGTGCAGCTTGCACCGGCGCTTTACCGCAACGAACTCTCCGTGACCGAGCTGGGCTGGGGCGGCGACAGCTCGCTCCTCAACCGCCTGGGCTCGCTACCGGACGCTGCGGTCGGGGCGCGAGCAGCCTTGATCATCGCCGCCGCCGCGGCCAACCCGGAGCAGAGCGCCGTCGCGGCGCGGCGGGTGCTTCGCTCCCCGAACCTCGACGATTGGAGCCGTGGCCGGGCAATCCTTGGTTTATGGGCAGGCGGCGGCGAGGCGGAGGAGCTGGATGCCGCCCTCGGATCCGGGGGCGCCGCGTTGCCGGTGCGAATGGCCGCCACGATCATGGGTAAACGAGCCGACATCAAGGATCAACCCGAGCTCTTGGCGCTCGCAGTCGCAGAGGGCGCGCTGCCCTCCGAGCGGGCCCTCGCGATCGCCGCCTTGAGCCGCCTACCCAAGACTCCGGTGCAGGCCCTCCCGGCCCCCTCACGAGGGACCCCCGTCGCGCTCACCCTCACCGCGGAGCCGGCGATCGCGGAATGGGAAGGCGTGGTATTTCGGCGAGGATACAGCGCGCTCTCCACCGCCACCCCCCGGCCGATGCCCGGCAGCCCCGACGCCGCCGTCGGCCGCATCACGCCGTTGCTGGTTGAGCTGCCGCCGCAGACGGTTCCAGGTCGCCTCCAGTGCCCAAGCGGACCCGGCTTCTTGACGCTCCGCGAGTGGATCGAGCTCGAGGCCACCACCGTGGCGCAGCACCACACCTGTGAGCTGCGACCGCTCCGGGAGGGCCCGCTCTCGCTCACCGCCCGCTGGTACGCGGCGGACGGCCAGGTCGTCGGCACCGGAACGGTGTCTCTCGTGGTCGGGCCCACCCGGTCGCCTTCGGCGAATGAGAACCTGAGCCCCGACGAGCGGCTGGGGCTCGGAGTGGCCCTCGCGCGCGCCGGGGACGCCGCCGGCTTCTCGCTCTTGGACGCGCTTCTCACCGGGCCGTCCGTGTCGG
Source organism: Deltaproteobacteria bacterium (assembly GCA_947486185.1). Taxonomy (GTDB): domain Bacteria; phylum Myxococcota_A; class UBA796; order UBA796; family SXON01; genus CANKTH01. The sequence continues at coordinate 17,239 of CANKTH010000077.1, forward strand.
CGGACGCGCTGCGTCGCGCCGCGGCCGCTCGCGTAGAAGGTGCCGTGAAGCTCAAGGATCCGGAGCGGCTGGTCGAGGCCTTCGAAGAGCACCGGGAGCGCGCGCCGGACGCCGTCATCCCGGTCGAGCACGCTGCCGCCGTCGCTCGCGCCTACGCCGCGATCGGTCGGCACGATCGGGCGCTTGCGGCGGTTCGGGTGGTGGAAGAGTACAACTTCGTCCAGCAGTTCACGCCCGTGCGTCTCCTGCACGAGGCCGGGCAGACCCTCACCTCGCTGAAGCTCCTCCATCACCTGCTCGCTGAGGCCCCGCCTACCCAAGCCGCCGTGGAGGCCCGCATCGCCTCCGCGACGATGTTCCTCGGCCTCGCCGACGGTGAAGGCGACCGGCTGGGCCTCACGCGTTCCTCGCTGCGGACCACCGCCGTGGCCGACCTCGCCTCCTACCTCCTGATGGCGCCCGACGGGCCTTCCGCCACCAACGCCGCGCTCCGCCTCCTCGGCGCCCTGGAGCGGCTCGACGAACCGGAGCGAGCGGCTGTGCTCGCGCCAGGGCTCGCCGCTCGGTACGCCGGGACGCCGGAGGGCGCCAGCCTCGCGCTGTTCCAGGCCCGCGCCCTCCACGCCACGGGAAAAAACCGCGAGGCCTTGCGCCTCCTCGAATCGAGGTCGATCGGCGATCTCGAACGCGGCCGCGTGCTCGTTGCGCTCAACCGCCACGAAGAAGCCGCGGAGGCGTGGCGGCGGCTCAGCAGCTCGGAAGGTCAAGCGCGCGCCGCGCAGATCTCGAAGGTAGACCCCACGCTACCCACGCTCATTCCGCTCCGCGACGACGAGCTCCGGCTCGGCCTCCGTCCGGGGGCGCGCTACGACGTCTCAGCGTGGGCGCTGAGCCTGGAACGGCTGCTCCTTCGGAACTCCGGGAACATCGACCCTGATTCCGTGACGCTGGAGGGCCTCCCCGTAGGCGCCCAACGTACGGGGACGGTTGACAGCCGCGGCGCGCTCGCCCTGCCCCGGCTCGCTCCTGGTGCCTGGCTGGTATCCCTCCGTGTGGATCACGGTCCGAGTCGCCGGGTCGTTGTCCTGACGGATGCGCTCGATGTGTCCCTGACCTACGGCGGCGACGGCGCCCTGCTCGTCGTGCGTGACCATGACGGCGCCCCGGTCGGCGACGCGGGCTGGTGGGAGTTCAGCGATGGCGTCGCCAGCCCTGGGCGTGCCGATTCGGCTGGTTACTCGTGGCTCCCCGGGGGCACCGATAGTGTGCTGGTGCGTGCGGGTAGCGGGCCGCAGTCGCGATGGGGTTGGGTCGACGGCCAACACACCGCCGACCCAGAGCCCGCGCCGATGCAGGCCCTCGAGAGCCTCGGTTACCTCGGCTCGGCCAACGCGTACGGCAACATGCTGCGGATGGACGCGTCCATCCGGAACAACGCGCTCTGAGTCGGCGTCACGGCGGCCGTGCCTCTTCGCGAGGGCTAATCCAGCTTGTAGGCTGCCCATCCATCGGTCTCGGCCCGACGACGGTGCATCAGCAGCCAGCCTTCGGAGAGCCCGACATCGATCCAGCTGCGCGCCGCGGGCAGGGTCACGAGGACGCCGACGCCACAGAGGCACACGCCCGCGAGGGCCACGGGGATCACGACGAGAAGTGCGAGGAGATAGTACAAGAACAGGTCCAGCCGGTGCCCGGACATCACCCGCCAAGAGCGCGCCAGCGCCGCGGTTGGGCCCAACGCCTCAAACACCAGAGCGTGCTCGGCGAAGCTGAAGCCGAGGCTGACGAACAGCGTGACCAGGACGGACAACCCCCCGAACGCCAGCACCACCATGCTGACCAGATCGGGCGTGACATGCTCTGGGACCGCGGCGCCGAGCCCGCCCGCACACAGCGCCGGCGAGAGCACCAGCAGCGCGCTGCCCAGGACAATACCCCACTTCATCAGCTTCAAGCCTGCCATCGCCAGAAAGCGATTGCCTCCGGAGAACAGCGTCCCCACACCTGCCTTCCCGGTGCGGAGCACCTCCTCGTGGGTGCGGAGGTAGCCGGTATGGAGATAGCTCCTAAATAACCAGCCAAATACCAGAACGGCGAGACCGAACACGACGGCGACGGCGATGAACGCGTACATCGTCGGGTCCATCACCTCGACGATAGCCGGATCAACCAGTTCGCTCGTGCCGTCCGCCGAGACCTCGGTGTGGGAGCCGCTACTGCCTGCACCACCCTCGGTACAGGTCATGAACATCCCTCCGAGAAGCAGCGCGAGCGGCGCTTTTCGGAAAGCCCAGTAACCCCGGCGGAGATTGTCGGTGAAGAAGACGCTCTCTTCCCAGGTTCGTCCTACGGGTTCGTATTCCGGCACGTTCCTCGTTCCGCGGCCTCAAGAGCCGGTGCAGCTGTAGCTGACGTCTACCGTGTCGGTCCCCGTAGCGCCCATACAATCCATCACGTCGAGCTGCACCGTGACCAAGGTGACGGTCGCAATGCCGTAGTACGCCGGGGCGTTCGCAAAGCTGAGCGTCGTGGAGCTGCCGGTGCTCGTGGACAGGGTGCCATAGGTGGAGCCCGCAATGACCGTCCAGGTGGCGCTCAGGTCGTCCCCGTCGGGATCTGTGCTCGCGGACGTGAGCGTGAAGCTCTGGGTCGCGCAGGCTGTACACTCGTAGTAGGCGCCGTAGGAATAGGACCGACAGGTGCCCGAGCCGGTCACCGACTGATCCGCCCCGGCATCCGCGACCGGCGCGCTATTGGTGGACCGGACGCTCACCGTCGAAGTCACGGTCACCGGCGTCGAGTCGGCCCCACCATCATTCACGGTCAGCGAAAAGAGGTACACGCCCGGCACATCTGGGCGAAGCGTCGCGAAGGCGGTGGTCGCGTCTTCGATGTTGGCAGAGGTCCTGGTCGACGTCGCCGGCGCGCTCACCAGCGTCCAGCTGTAGCTCAGGGTGCCGCCGTCGGGATCCGCCGAGCCCGAACCATCGAGGTAGATCGGGTCACAGGTGAAGCCTGATCCCCGCACGACGGCGTTGGCCGTCGGGCCCCACTCGACGGCGCCGTCGCAGTCGTTGTCCTTGGTGGGATCAACCTCTGGGGCACCCGGGTAGACCGTGGGGTCGGCGTCGTCGCAGTCCCCCTCATCATAGGTGAGGCCGTCGCCATCGTGGTCGGCGGTGGAGCACAGCTCATTGTCGCTGCCGGGCGAGCCGGCGTCGTTGCTGCGCGGGTCCCAGGCGATACGCGCTACGCACCAGTTGCTGGCGACATCATTCGCCGTAGCGTCGTAATACCCGGAGTCCAAGCCCATCGACGCCGAATCGGCGTCAGGCATGGTAGCGCCGTCGTCCCAAACGACCTGATCAAGGAGCACGGAGCCGGCGTAGACCGCGAGGCGGTCGGACTCGTTGGACAGTGAGACGCCTGCGTAGGGGTAGCCGACCAACGCGTAGCCGTTGGTCGTCTCGTCATCGTTGAGCCCCAGGACGAAAAACGCGCCCGGCGCCAGGATCAACAGGTCGTTGGAAGTGACCATGTGGGACTCACGCGAGTCGGACTCGATCGTGATGCCGTTGAGGTACACTTGGCGGCCCGATGCGTTGAAGATCTCGAACCACTCGCCCTCGGGGTCCACCACCTCACCGGGATTGTTCATGATCTCGGTGATCACGAGGTCGCCGGCCGCCCATGCCCCTTCGTCCACCAGCCCGTCGCAGTCGTCGTCGCGCTCGTTGCTCCCCACCTCGGTGCCGTTCGGGAACACCGTGGCGTCGTTATCGTCGCAGTCGGCGTTGCTGCCGTCTTCGCCACACTCGGTGAAGCCGTCCGCGTCCGCGTCGAAACCCTCGTCTACCAGGCCGTCCGCGTCGTTGTCCTGACCGTCACACACCTCAACGCCGAGGCAGTCCGGGGTGCCGTCGTGGTCGTCGTCCGCAAATCCTTCGTCGACGGTGCCGTCACCGTCGTTGTCCCGCCCGTCACACTCTTCGATGTCGAGGCAGTCTGCGGTGCCATCCCCGTCCACGTCGGAGATGCCCTCGTCAATCACGCCGTTGCAGTTGTTGTCGATGCCATCACACTCTTCGGCGCGACCGGGGTAGAGCTCGGCATCCGCGTCGTCGCAATCGCCATCGTTGGGGGACACGCCGTCACCGTCATCGTCGGTGGGCGCGTTGAGAGACTCGGTGCCGGGCAGCGTAGTCGCAGAGTCGTTGCCCGGGTCCGGTTTGGACTCGGACGGGCCGTCGCACCCAGACACCAGCGCTACGGACAACACCGCCACCGCGACCAGCGAGCTTCCAGGTATGAAGCTGGACATCAGGATATGGCGGCTCAACGCGGACATGCGGCACTCCGGGCGGACGAGGTCTGCGGAGAGTAGCACGGCGGAGCCAGGATCGTATAGACCAAGTCGTGTAGGTGTGCGGCGCCGTCGCGGTGGCAGCGCCCCGATGAAGTCCCCGCCGTCTTCGACGCGGAGAGCCCTCGGTCAGCTCCCGACGCGTCCCGGACAAACCCCCGCCGACGTCGTAGCCAACGTGCCGCGGCCCCGGTTCTGACGCTCGACACAAAATCGGGCGAGGCGCCTTGACGGACCGGCGTGGTCCGTTAAACAGGCAGCGCTGTGCGGGCGTAGCTCAGTTGGTAGAGCGACAGCTTGCCATGCTGTAGGTCGACGGTTCGAGTCCGTTCGCCCGCTCTTGTAGACGCACAGGCCTTGCGGCGACCTTCGGGTCGCCGCTCGACTTTTTGGGGCCTCTTTCGTGCCTCCGCACCCGGCGGAGCGCGCTGTTCCGGTCGCACGATCCGATTAGCTTCGCCCGTGCCGACGCCCCCGAGGCGCCACCGGCGCTCCCGGAAACCTGCCCTTACCCTTCCCCCCAGGGTGCACCGCTGGGCCTCTCCTCCCCCGATCTTGCTCCAGTGTCTCCGCCCGCGGTTCGGCTCACCGGGGTTGTGCGCCGGTTTGTCACGGCGGACGCCGCCACCGTTGCGGTCGACGGCCTCAGCCTCCAGGTCCAGGCGGGCCAGGTCTACGGCCTGCTTGGCGCCAACGGCGCTGGCAAGACCACCACGCTCCGGCTGATCGCGACCCTCCTCCGCCCCGACCGCGGCAGCATCCACGTTGGGCCCGTGGACGCGCTCAGCGATCCCCTCGACGCCCGCGCGCGGCTCGCCTACGTGCCCGCCGAAGCCGGCCTGCCCGCAGAGCTGCGGCCGATCGAGGCCGTCGCGCTGTTCGCCGGTGTTCAAGGGGTAGCAGAGCCGGTCTCCCGAGCCCGGAGCCTGCTCACGACCCTGGGCGCCGCGTCGTTCGCCGACCGCCGCTGCGGGAGCTTGTCTACCGGGCAAAAACGTCGCGTCGTGCTGGCTCGGGCGCTGGTGCACGCGCCCCCGCTCCTGCTCCTGGACGAGCCGACCGACGGGCTTGACGTATCGGGCCGCAACGATGTGCTGGAGCTCGTGCGCCAGCTGGCGAGAGGCGGCACCGCGGTGCTTTTTTCCTCTCATATCCTTGGAGAAGTCGATGCCGTCTGCGACCGCGTCGGCGTGATGCGTCACGGCCGGCTCGTCGCGGAGGGCACCGTCCCCGAGCGCTGTACGCTTGCGGGGGAGGCCGACCTTGGCGCGAGCTTCCTCAAGCTGGTTGCAGACGAGCGATGACGCCCCGCGCATGAGCGGTTAGCCCCCCGGCTTCCGGCGTCGTCGTGCGTCGTGGGAGCCCGAGTGAACCCTGAGTGGTACGCAGCGCTGGCCTTCGTCGTCGTGGCCTTTGTCGTCGTGGGCGGCACCGTTCTGGGCGCCAAACTGCTCGCCGTCAAGGCCCGTCACGTCCCGCCTACCCGGGCGCTGACCTATGAGTGCGGCGAGGAGCCCGACGGCGACGCATGGGTGCGCTTCCACCCCCGCTACTACGTCGTGGCCCTGGCCTACGTCGTGTTCGACGTCGAAGCCGCGTTTCTCATCCCCTGGGCGCTCAACATCCGGCCGCTTGGCCTCCTCGCGGTGGCCCAGATGTCGATCTTCCTCACCATCCTGATGCTCGGCTGGCTCTACGCCGTGCGCAAAGGGGCCCTCACGTGGCAGTAAACGAGGACAAACAGAACTTTTCGCACCCGATCTACCAGTACCTGGAGAAGCTCCCGGGGGTCGACGTCGGGCTCACGCTCGCAGACCAGGTGCTCACCTGGAGCCAGCTCAACTCCCTGCACCTCTTCCCGATGGCGACCTCCTGCTGCGGCATCGAGTTCATGGCGGCCGCGTGCAGCCGCTTCGACGTCGACCAGATCGGCTCCATCGCGCGGGGCACCCCACGGCAGAGCGACGTCATGATCATCGCGGGCACCATCACGGTCAAGATGGCGCCCCGGGTCAAGAAGCTCTGGGATCAGATGCCCGAGCCCAAATGGGCCATCGCGATGGGGAGCTGTGCGATCTCGGGCGATTTCTACCGGGACATCTACAGCGTCGTCCCTGGGGTGGACACCTTCATGCCGGTCGATGTCTACGTGCCGGGCTGCCCGCCGAACCCGGAGGCGCTGCTCATGGGACTGCGGCGGCTCCAAGAGAAGATCCGGAAGAAACGCTCCGGGGAGTGGGTAGAGCCCGAGCTCCGCCCGGCGCCTCCAGGGCTCCGAATGCCCAGTCTGCCCCGCCTCGGTGATCCCAGCCGCGATCCTGGCTTGGATCAGGCCCAGCTCGACGCCGTGCTCAACCTCGATCCCGGCGGCATGTTGCGCCGCAGCGAGGGTACCTGATGGCCGCCACGACGCTGCCCGCCGACGCCTCCGCGCTGGTGTTCGAGCGGTTGGGCCTCACCGAAGTACCCAACACCGGGCCCGAAGTCCCGAGGGACAAGCTGCTGGAGTTTGCCGCAGCTCTCCGGGCGCTCGGCTACGACTATTTCGTTTACTGCGCCGCCACGCACTACCCCGCCACCGAAGAGCTACCCGACCGGGTCCTCGTCGCTTACCGGGTGCGCCGCCTTCCTATCGACGACGTGCCCTTCAGTGTCTGGGTGCCTACCGGCG
>CANKTH010000078.1 GCA_947486185.1 Deltaproteobacteria bacterium
CCGAGCTGGACGAACGGAGCGGGCCACGCTGGTTGGTGGTCGGGGACAGCTTCACGCTCGCGGTCGCAATACGTGAATAAGACACCTTTGTCAGTCGCTTTGGCGCGGCGACCGGCATCGAGACCCTGAACGCGGGGGTCGAGGCGTACGAGACCTGGCGGGAGCTCGCCCGTTATGAGGACCTCGCTGACGCCACCGACATCGACACCGTTCTTGTCATGTTCTTCCTCGGCAATGACCTGACCGACAACCCCGCCGCTGGCCCCGTGCGCCCGCTCGGCTCGGTGCCCGCGGCAGGCGCGCGACCCGACCGAGCGCCGCCCGACGCCGCCGGAATCTCGCTCCAGGCGCACCTCGCCGGGACCAGCGCGCTCTGGGCGTGGCTCCACATCGCGTGGACCCGCGCCACCGTGGCGAGCGGGCTCCATCCCGATGTGGACAAGTTGAAGCGAGAGGCTCGCCTGTTTTCGACGTCGGGCGGCACGGCGCTCGCGGCGCTGGCCGGAGCGACCGACCGTGCTTTCGCAGCGTTTGAGGCGGCGACCCGCGCACGTGGTGACGAACTGCGCGTCGCGCTGATCCCACCCAATTTCACGATGAACCTGGCAAGCCTGGAGCGACGCCTCGAGAGCTTCGGCCTTCAAGCGCCCGACCCCGATGCCCCGGCGCGCGCGGTGATGGCCATGCTGGCCGCCCGCGACATCGCCGCCTGTGACACCAGCGCCTCGCTGCGCGCCGCCGACGCGACGGGGGAGAGCCCCTACCTCCGCTTTGACGCCCACCTCAACGAACGAGGCCACATCGCGGTCGCGGAGGCCCTGTCGGCCTGTTTCGGCACGGCGGGATCAGGCTAGGAGCAGCCGCCACGCGGGGCGGCGATCCCGTCCCACCTCGGGGATCCGCGCCGCCAAGGCCGCAAGATCGACGGATGGCGCGGGGGGCGACACACCTGGCCTGAAGGTGCCCGCGCGTAGCTCGAGGGCAACCTCCCGATACACCTCGCGAAAGGGTCGGTCGGCGGCGCTGGCGCGGCGATAGGCCTCGGCCGTCGCAAAAAGTTCTGGATCTTGCGGCAGCTCTCGCGGCTCGATCCCCCGAACGAGCAGAGAGGCCACCCGTAACGCCTCCCGCCCGAGACGGAGCCCGCGTAAGAGCGGCGCCTTGGTCGCTTGTACGTCGCGGTGGTAACCCGAAGGAAGGCACACGAGATCCTCGATCTCTCGCTGACACGCCCGGAGGCGGTGAACCTGGGCCCGCAGGAGCTCGGCGACGTCGGGGTTTCGCTTCTGCGGCATGATCGAGCTGCCGGTCGTGAGCCGTTCAGGCAGCTTCAACAAACCGAACTCGGCGGAGCTGTACAGCACCACATCTTGCGCAAAACGGTGGATCACCGTCAATGCCGCCCCGAGCGCGGCCAGCACGGCCGACTCTACGAGGCCGCGGGTAAGCTGACAGCTCGTCACCGGCTCCTCGACACGAGCGAAACCAAGGAGTCGAGCGGCCAGATCCCGGTCGAGCGCGAGCGGGCTACCGTAGCCTGCGGCCGAGCCAAGGGGGCAGCGGCTGACCAACTGCTCGGCGGCGCTGAACAGCGGCCAGGTGTCCAACAGCGCACCTGCAAATCCCGCCGCCCACAACGACCATGACGAAGGCATCGCCCGCTGGGTGTGGGTGTAACCGGTGAGCGCCAGGCCCTCGGCGGAGGCCCCAAAATCAAGGAAGGCCCGAATGAGATCGGCGAGCTCGATCGCCGAAGCGTCAAGCTCCTCCAACATCCACAACCGGAGGTCGGTGAGCACCTGATCGTTCCGGCTCCGGCCGGTGTGGAGCTTCCCGGCTACTGGCCCGATCAGGTCGCCGAGGCGCTGTTCCACCGCGGTATGGATATCCTCGTCCTCGGCGCGGATCCGGAGCTCACCACGCTCGATCTCCGCCAGGATCGTGGCCAATCCGCCAAGTAACGCGGCCTCGTCGCTCTCGTCGATGAGCCCGGCCGCCCGCTGCACCCATACGTGCGCGGCGCTGCCGATCACGTCGTGCCAGGCCCACGCGAGGTCCACCTCAGGGTCGTCGCCTACGGTGAAGCGCGCGACCAACGTGTCGAGCTCGCCACCTTTGTCCCAGAGCCTCATCCGAGGAGCTCCTCCACCACCCGGGCGTAAGCCTCCGCCGCCGCGTCGACCTGCTGGAGCTCAACCCACTCGTCGGCCGTATGGCTGACCTCGGAGAGCCCCGGCCCCCACTTGATCGCCGGAATGCCGTGGAGGTGAGCCCAATCGGACACCGTAGGCGAGCAGAAGCGTCGACCCGCTGGCCACGCCCTCTCGGCTGCGACGAGGACGGGCGTCTGCTCGGGCGTCTCGGTTGCCCGGTAACGGCCAGAACGAACCTGCACCCGGGCCGACACCCGCGCCTGTACGCGCTCCACCAGCTCGGCGTGTGTGTAGGCAGGCGTGGTGCGTAGGTCAACGGTGTATTGGCAACGGTCGGGGATGACGTTGTGCCGCTCCCCTCCCTGGATCACGGTCACCGCGTGGGTGGTGCGCCCGAGCCGGGGGTGAACGCGCTCCAGCTCCAAGCTCTCAAGCTTCACGATGTCCGCAGCGGCTTTGTAGATCGCGTTGTCGGCGAGGTGGGGCCGTGCCGCGTGACCCGCCTTACCCTCGGTAAAACAGTCGAGGATGAGCATGCCGCTCTGGGCTACGGCGATGTGGAGGCCGGTCGGCTCTCCGACGATCGCGGCGTCAGGCCGCGGGAGCCGGGGCAGGAAGGCCTCCAGGCCATTTCGTCCGCTTTCTTCCTCACAGGTAGCGGCGAGCACCAGTCGCCCGCGTCGCACCGCCGCCGTCGCAAAGGCCACGGACATCGCCGCGACGCTGGCCTTCGCGTCGTTGGCGCCGAGCCCATAGAGCCGCCCCGCCTCCACGGTCGGTGTGTACGGCGCCCGGGTCCACGAGGCGGTGGCCGGGACCGTGTCGAGGTGGGAGCAGAGCAGCAGCGTCGGTCCCGGCGCAGCCCCCTCACGAAACGCCGCGATATTCCTATCGATACGAAGCACGGGCACGCCGCGGCGGCGTAACCACTCCTCCATCACGTCCGCCGCCGGCCCCTCCTGCCCCGTCGGGGAGGGCGCGGCGACCAGCCGGCGCAGGAGCTCCAGGGTCACCCGTCCTCCCGGCGCGGAACAAGCATCGTGCCACATCCTTCGTTGGTGAAGATCTCCAACAGAAGGGCGTGCCGCCGCATCCCGTCGATGAGATGAACCCGAGGGACGCCGCCGCGAAGGGCGTCAGTCACCGCCGAGAGCTTGGGCAACATGCCGCCAGTCACAGCGCCACGGGCGATGAGCTCACCGACCGTGTCCAAGTCACCGTACGACACCAGCCGGCGGCTGTCCGATGCGTCCTCCAGCAGGCCGGGCACGGTGGTACAGAGGATCAGCTTCTCCGCCTTCAAGGCGACGGCGAGGGCTGCGGCCACGGTGTCGGCGTTGACGTTGAGGAGCGCCCCGTCTGCTGCGCCGATGAGCGAACAGAAGACCGGCACCAGCCCCCGGTCGAGCAGGAGCTCGGGCAGGCTCCGGTCCACCCGATCGACGTTTCCAACAAAACCAAAGTCCACCATACGTTCTTCCGCGCCGTCACGTACGAGACGCGGCGGACGACGCTGGCCCTGAATCGTCGTCCCGTCGCCGCCCGAGAGCCCAACCGCACGTACGCCGGCCGCCGTGAGCGCGCTCACGAGCTCACTGTTGAGCTGGCCGCGAAAGAGCATCCTGGCGAGACGGTGGGTGTCTGCGTCGGTCACCCGCCGCCCACCCACGATCTGCTGGGGCACCCCCATCTGGGCGCAGAGCTGGTCGAGCTGAGGCCCACCCCCATGGACCAGCACACAACGAATCCCGACATCGGCCAGGATCGCGACATCCTGCGCGAAAACCTGCAGCGTCGCGGGATCGGACAGGACCTTCCCGGAGGCCTTGATGACAAAGGTCTTGCCCCGAAAGAGCCGGATATAGGGGTGGGCATTGGTCAGAGCAGCGACACGTTCCATCACAACAACCAGGTCAAGAGGAGGGCTGCCTGCACCGGCTCGCGGTTGGCGGCTTGGGGGATCACCCGGCTCTTCGGACCGTCGAGCACCTCGTCGGTGACGATGACGTTCCGCCTCACGGGGAGACAATGGAGGAATGCGGTAGCGTTCTGCATACGCGCGGCGTCGACCGTCCAGCGGCGGAGGCCGGCAGCCCGCGCCGCGTGCTCGCGGGGGTCGCCTGAGCCCCAGCCCTTGGCGTAGACGGCCAGCGCGCCGGACGCCGCGGCGTCGGGATCCCGCGTCGTGGTGATTCGCGCGCCGGTGCTCTCGCAAAACGAGGCGGCGCGAGCCATTTCTTCCTCGTCCAGGTCGAAGCCCTCGGGGGCGGCGACGTGCAGGTCGGCCCCGCCGAGCACCGCGGCGCGGACCACCGAGAGCGGCACGGCCTGGGGCAGTGGTTTGGGGTGAGGCGCCCAGGTCAGGCAGACCTTCTGCCCCTTGAAGCTGCCACCGCCGAGATCGGAGAGCGTCAGCATGTCGGCGAGCCCCTGGCACGGGTGAGCCAGGGCGCTCTCCAGGTTGATCAGCGGGGCGCTGGCGTGCTGCGAGAAGGCGCGGATCACGGTCTCATCTCGGCCGCGCTCGGGATTCCAGGGGCCCGCGCCGACATCTTCGACCTTGAGCTTGGGGAACGCACGCACCGCCAACACATCGGAGTAGGTGGACAGGACGGGCGCGGCCTCACGCACATGCTCCTGCGCGACGCCGTCCATCACCAGCCCGTCTTCGAAGGCCATGCTCCAGGTGCTGCTGCCGGCTTGGAGGTAGACGAAGGTCATGCCCAGGCGGCCGGCCGCCACCTCCATCGAGGTGTGGGTGCGCAGGGAGGGATCGAAAAAGAGCCCGGTCATCGCCCGACCCTTCAGGAGCTGGAGCCTCCCGACGTCCAACCGCCAGGCACGGTAGAGCCGCGCGACGTCCAAGAGCGCGGACGTACCCTCGACGCCCGGCTCCAGTCCGTCGAGGAAACGGGTGCCCCGCCAATGTTCCCGTACCCGGGCTACGGCGGTGTGGATGCGAGATTCAAGGCTGCTGTTCATAGAGAGTCCTCAATACCGCGCCGAGCGCACGGGTCGCTTCGGGCGGGGTGACCAGGGGGGGCATGAGTCGGAGAACCGTTGGATCGTCCGAGCCACCTGCGAGGAAACCGGCGGCGCGGAGCTGTGTGAGCGCCGGACCGACGGGGCGGCCGAGCTCCACACCGAGCAGCGCGCCGACTCCGCGCAGGGGGAAAGGGCTCAAAGCACGGAGATCCACCTCGATCTCTTGGGCGCGCCGCGCGAGCCCTTGGGTGCGTAGGACGTGCTGCGTGACCAGAAGCGCGGCGCAAGCAAGCGGTCCACCGCCAAAAGTGGACCCCTGATCACCGTGTTTGGCCTTTGATGCCAGGGCGTCGTCCACCAGGGTCACGCCGACGGGGAAGCCACCGGCCGCGCTCTTCGCGCCGGTGATGAGGTCGGCACGGACCTCGAAATAGTCCGCGGCAAAGTTGGTTCCGAGCCGACCCCAGGCCGTCTGCACCTCGTCGAGGATGAGGAGCGCGCCCGCTCGGTCACACGCCTCGCGTAAGGCGTGGAGCCAGGCCCGCTCGGCGGTGCGCATGCCGGCGAGGGACTGGATGGGCTCGAGGATGACGGCTGCAACGTCATCTCCCAGGACCGGGACCTCGCCCCAGGGGACGAAGCGGGTGTGTCCATAATCGGGAGGGGCGTAGGCTCGGTACTTCGGCTCCCAGGTCACCGCGAGCGCGCCGAGGGTACGCCCGTGAAATCCACCTTCAAATGCCACGATCCTCGGGCGCCCGGTGTGGTGTCGCGCCAGCTTCAGCGCGACCTCGTTCGCTTCGGCACCCGAGTTACTTAGGAACACCCTCCTCAAATTCGCGGGCGCCATCTCAACGAGCACGCGACAGGCGCTCGCGCGGAGCGAAGAGGCGCTTACATTGGAATAGAAGTCGAACCGGCGCGCCTGCTCCGCGAGCACCGCGGCCCAGAGCGGGTGGCAGTGCCCGAGGATCGACACCGCGTGCCCACCGTAGAAGTCCCAGTAGGCCTTGCCGTCTACGTCCCATACCCGGGCGCCCTCGCCACGGCACAAGGACACCGGGAACCGCGAGTAGACATCGAGCTGCCAATCGGTGTCCGCCCGAGGCTCCGCGCTCCATTGATCGAGCAGGTCAGCGGCGGTTTGTGTGATTTCCAACATCTCAGGGCACCGGGGGAATGGTGCGGAGACCGAGGTCCACCGGCCAACCCATCGCCAAGTTGAGGTTGGCCACCGCCTGACTGCCCGCACCGCGACAGAGGTTGTCGATCGCACAAAAGACGACCGCCTCGCCATCTTCGCCCTCAACGACGGAGAGATCCGCGCGCGGCGAGCCCAGCACCCCATGAAGGTCCGGCGGCTCGGGAAGCACACGGACCAGCGGGTGCGCGGCGTAGAAGGTGGCCCACTCGGCGAGGGTCGCCCCGGGCAGGGGGATCGACACCAGGATGCCTCGACGGACCGGGGCCGAGATCGGGACAAACTGGAGGCGGAACCCGCCGCCGAGCGCCTGCTCCACCTCGGGGCTGTGTTGGTGCTTGAGGACCTTGTCTCGGTAGGGACGAAGGTTCTCGGCGCGACTCGGATGGTGCGTACCGGTCTGCGGGGTGGCCCCCGATCCGGTGGATCCGGTGAGGCCGGTGGCGTGAACCACTGGCGGAAGTCGGCCACGAAAGGGCAGAAGGGCGAGGGCCAGCGCCGTGGCGAAACACCCGGGGTTGGCGATCCGGCGGGCGCCCGCGAGCCCGCCCAGCTCCGGGAGACCGTACGCCCAAGGGCCCCCCTCGCGAGGCGACCCGTACCAACGCGCGTGCTGCGCGTCCGGCAGGCGATGGTCCCCCGACAGATCGATGAGCACCTTTGCGTTGAAGGAAGGCGCACGTCTCGCCGCCTCGCCGTGCGGCAGACAGAAGAAAGCCACGTCCGCGTCCGGGGCGTCAGCGCTGAGCACGATGTCGGTAAAACCGTGGAACTGCGGCCATAAGCTGGCGAGAGGCACGCCTACGTGGCGCACGGAGGTAGCGCCCACCACGCGGAGCCGCGGGTGTGCCAGACACCACCGGAGGACCTCCGCGCCGGTGTAGCCCGAGGCGCCGAGGACAACGACGCTGAGGGCTTCGTTCATCGGGGCCGGGGCTAACCGAAATCGGCGGGCAGGGCAGTGCCTCACACCCCTTCGGGATGGTCGGGTGACGCTGGGCCCGGCGCCGCGACGGCACGCGCCTCACGCCGCTGACCGCGAAGCTTCGCCTTCTTGGCTTCGATCTCACGGTTTCTCGGAGGTCCGGCGCTCACCAGCTGCTCGCGGACCAGCCGACGGGTGATCGCGGTGATCGTGTCGATCGCCTCGTCAGATGCTGCCTGGTTGGCCTTGGACGGTCGGGTGCTGCCGCTCACCTTTCGGACGTACTGGATCGCGGCGGCGCGGATCTCGTCGTCGCTGGCGGGCGGCTCGAAATGAAACAGGGTGCGGATGTTCCTACACACAGACCCTCCGTCAAAACTGGAAATAGATGAACTGGTGAGCGTAGTTGGCGCCCGCGACGAAGATCAGCCCGATCATGAGCGCCGCCACACCCACCTGCACCCAGGCCGGCCACCGTTGGGGCCAGCTCAGGTCGTCACCCCGCCGGTGCATCGCCCACTCGACGAGTAGGAGTGGGCCGACCAGCAATACAAACTGGCGGGCGTAGGCGAGGGTGTCGGGACTGTAGCGGTTGTGGGCCAGCCCCTCCTGAACCAGCTCGAGGGCCCGGCCCACCGAAGGGGCGCGAAAGAGGAAAAAGCCCAGGGCGGTGAAGTGAAAGGTCGCGATGACGGCGAAGAACCGCCCCAAGCCGGCTTCCGGCCATCGGGGCACCATTCGTTGGACCGCGAGCCCCAGACCGTGCCAGAAGCCCCAGAGGATGAACGTCCAGTTCGCCCCGTGCCAGAGACCGCCGAGCACCATCGTGGCCATGAGGTTGAAGCCGGTACGGGAAGATCCAAGACGGTTTCCACCCAGCGGCACGTACAGGTAGTCGCGGAGCCAGGTGGATAGGGAGATGTGCCAGCGCCGCCATAGGTCTTGCGGCCCGTTCGCAAAAAACGGCAGGCGGAAGTTCTGCACCAGCTCGATGCCCATCCAGCGGGAGATGCCGAGCGCGATGTCGGAGTAGCCTGAGAAGTCACAATAAATCTGCCATGTGAAGGCGTAGCCCGCGAGGATGACCATCGGCAGCCGCGCCGGCTCGGGCGAGTCGAATACGGAGTCGACGATCACCGCGAGATTGTCCGCGATGAACACCTTCTTGTAGTAGCCCCACAAGATGAGGTTTGCCCCGCTGGCCAACATCGCGGTGGTGACCACGCGGGGCTGGATGAGCTGCGGGATCAGCACTGCCGTACGTTGGATCGGCCCCGCGACGAGGTGCGGAAAATAGGCGATAAAGAGAGCAAAATCTTGAAGGCGCCGGAGCGCTGGCGTCTCGCCTCGATAGATGTCGACCACGTAGGCGATCGATTGGAAGGTATAGAAGGAGAGGCCAACGGGGAGAACCAGCTCCAGCACGGGCAACAACGGCAGTCCGAAGGCGGCGAGCAGGTGATCGAGCTCTCGGGTGAAGAAGCCGAGGTACTTGAACACCCCGAGCACGCCGAGGTTGATCGCGACCGAGACCCACACAAGCCGGCGTGCCGCCGGGGTGCCTGGTCCCCGACGCTCTACCGCCAGCCCGAGCGCCCAGTCCACGACGGTGCTGCCCACCATCAGCGCGAGAAAACGCCAGTCCCACCAGCCATAAAAGATGTAGCTGGCGACCAGCAGGACCCGGTTCTGCCCCGCGTGCGCCGTCAACCGGTAGAGTGCGTACACCACCGGAAAGAAGACGAGGAAGACGAGGGAGTTGAACAACATCGGCGGACCCTCCCGCCGAGGGTGAGCCTATTATACGCTGGCGGCGGGGATGAAGCCCTTCTCCACGAGGTGGTTCACCAGCGCCATCGCGCAGCCGTCGACGTCGATATCGCCGGTGCGGAGCACCAGCTCGGCGGCGGCGGGCTCCTCGTAAGGGGCAGAGATCCCAGTGAACTCAGGGATCTGGCCCGCACGCGCCTTCTTGTAGAGGCCCTTGGGATCACGCGCTTCACACACCTCGATGGGGGCGTGTACGTAGACCTCGAAGAACGAGCCCGCCGGCATGAGCTCGCGCACCTTGTCGCGATCCGCACGGTAGGGCGAGATGAACGCCGTCAACGTGATCACGCAGGCGTCGGCGAAGAGCTTGCCGACCTCACCGATACGGCGAATGTTCTCGGTGCGGTCCGCCGGGGCGAAGCCGAGGTCCTTGTTGAGGCCGAACCGGATGTTGTCTCCGTCGAGCACGTACGTAGCTACGCCCCGTTCGAGCAGAAGCTGCTCAGCGCGGCGCGCGATGGTGCTCTTCCCCGAGGCCGAGAGGCCGGTGAGCCAGATGACGGCACCTTTCTGGCCAAGGATCGACTCGCGCTCAGACTGGGTGACGTTGGCACCGTGCCAGTGAATGTTGCTGCTCTTGGTCGCGGACATAAAACCCCCGAAAAGGCCGCGTGGCTAATCGGGTGAAGACGCGATGGCAAGGCGAACGCGCACCGTGCCGTCAGGCCGCGTGGTCACCCGCCGAGCTTCCCGTCTGGCGTTCCCTGATCCAGGAGCCGGCTCCGTAACGCCGAGCCGGGCGGAACCCAACGTAAAAGCCTCGGCCCAAGCACCAGCGGCACCTCGGCGAGGGCGGCGGGGGAGGCACTCCCGGTGAGCAACATCGCCACGCGCAGCTCCGCGATGACGGTGCCGACCGCCTCACGCAGGCTGTCGAGCCCCTGCCGCTGGGCCTTGAGAAAGGGGCGGGCAATGCCGGCAGCCCGCGCGCCCAGCGCCAACACCCTCGCCACGTCGAGACCGTCAGAGACGCCGCCCGTCGCGATGATACCCAGGCCCAAACCATTCAATTGCGCGACGGAGGCGGCCGTGGGGATGCCCCAGTCCCAGAAGCGCGCCCCGAGCCGCTGCTGCAACCGGGCGCCGCTCGTGAGCGCGTCGGCGCGCCGCGCCTCAACACCCACCCAGGAGGTGCCACCTGCCCCGCTGACATCCACCCATTCAACACCGAGCTTCACGAGACGCTGAGCCGTGCGGCGCGAGAGCCCGCAGCCCGTCTCTTTCACGACCAACGGCACCCCGAGCTCGCCGTGGAGCCGCGCGAGCGTGTCGAGACCGTGACGAAAATCGTCGTCTCCCTCCGGCTGCACCACCTCCATCGCCGGGTTGAGGTGCACACATAGGGCGTTACAGCCCGCCCGGTCGAGGAGCTCCCGCAGGGTCGCGGTCGGCGTCTCACGCGCCTGCACCATGCCGATGTTCCCGAGGATCAAGGTGTTTGGCGCAACGTCGCGCACCTCGTAGCCCTCGCGCTGGCCCCGCACCAACAGCGGGCGCATGGAGCCAAAACCGAAGCCGACCCCGAATTCCTCGGCCACCCGCGCCAGGTCACGGTTGATAGGGCCTGCCTCGGCGGTGCCACCGGTCATCGCCGCGATCACGAGCGGTACCTTCAGCTTCACCCCGCACAATTCCGTGCTGAGGTCCACATCCGCTAGCGCCAGCTCTGGCAGGGCCTCGTGGACCAGCTCCACCTCCTCCAGGAGCGTCGTCTTGCTCCGGAAGCCGACGTCTTCTTCGGCGCAAAGCCGGATATGGTCGAGCTTACGGCCAGAGATGTCGGAAGGATCAGGCATGGGGTCGGGTTGTCACCCGCCTTCGGGAGCCGCGCAAGGCGGGGGCGTCACGGAATGCCGAATTGACCCGCGGTCGCCGGCGCGCCTGCCCCAAGGGTGTAAAAGAGCCAGGCCCAGGTGTCGGCGCTGGACGCCACCCGCTCTGCCACCTGATCGGCGCCGCCGTGACCGGCCGCGCGCTCGATACGTAAGAGCGGCGGCACCGCGCCGGTATTCTGCGCCGCCGCCTGCATCAACGCCACGAACTTACGAGCATGGCTGGGGTCCACCCGGTCGTCATGGTCGGCGGAGAGCATCAACAGGGGCGGGTACCGGGTGTCGGATACCACGTGCTGATACGGAGACCACGCTCGGAGCCACTGATAAGCCTCTGGATCTTCCGCACATCCATACTCGGATATCCACGTGCGGCCCGAGCCGGACAGATGGAAGCGGAGCATGTCGAGCAGCGGCACGGCAGAGACCACGGCGCCGAACAGCTCCGGTCGTTGGGTCATCGCCGCACCCATCAACAGGCCGCCGTTGCTGCCGCCCCAGATGCCAATCCGTGCTGGGCAGGTGATGCCACGCGCGATCAGGCTCTCGGCCACCGCGATGAAGTCATCAAAAACGTTTTGTTTATTCTGGAGTTTTCCGGCATCGTGCCATTCGGCGCCCAGCTCCCCGCCGCCCCGTAGGTTGGCCACCACATACACACCACCCGCGTCGAGCCAGGGAAACAACGACGGACGAAAGCTCGGGGTCAAGGAGATCCGGAAGCCGCCGTAGCCGTAGAGCACGGTTGGGCGTTGGCCGTCCCAGGCGAGATCCCGGCGACGGACGACGAACATCGGCACTTCGGCGCCGTCCCGAGAGCGCGCGGTCGCGGTCTCCACCACGTAACGATCCGAGTCCACCGGGAGCTTTTGCTCCAGCTCGAGCGTGGATCTCCCGGACCTGACAGACACGCGGTAGAGTCGGGGCGGCATGGTGATCGACGAGAAGCTGTACCAGGCCTCGTCGTCGTCGGGGTGGCCGTCCGCGACGCTCGCTGCCCCGGGCATCGGCAGAGGCAGGTTCCGGACCTCCGCGCCGTCGAGACTCCGCAGCTGGAGCTCCGAGACCGCCCGCCGAAGCCAGGCGAGGCTCAGGCAACCGCCGGCGATCGACCAGCCTTCCAGCGTCGCTTCAGGGTCCTCCGCCACCACCTCCTGCCAGGACGCCTCGAGCGCTTCGCCGCCACCCGGGAGAGGCGAAACAGGGGCCCTCAGGATCCGCGCGCGGGGCGCCCCCTCGTCGGTATGAAGATAGAAGTACCCTTGATACTCCAGGATCTGGTAGTGGTGGGGGCGACCAACGAGGAGCGGCAGAAGCGCCGGCTCGGACGCTTGCCGATCGATGACGTAGACGTCGTTCCGATTCCAACCGAAAGAGCGGGTGATGAAGAGATAGCGGCTGTCTTCCGACAAAGATGCCATCTGGAACACAGTCGGGTCCCCAAGACACGGCACCACGACCTGGTCCAGCGCGGGATCGTCGCCCAGCCGGTGGTAACGGATTTCGATACGCCCGGGCCGCTGATCGTCGGAGATCGCGGCGTCCATCGGGATCCACTCGTAGTAGAAGCCAAGATTGTCGGTGGTCCAATGGGGAGTGGCGTAGCGGGCACCCTCGATGCGGTCTGCTGTCGAGACGAGCCCACTCTCCACGTCCAACACATACAGTACCGCCTCATCCGCAGCGTTGGGACGCCTGGAGAAGGCTAGTTTACTTCCATCCCACGAAGGACTCCACGTGCCGAGCGCGTCCCCGCTCAGCCAGGTGTTGGGATCGAGCAGTACCCGCTCGTCGTCGGCGCCGTCTCGGACCACGAGGAAGGACTTCTCCTTGGCGGCGGAGCTTCGACGCGAAAAATAGCGAGATCCCCGCCGTGTGGGGGCAGAGAGGCTGTCCACGTAGAAGAGCGCGCGGAGGCGCTCGACCAACATTCCGCGGGCGGGCAGCGCCGCCAGTTGGGCGCGCGCCCAGCGGTCCTGCGCGTCCATCCACGCCTGGACCTCCGGGTCAGAACCCGCCTCCAACCACCGGTAGGGGTCGATGACCTCGTCGCCGTGAAGGACATCCGTGACCGGGGCGCGTCGGGTGATTGGGGGCGGTGTGCTCATGCTACTCGTTGATGGCAGTGTTGCCGCCGGTGTCGGCGCTCCCGATGGTGCTCAGGAGCGCGATGGCCGTGGCGGCGCCGATAACGTTGTACTCCACATCTCGCAGCGGCACGTCACCTGGATGACGGCCTCCAGCGCCCACGCCAGACCGCGTCCGCCCCGCGGTCTCGGAGATTGGTTGCCGGAAGGTCCGATGGTTGAGACCCTACACGCCCGTGATTGCGATGATGTGCAGGAGCTACCGTCCGCGGCAGTGGCGGTCGCCCAGGAGAAGCGGTGAGGGCTTTTCCAAGCCCTCGGCTACCCGATACGTTAGGCGCGCGATCCGATGCTGCTCTCCCTCCTCGGCTTTGCCCTCGCGGAGCCCCCCTCCATCGATACGCCGCTGGTCACGGGCGCCCGCGCCAAGAAGGATGTGGCCCTGGTCATCAGCCAGTCGGACTACGCCAATCTGCCCGATGTACCTGCGGCTGAGGCCGACGCACAGGCGGTGTACGACTGGCTGGTCTCCGCCAGGGGCGTCGATCCCGAACGCGTCACTCGCGTCAACAACGCCAATCGGCAGGAGATGCTCAGCGCGCTCCGAGCGGCGAGGGACCTCGCACGAAGCAAGAAAGGCACGTTATGGGTCTACTATGCCGGGCACGGCGGCGTCGTATCGGGCGGTGACCGCGTGTTGCTCCCCGTCGACGCGCCCACCGCGGAGCCGCTCGCCGACAGCCTCGACATCGACGAGGTCAAGAGCGTGCTCGAAGCGAGCCGCGCCGGTGAGATCGTGCTCTGGATCGACGCATCGTTCGGCGGCGTGGATCGGACCGGCCTCCCCGCTTTTAAGGTTGCTGCACCTGCGGGACCGTCGGTTGTGCCGGCCAACGAGCGGCTGTCGGTCTGGACGGCCACCTCCGGCGACGAGTCCTCACCCCTGTACCCTCCGGCCAACCACAGCCTCGCGACGTGGCTTCTCGTCGGCGGCCTGCGCGGCTGGGCCGACGGCGCGGCGGGAGAGAAAGCGGACGGGAAGATCACCACGCAGGAATTGCACACCTACATCGCGAAGACCGGTCGCACGCTCGGTGGCCCCGACTTCAAGCCGACCCGGGAGTCGCGCGCCGATCCCAACGGCTGGGTGCTGGTGAGCGCCAACAACCTGGAAACGGGCCCCGACAAGGAGCAGCTCATGGCGCTCGCCCGGGCCGAGAAGCTCAGGCGGGTGGAGGTGGCGCAGGCCCGCGTTCGGACTGTAGCGACGACCGACTGGACCGCGGTCGTCGCCGTGGCCGACCTGGGCGGTCCCGAGGCCGAGGCCGCGCTCCGGGGCTTTGTCGGTCGATGGGACCTCACGTTTGCTACGGTGGACGGGGTAGAGGTGGCGATCGTCGTCCCCGAGGTCGCCGAGGCAAAGGCCAGGCTCGACGCGCTTGCGCGGGTGGGCAAGAAGAAGGGGACCAAACGCACCCGGAAAGGCAAAAAGAAAGGGCCCGCGGTGGTCGCGGTCGTCAACCCGGTGTGCGGTGAGCTCACCCCCCTCGAAGGTTCGGCGCTCCTGGGCACGCTCAGCGAAGAGGTCAGCTCTTGCCTCGAGAATCGCCTGCTCGAAGAGAAGCTGCAAACCACCAAGGATCGCATATCCCGCCTGTTGATGGTCAACGCAGAAGCCAAGGGTGACAGTGACGAGTGGCTCTCGCTCGCGCAGCGGCACCTCGAGGACTTTGACCGCTCCGACCCGGATCTCTGCTTCAAGTACGCGCTCGTGCTCGCCCGAGGAGATGTCGCGGACGGAAAAGAGGTCATACATTGGGCCGACTACGCGTTGGAGAACAAACACGTGTGGGAAGGGCCGCTCTACACGGCGCGGGTCTTCAATATCTACCGGTTGAAAGCCGAAACAGCTACACGGATGTGGCACGACTCCGAGGCCGTGTTCCTGGAAGAACGGAGCGACGACAACGAGGCGGCCGCCGATGAGGCCCGTGGGCTCGCGCGCAACTACTCGAGGGAGTGGCTTGATTATGCGCGGGCGTCGGGTCAGCCGGTCGATCGCGCCCTGGAGATGTGCCTCTCTGCCTCGGGTAACGCCGCCGCTTGCCCAGTCGACTGATCCTGTAGCCTATTGGAGTGAATATGAAGAAGCTAGTCCTCGCGCTCGGTTTGACCGCCTCCTCCCCTGCCTTCGCCGGGGTCGGGATGACGGCCTACCTCCCCACGCCCGGCGCGTGCCTGGTTGCGACCGACCTCGGCAGCACCGTCGTGGTCGGCGCGTCGGGGGGCGGCTGGTTGTGTGATGGCACGACATGGGCCCCGTCGCTCGACTACCGGGCCAAGGGCTGGCTGGTGCAGCTGCACGCGCTCGACACCCTTGCAGCCCTCGCCGCACAGAGCGTACGTTTTGGCGCGGAGGTCAGCGGCACCGCGATCAAGGCCAAGGTCGCGAATGATTTTGAAGGCGTCTTCATGGTTGGCGGCGGCTTCGGTGTCTACCGGGACGGCCCGAGCGGGACCAACAACAGCAGCGAGTTCAACTTCGACGTGAAAGCGCGCTTGGGTGGCGAACGAAAGGCGGGGGTGGGCTTGGGTATCTACGTGGTGCCCGCGATTGGGCTCTCGACCCGGCTCTCCGACGAGGTGAAGCTCACCTACGGTGGCGGCATCGAGATCAGCACCTGGTTCACGAAGTAAACGGTGGACGCAGATCGCCGAGTCGCGCCCGCGGAGACACGCGTCGAGCTCACCCAGATCGTGCTGCCCGAGCACACCAACGCGATGGGAACCATCTTTGGCGGGCAGGTCGCAGCGTGGATCGACATCTCCGCAGCGATCTCCGCCCAGCGCTTCTGTCGCCGTCAGGTGGTGACCGCGTCGATCGACGAGCTCCACTTTCTGCACCCGATTCAGCGTGGCCAGATCGCGATCTTCCGCGCATGCGTGAACGCGGCCTGGGACCACTCGATCGAGGTGGGCGTGAGGGTTGAGGGTGAGGATCCGCTCACCGGCGCGCGCCTCCACACCGCCTCGGCCTATGCCACCTTCGTCGCTCTTGATTCGGAAGGTCGGCCCACCGCCGTGCCCCGTCTGGCCCCGGACACCGAGCTCGAACAGCGCCGGGAGGCCGACGCCCGGCTCCGTCGCGCCCATCGGCTGGCGGTTCGGGCGCAGCGCGCTTCCCGCACGTGACCTATTCGGAGATCGTCCTGGCGAGCGCATCGCCCCGCCGACGACTGTTGTTGGAGTCCGCCGGTGTCGCCGTGGTGACGCGGCCCGCTGACATCGATGAACAGCTGCTCGCGGACGAACCCCCGGAGGTGTACGTCGACCGGGTGGCCCGCATGAAGGCGGCGACGATCGCCGACACCCGGCCCGTGCTCGCGGCCGACACCGTCGTGGTCCTGGACGGCGTGGTGCTTGGAAAACCCGCCTCCGATGAAGATGCTTGGCGCACGCTGCGCGCGCTCTCGGGGCGGCGGCACGTCGTGATGACCGCCGTAGTCCTCCGGCTCGGCACGATGCTCTACACCCATCGCGAGTGCTCGTGGGTGACGATGCGCGAGTTGGACGATGCCTCGTTGGGCTGGTACATCAGCACGGGCGAACCCCGAGACAAGGCGGGGGCATATGGGATTCAAGGCCACGGGGTGGGCCTGATCGAGCAGGTGGAGGGAAGCTACACCAACGTGGTCGGGTTGCCGCTGGTCCAGACGCTGGCGCTGCTCCGGAGGGCGCGGATCACCGCGTGATTCGCGGCGGGCGGTGGAAGCCGCCCCCGGTCGCGGCACGATCCGGTTAGGGCGCCGCCGTGTCGTCGCCAACTTCCGAGTCCGCCCCCGTCCAAGCCCCCACACGATCGGGTCGCAGCTTTCGTACCCGCCTCGCGGCATATCTCTCCTTGTTCGGCATCGTGCTCGGGGCACCGGCGTTGTTCGTCACGGTCTCCGCGCCGTGGTCGGAGCTCGACGACCTGATTGGGGAGGCCAACGTGGTGGTGGCCGCCGCCAACGATCGCCTTCCCCTGACGGTTCGCGCCAAGCTCAACCAGGTGACCCTCGCGCGCCTCGCCGAAGATCCGGCGCCGCCGGACGCCGTGAGCCTCGGGCGCGGCCTCGCCCTCCTGGTCCAGGAGGGGCAGTGCCTGGACGACACCGCGCTTAGCGAGCGCTTGAACGCCTATCCAGACGCCGAGAACTTTGACGTCCCTGCGGTGAGCGCCGCCTGCCGGGCCTGGGTGAGCTGGTTCGAGGCGCGCGCGGACGGGCCGGGCGAGCTGCTCGCGTTTCACCAGGCAGACGCCGCCTTGGCGTCGGCCTTACGCACCGCCGGGCGCGTAGACCTCGTCGCGGGCGACGTCTACCTCACCCTCGACGTGCCCGGGCAGCCGTTTTTCGAGCGAAATCTGGCGTATGTGGCCACGGCGGCCCGGTGGTGGGAGCGCCCGCCCGCGCCTGGGCATGCCTTCGATCTTGTCGAGGTGGACGGCGAGTTCTGGCGGGACTCCTATCGTCCTGAACGCGGCGGATCTCCGGGTTTTGCCCACAACCCGACACACGCTCCGCTGTTGCCGCGCTTCGAGACCGATGAGTGGGGCACGTGGTTCTCCGCGTGGTACGCGCCTGAGCCCACGGATGGCCACTACAACACCGTGACGGTGGACATCAACGCTGCCGCCGTCACCGCGATGATGAGCCGCGCCGCCTTTGAGGTGGTCCTAAGCCTCTGTATTGGGCTCCTGCTGATCGCCGTGGCGGCGGGCGAGCTCGCGCGCTGGGTGAGCCAACCCGTCGCAGCCTTACAGAACGGGGCGCAAGCGGTGATCCGGCTGGACTTCAACCACACGGTCCCAGCGCTGGGCGACAACGAGTTCGTCACGCTGATCCACACCTTCAACCAGATGATCCGCGGCCTTCGGGAGCGTGGCAACCTGTTCCAGGCGCTCGAGAAGGTGTTGTCCAAGGAGCTCGCAGCGGCGGCAGCCAACGAAGGCCTCGTCCTGGGCGGCCAGGTGGTCCCGGCGACGGTGCTGTTCACCGACTTCGCGGGCTTCTCGACCATCACCCGCGGGGTGCCGGCTACCGAGGTGGTCTCCGCCCTCAACGCCTACTTCTACGAGCTCGTGCCGCTCATCAAGGAGCACGGCGGCTTTCCGGACAAGTACATCGGGGACGCCATCGTCGCTATCTTTGGCGCGCCGGTGCGTACGCCCGATCATGCGGAGCGCGCAGTCCGCTGCGCCCTCGCGATGCAACGCCGGCTACGCACCGTCAACGCGACCCGGCGCGCGGCTGGGAAGATCGTGTTCGAGATGCGCGTGGGCATCAACACCGGAGACGTCATGGTGGGAGCGATAGGCTGTGACGAAAAGCTTGAGTTCACTTCGATAGGGGAGACGACGACGGTCGCCAATCGTATGGAGTCGATCTGTCGAATCGGCCATGTGATGGTGGCCGAATCCACCTGGGCGGCGATTCCCCCGGAGCGGTCCGTCTCGATGCCGCACAATGGGCCCTCGTCACTCAAGATCAAGGGCTACGACGAGCCGGTGTCGGCGGTCGAGGTCTACGCCGATACGTTGTCGATCGAGCGTGGTCCCTCGGAAGCCGGCAGTGGAGACCCCTACCGTTACGGGCAGCTCCCCACCGGGCCCGCCCCAACGCGTTAGCGCGGGCTACGATGGCGACGCGTGGGCAAGAAATCGGCGTAGGCGTGCTGGTCAGCGGCGCCTTGGCGTTGTTCACCTGGATGGCGCTGTCTGTCGGCGCCCTCTCTGACGGCGGTGAGCGGGTCCGGGTGAGCGCGACGCTGACGGACGCCGCCGGCCTGGACGCGGGCGCGAGCGTACGCATCGCCGGCGTCGAGGTCGGTCGGGTGCAGTCGTTGTCCGTGGAGTTCAACCGCGCGCGGCTGTGGATGCTGGTGGACACCGCGGCGGGGGTACGGAGCGACGTGACCGTGCTTGTTCGAGCCCGCTCCTTGCTGGGTGAGAAGTACGTCGAGCTCGTACCGCACTCTCCCGACGCGCCTCCCCTCCAGGAAGGCGATGAGCTGGCCGCGCCTACCGGTCAGATCGAGATGGACGAGATGGTCGCCCGGGTGACCCCGCTGCTCGAGGCGGTGGACCCCGAGGCGCTCGCGCGGGTGCTACGCGCTTTGGACCTGGCGATCGCCGACGATCCGGATCGCCCACGGCGCATCCTCGTGGAGGTCGAGCGAGCGGCGCAAGGCGCGGCGGTCGCCGCCGAAGCCGCGCCGGCGCTCGTTGCGGACGCCCGGAGCACTCTGAGCTCTGTCCGCCGGGTGAGCGACGCCGCGCTCCCCGCGGTGCGCCACGCCGACGCCACCCTGCTCGCGGCGCAAGAGAGAATTGACGCAATTCCACCCGAACAATTGCGGATGATGATGAGCGAGGTCGAGGCCGCCGTGAAGGATGGCCGACTCGTGGTGGAGCGCTTGGAGGGGGGCGGGGACCGTATCGACCGGGTGCTCACCAACCTCGAGGGCATCGACAAATGGGAGCTTCGCCGTCTGCTTCGTGAAGAGGGCATCGTAATCCGCCTGAGGCCCCAGAAAGTGGTCCCCGACGAGTCCGCTCCGTGAGCTTCGATCTCCGGATCGTAGCGTCATGAACCAAGACAACCTGAGCCGCGCGGCGAGGTGGGGAATCCCGTTGGGGTTCTTCGTATACGCCGGTCTGCTGGCGCTCCCCGGTCTGGTGCCTCAGGCCGACCACATGACGTTCCGCGTGCTGACCCAGGTGGCCGAAATCCCCTGGGAACGTTTTCATCAGCCGTTCACCAACCCGCCGCCGATGGAGTCTTCGGGGGTGCGGCCGATGTCGGTCGCGGCGCTCAAGGTGTTCAATGATCTCTACGGGTTGAACGTCTTCCCATCGGAAGCGGTCCGATGGTGGCGTTCGACGCTCTCCTTGTGGATTTTCGGGGTGGGCGGTTGGGCGTGGCTGAGAGTCTACCGCTTCC
Source organism: Deltaproteobacteria bacterium (assembly GCA_947486185.1). Classification (GTDB taxonomy): domain Bacteria; phylum Myxococcota_A; class UBA796; order UBA796; family SXON01; genus CANKTH01. The sequence continues at coordinate 19,997 of CANKTH010000078.1, forward strand.
CGCGCTACACGGTTCTCGCGCCAGCGCTGTCGATGCTGTTGGCGCCCGCGCTTTTTTCAGCGTGGTACTTCCCGGAGTTTGACGCGCTCGGCGCGGGGTGCACGCTCTGGGTCGGTGCGGTGCTGGGCGCGCGACAGTCGCCCGGGCTCTTCGGTTGGCTCTCGGTGCTAGCGGCGGGCGCCTGGTCCTTCGGCCTGAAGGAATCCGCGGTGCTGATGCAGTTCGCCATCATCGGCGCAGGCATGATCGAGGGCTGGCGTCGACGCGCCTACAAGGTGGTGGAGCGCCACCTCCTGGTGGTGATCGTGGCCATCGCGATCTGGGTCTACCTCGCGATCCCCCTGATCAAGCTCGGGCATTCGCCGGTCGCTTCGGTTGGCGCCTCCTCGCGGCTTCCGATCTTGGAGCACAATCTCGATCAGTTCGTCTACCTCCTCGGCGCCCCTGGGGTGGTGCTGCTTCTCCTCGGCGCGATTGCCCGGCTCCGCCCGGTCTGGTTGGGCCCCGTTGCTGCGGCGGCGGTGATCGGCCTGGTCGCCGCGCCGATCGTGGTGTTCTACTCGCACTACGAGGCGGTGTACTACGCCCCACGCGCCTTTCCCGCGATCTGCTCGGTTCTGCTGATCCTGGGCTTGTTCTTGGGAATCCGTCGCGCCGAGCCCCACCAGCAGATCGCCGGGTTGACCGTGACCCTGGTGTTTTCCTTGTTCACCGCCGCCGTGATCTCTTCGCCCACCGCGCGAGAGGACCTCGCCTCACGGATCTTCCTCTCTCTTGCTCCGATTTTTCACGTGCTCGCGCTCGAGGGGCTTAAGCGCGCATGGGGACTCGCTGGACAGGTCGGGCGGGTGCCCGTTGGCCTGTTGGGCGCGGCATACGCCTGGTACCTCGGGGCCGGGGCGTTCAACTACACCCAGGACTGGCGGGCGCGGCATCGGGCGGAGTTTGATGGTCGGGAGATACTATCCAGGATTCCACTGGATTATGCGCTGGTGGTCTTCAATCATTATGTACAGCAGGTCGGCGCCTACGAGTTTCGGCCTTTCGGCGTGCCGGACATCCGCGGAGTGTCGCGGTTCTATCAGATCACGGCATTTCCCACAAAAGACCGCCTTCCAGCAGTATTTTGGGGCTCACGGCTCGACGTCGAGGAGCTCGCCAGTCAGGGCCGTTCGATCTACCTGTATTGGTACGCGGCACGTTCCAAGATGGACGCCACAGCCAACGACGCGCTGCGCGGGGACCTGTCGTGGACCCGCCGGGGATATGGCCTGTTTACACCTTACGATTACATCCTGGACAGCGACGCGTCCATCCCGGCCGAGGAGCAGCCTGCCGGCATGGGTATGCCGGGCCACAACCGCCCGGAGGAGTCTCGGCTGACCACCTACCTTGGCGAGCCGACGCCGTTGGAGCGTCAGTTCGACAGACGCGGCAAGCGTCTATGGGAGGAGGAGCTGGACTTCTATCAGCTGCCCCTTCATCTGTTCGAGGTGCCGCGGCGCGTGTGGAACGGCGTTCCGCTGGTCGAGAGCTATGTCTATGAGACCCGGATCTACCACCTGAGAGAAGCGGCCCAGCCGACCGACAATCCCAACGCGCCCGTGCCCGGGGTCGCGGCCCCGGTGCCACCGTCAAGCGAGGGCTGATCTGTGAGGCGGCTATTTCGGATGCTGCCCCGCGGCCAACACCAACGCGTCAAAGGACGCTGGGAGGAGGGTGGTCATGTCGGTCACCGTCCGATCCCCTCCCGGGTTGGTCAGGATCACCACCGCGTCCGGGCCGAAACCATGCAACACCTGGCGACAAGCGCCACAAGGGCTGGCAGGGGGCTGTGTGTCGGTGAGCACCACACACGCCAGGATGCGCCGCTCACCTTCGGAGACGGCGCGAAACACCGCGACCCGCTCGGCGCAGCAGGTCAGCGAAAAGCTCACGTTCTCGACGTTGCACCCAGCGTAGACCCGACCCGAGGCGCCCAACACCGCGGCGCCAACCCGGAAGTGGGACCAGGGCGCATAGGCATGGGCACGCGCCTGCTCAGCCGCCTGGATCAACGTCAAGATTTCAGCCTCGCTCACCATTGTGCCACCAGCGCCGTCAGCAGCTTGCCGATACGGCCGGCCGCGGTGGCGCCCACCTCGGCAACCTCCGCGTGATTCAGGGCGTGGGCGGAGATTCCCGCGGCGAGGTTGGTCACCACACAGAATCCGCTCACCTCCATTCCGGCGTGCCTCGCCGCGGTCGCTTCGTGCACCATGCTCATCCCGACCACGTGGGCGCCGAGCTTCACGAACATCCGAATCTCGGCGGGCGTCTCATACGACGGTCCCGAGCTGGCGGCGTAAACGACCTCAGACAGGCCAGGTTGAATGTCCTGGATCAGCGCACGAACGCGGGGGGAGTACAAGGTGGACAGGTCGGGAAACCGCGGCCACCGGGGATCCGCGGGCGCGAGGTCAGCCGGACGGAGGTTTGGCCCACGAAGCACGTTGATCCCTGATAAATTGATGTGGTCCCGCACGACGGTGATGTCCCCGGGGCTCAGCCCCTCCATTCCGCCCACCGCGCTGGTCAGCACGAGGCCGCTCACGCCCCAGCGCGCAAGGGCGCGCACCCCGCGAACCACCAACTCCGGAGGATGCCCCTCGTACATATGCCAACGGCCTGACAGGAGCGCCACCCGGACGCCGCCCAGCGGGCCGACGTTCATCTCCCCCGCGTGGCCGCTGACCGAGCACGGCGGGAGCAGGAGCTCCGCGTAGGACAAAGTGGTCTTCTGGGTGAGGCGATCGGCGACCTCGCCGAGGCCGCTGCCGAGCACGATCGCGACCTTCGGTGCGACGCCGAGTCGTTCGGCGAGGCGCGTCGCGACGCGGTCGATCTCGGAAAGCTCATGGTGCGGGTTCATGGGTCCTCAGGGGGAGCAGGCGCTCCGGGCGGGGGTTTCGGCGGGGAAAGGAGGGGTGGACGCTGGCTCCCGCCGGGAGGAGGCTTGGCTCCCCGACGGGCGCCAGACGATGCGGCAGGTGGGCTCTGTTCGCGCAGGTAGTCTGCCGCGCTGAGCCAGCCGTGGGCATCCGAGTCGCCGGTAGGGCGGAGCGGGGTCACGGCGGAAGGGTATCGGGTGCCTGACTCGGGTACACGATAAAGATCCACGTCACCCGCCAGGTCCCGCTGAGGCGGACCGTACCAACGCTCGAAGATCGGGTCCAGCGCGGCCTTGGCGCCGTCGGGGAGGCGTCCCCGGTGCACGACCAGATCGGGAATGTCCAGGCCACGAAGCGCGTCGCCCGGACGGAGCGGCGGGATCAGGAAGGCGCCGCCCCCGGCTAGCAGGTCGACCATCATCACCACACCGGGCTCGGCGTAGAGCACGGACTCCCCCCCGAGCGGCGCGAGCTTCAGGGGAAGAGGTCGTTGATGCTGGGGTTGCCACGAGAGGTACAGCGCGTGGCTCCCTGCCGGCGCGGCCGAGAAGCGGGGCATCGTAGGCAGCCGGACCTCGAGCGGGAGGTGCAGCACCCCGCCCCGACGGCTGCCCAGGTCGGCGATGATCAAGGGCGGCTCAACCAGGCTGTTCGGGAGCCCGGCACGCAGGAGCCAGAGGAGCTCAGCCAGGGTGAACGCGGGGAACAGGGCCACCGACGACGCGAAACCGGGGCGCGCGAGGGCAAGCCCCCCCGCAGCCGAGCCGACGATGAGCCCCCCGCTCCAGTCCAGATCGGCGGGGCAGAGGAGGGCCTGCAGCAAGCCGGGCATCGGCAGCGCGACACCAAGCTCGCCGACCACCGGCGCGATGGGACCGAGGGCGTAGACAAAAGCCAGCATGGCGGCGCGTCTTGCGGGACTCGGGGGCAGGAACCACAGCACGGCGAGCAGCGCGCCCACGCCTACCGGCTCAGCTTCCGGCCGCAAGCTGACCAGCGGGGCGGCGAGGTCGATGAGCTCGCTGGAACGTCTGGTGAGCGCGTCCGCGGAGCCCAGGGCGATGCTACCCATTCCGGCAAGGAGGGCGAGGCCACCGCCCCCCGCCACCGCAACGGCGAGGCCGAGCGCGACCCCGAGCCCCTGA